>CAZPZZ010000301.1:0-2502 GCA_964591245.1 uncultured Vicinamibacteraceae bacterium | reverse complement strand
CGAAATGATACGCTGATAAAGTTCGCTTTGTTCCGGATGGTTAGGATTGATGATAGAAACACCATTCCGTTGCTCAAATAAACTATCCATTTTGTCCAACCGAAGATTCGCTTTTCTCGCATTTTTATCTGGTCCATGACACGCATAACAACGATCAGAGAAGATGGGACGGATCTGACGATCGAAGTCAATCTTTGCAGAACTCCATCCAGCAAACAGAATAGACAGTATTAACCAATTCAAGGTTTTTTTGAATAATAATTTGTTCAATTTTTCCGTTCTCTATTTTTTTGTATGTTCTTTCTTCGTAGCAAGAAAATCAATCTATCTTAAGAACATTAGGATACATTTTTCCAGTCAAAAGGAAATAAATTGAGATCCCTAAATGGAGGGTCAATTTAATGCATTTAAAATTAGTTGTCAAGGTTTTATACCTGAATTTATATAAACACAGAATTAACCAATGGATCTCCAGTTAATAATTAGTATGAATTTAGTAGTTATCGATTCAACGACCACGATTGAGATATTCCGACAAAACTTTCTTCGCTATTGGACTATCTATTTTCTTGAGTGCGTGAGCCGCGGACCAACGCATCTGGCTATCTTGATGACTTAGTATTTCTTGCAGTATCGGTACCGCATCCTCCCCAATACTTCCTAATGCTGAAATAATGCCACGACAAACTTCAGCGTTGTTATAATACAATGCTTGCTGTAACTCAGGTATGGCCACTTTTCCAAATCGACCTAGAACATCTATCACACGAAGTTGCATAATCCTATCTTTATTTTCAAGAGTATCGATAAGCTGAGGTACTGAGGGGGAGCCAATCAAGACCAATGACTTAACTGCATTATGACGAACTCCTTCATGATCATCCAGTAAACTCTGAATCAGCATTGGGATAGCAACTTGAGCTGGCAGGCCAATTTGTCCCAGTGCGTGGGCGACTCCTAAACGAATCCACTCATCTTCATCTGACAACATCGGAATTAAGCTGGACACTCCAACCTCAGCCTTAATTTGTCCGAGTGTGTGGACGGCACTTAGACGAACCTCAGTATTCGGATCATTTAAGGTTCGAATAAGATTTGGTATTGCCATTTTTGCGGCTTGGCCAATACCACCCAACCCATAAGCAGCATTTGTTCGAATTGCTTGATCAGAATGGAATAACAGCTCATTTAGCCTGGGTACCGCATTTTTCGCTGCTTGACCAAACCACCTAAAGCATAAGCGGAAAGTCCGCAAATTAATTGGTCTGGATCATCCAGCAACTCTATCAGATTAGGCACTGCAACTTCCGCAGAGGCTCCAATTTGCCCTAATGCAAGTGTTGCACTTAACCTCAATTTCTGATCTTTGCTCGACAACGTTTGAACAAGTACAGAGATGGCCGTTTCCCCAATTTGTTCCAGTGTCTGTACCGCTTTTTTCCTGAGAGTAGGATCTGTCTGCGACATTTCTTCAAGTAACGCCAAGCATGCAGGAGGTCCTATTCCTTTCAATGCTACGAGAGTAGCCGTCGTAACTTTTGGATCGTTACTGTTACGTGTGTAGATTAATTTGGGAAGTATTTCAAGAACAGCAGCTTCAGCTTCAGACGACTTGATTTGACTTAAGGCATACGCTCCCGTTGCTTGTGCCAAATCATCTCCTTGCATAAACTGAATTAGGGCAGGAACAACCATTTCAACCGGTTGACCGATTCTGCCTAAGGCTACTGCGGAATTGGCTCTAATTTCCTCTCGGTCATCTTTGAGTGCTTGGATTAAGATTGGTGTTACATTCTGAGCAACTGCCCCCATTGCGCCAACAGCAACAATCGTTGCTGCACGAACCCTAAGATAGCTGTCATCCGAATTGTGATTGACAAGAGTATTGATAAATTGGGGCAGGATTTGCAATACCGCGGATTTGGCTTGTGCTGTTCCTACTTGACTTAAGGTGTATGCACTAGCTGCGCGAACTAATCCATCTTTATCCTCTAATGCTTGAATTAGAGTAGGAACAGCAACGACAGCAACAGGCGGATCAATGCGGCTAAGGGCATAAGTAGCATCAAGGCGGGCTTGGATACTTTTTGATTTAAGTTGTTGAACCAATCTCCCAATTAAAGGATTTTCAACGTTGGTGACAGAATTCTGACTTTGAGTAACAAGGGGAAAACTTAGCCGTAGAAGGGCCAAAACCAGCATCATCAACCACACAGTATGTTTGGCCGTTTTCACAATTTAGCTTTCTTGGATATTTGCTTCCTCAACATTGATGAATTTCTACCATTTCTTCAATGTTAAATCAAAAAACAATGAGGAGAGTATGATCTAATACAAAAAACTTCCCGTTAAGTTACAACACTCACAAAGTGACGAAAGTTTTCCTTAATTGTAGTCAGATATCCACCATCGAACTCAACAACATTCAGTGGTTTTGTGTATGTTTTAAGGATTTTGGTTGGTCTTGAGCACTTATTTATTCTCGTGAGAAAACTTGTAGTT
>CAZPZZ010000300.1:0-2519 GCA_964591245.1 uncultured Vicinamibacteraceae bacterium | reverse complement strand
GTGATAGATGAAACCTACCAATGGACAGTTTTTATCTGTGACCACGTCGATGGCAATTTGCCGACAGGGTCGATCGACATCGGGTTATTTCCCCCATAGATTTCCAGTTCATCCAAACGTGCCCCATTGGCCCCACGAATGTGGATTCGCACCCATCGCGCCCTAACCTCTTTAAATTTAATCTCTGTTGTTTTGCTGATGGGAGCTCCCTTCTTGTGTGTATAGACCTGTTTCCAACTGGGGGCGTCTGATTTTTCCGCCGCAACTTTGTCGGCTACCAAGATGTCGAAATCAGCCAGCACTCGATCGACGAAACCTTGTGAGTGGTCGCTGCCGATAAAAACACGGTTGACTGTGGCTACGCCACCCAGATCTATCTCACCCCATGACGGGGCCGGACCGATAATCCAACTGCGACAGTTGTTATAAAACCCATCGTGGATATACTTGCCGCAGTGTCGTCGTGGGCACCATCCGCCCAGTTCATTCAGGATTTTAAAGGTGGCTTTCTCAAGCAAGGCCAGGTTGGGTTCTCCATCCCGGACCGTGGAGACAAATTCAGGCCCGGGTTTGCCCCCGGCTTCACACTCTTCTTTGGCTTTTTTTATGTCTTGAGCCTTAAATTTATATCCTCGCCACTCTTTCGGCCCCTGCTTCGGATTATGATTTCCTGAAGCTAAAGGGTTAATTGTCAATGTCATCACCAAAACCAAACAAACGTAGTCTCCGACAGAAACCGACTTGAACATTTCAAACCACTCCTTCAAAGCTATTAGCCTAAAATATATCAACTATACGACCTCTAAATCTGATGTTTCTACTCCAACTGCATCCAAGCAGAAGTCGGACAACACCTCTCTGTTATAAAAACATTCGATAACGAATAAAGTAGCCTCGCACAAACTCGAGTAATCTTTTGGCCAATTACAATTATACAATTAATCGTTGCGCTTATCAGTTGAATCAAAAGGCTAAGGATAGTTTATCGGATATCACTTTTCAGGTAAAGTGGTATTTAGATGAAATCAGAAGGTGATACGAAATCAACTAATCCCCGCCTTTGATTCCCGCTTTCGTAGGGGCTGTCGAGGATGCTCTTACATCAGAATGCTTAGAAGTCATTTCATAAGGTCAGGTTGACCAATATGATGTATTTGATGGCTGATAGGAGGTTTATAATCCGAGAAAAGCACAACTGTTTTACAATAATGACTTTTCGCGTTAGAGTTTACAGGGGTTGAAGCCTATACCCTCTATCTGGTAAATCTGAACGACCACTGCAACCTTCTTCCATACTATTTGCCTGATTCTCTAGATTTCCCTTGTCGTTCCAATTGTTTTAATTTTAACTTGGCCAACGGAGCTAACTTTCCGTTAGGGAAGAGTTGTAGAAAATCTCTCAAATCTGATATTTCAGTCGACTTCTTGACTAATTCCCACATTTCCACCTCTAGGTCTATAGCAGCTGAGTTTGTAGGGGATATTCTTTCGGATGAACGTTCCTCATCTGCTGGGTTTTGTCGAATAAAGATAAAGTCGCCGTCTTCATCGCCCGCTTGTTGGATAACACCAAATAAAGGAGAATGGTGCAAATAGGATAAGCGTGCCAAATCTCTTGATAACGATTGAACCAATTTGGATCGTCCTAATGTTTTTAGCCGGTGCTAAAGGCCGGAATAGTGTATGGCCATGCATAGGCGAAAACGGAGGCAATCAAGCCGTCAATTCCTCCGACAATGGAGATGAGTTGACCAGAGAGCGAAGTAGATTGATGGTGTGTTTGACGGTGTACTGTACGACGGAACTAACTAAGAGGGGCATGCCGGATCAACGTCATGCGACTAGCTTTGTATAAAATTCAGATTAGAGATCAGACATCATTCAGATAGAGAAGTTCTGATCAAGACAATCGAAAATTATCCCAAACAAACTAGCAGCCAGCAAGTAGTCTTATTCCCTTTTGACGACCATAGTATTCCCTTTCAGCACGGTGTCCGCTTACATCTGGTACGATACAAGCAGGAGTCGATGGCACCAGAATTGTGGTACCGCTGGCCCCACTGGCGCACCAGACAGTCGTGCAGTCATCTATTATGGTTCAGTGCATCCGGTAGAGGGCCAATTATGGATGTGGTACCTGGCCCAAGGTGATAGCGACCGCTGGCTGCAGCGGATTTGCTTGGCTGCAAGCGACGACGGTTACAACTGGCAGAAGGTAGAACTGGGCTTGGTGAAGTATAACGGTTCAAGGTGTAACTTGGTGGATATACTGGACGGAGAGCACGATATCGTGGCTTGTGTGGTCTATTTAGAAAGTGTGAAAATCATGCAGCCTACGGCCATGATCTTATTAAACCAGATCCAGATAGAAAAGTGTAAATTACTTGAATTTTTCTAATGACATGGCATCTGCACAGAAGGAAAACATCGAGTCTTTTCTAAAAAAATACAATCAGGTAGATTTTAGCAGGTTTTTTGCAAGTATTAAGAATAGAGGCCAACAATGAATCCAGATTTTT
>CAZPZZ010000299.1:0-2525 GCA_964591245.1 uncultured Vicinamibacteraceae bacterium | reverse complement strand
ATCTACCGCTTGCACCTCACCTGCAAAGAATTCGTCAGCCATCTTCTCTCCTCATGGGGACTCGCTTCGCCGTTTACATCGCGATCGAGAACACCTTCGCCTTGTTCAGGTGCAACCGTACCGACAACAGCTCTCCCTCCAGCGCCGAAAGATCTCCACTGCCGTTCCACCGCACCACAGCCGAAAGCTCGTCGCCTTCCAGCGGCTCGGCCTCGGCCAGCGAGAACCCGTCCACCGCCTTCACTTCCTTGGGCGGCGTGCCCGGGGGCTGGATCAGTTCCACCTTGATCGAGCCGCCCGGCTCCGTGCGGTAGTTCAGCCGCATCTCTTGCCCGAGACAGGTCTTCTCCACCAGCGCAACGAATCCTTCCCCCTCGGCCTCCAGCCCAACCAGCCTGTCTTCCTTCCATTCAGCCCAGCGCAGCTCGGTATCCATCGGATAAGAGGCGCCCCGCTCCAGGAAGTCGTGCAGGCGGTAATGGCCGCTGAAGGGTAGCCGCCAGTCTCCGCTGTCGAGGGCGACCAAGTTAGGCGAAGCGTAGATGCACCCGTAGTCCTCTCCCTGGTCGTTGCTCAGGTCGATGATCGGCTTGCGCTCCGGCCGTATCCAGGTATGGCTGTCGTGGCTTATGGCCAGCTGCACGTCGACGGTAGAGGGGATGCGGTGGTAGAACGACGGGAACATCAGGTAGAGCTGACGGCCCGGATAGGGGGTGTAGCAGGAGTTGTAGATGTCGTCGTCGGCCAGGTCGCCCGGGTCGGCCATCAGGCAGGGACGGGCCTGCGGAAAGGAGCGGAAGTCGGCGCTGTCGGCGCGGCGCACCAGCCGGCGGCGCTCGAGGTGACCGCGCAGGTACAGCACGTAACGCTCCTCGTAGGGATCCCAGACCGCCAGGTTGTGGGTGTCCAGGGCGGTATTGCCGACATCGAGGATGGGCTCCTCCACGTTGGTCCAGTGGATGCCGTCGGGTGAGACCGAGGCGCTCACGGCCTGGCGAATCTCTATCTTGCGGCGTTGCTCCGCGGCGGAGACGCCGCCCAGGTCCAGGGCAACCAGCAACTCCTTGAACTTCTGCTTGTCCATGTCCAGGTCCAGCACGCCGTCGCGGTAGTAGCGGCCCACCGGTCCGATGGCCTTGTAGCGCTCGGCCTCGGGTGCGTTGGGATCGATGAAGACGGAGCCGAGGAAGTGGTCGCGGCCGGCCGAGATGATGTTGTTGCGGCTATTGCCTTCGTAGTCGACCAGGCCCAGCTCGGGCCGCTCCCACTCGAAGCCGTCGTCGCTCTCGGCGTAACAGACGTAGCTGCCGGCCACGTCGTCGACTTTTGCCACTCCGTACCACAGCCGATAGCGGCCTCCGTCGTAGAGCATGGTGTTGATGTGGAGATTGGCGTCCTGCTCCCAGGGGCGCTCGCGGTGGAAGAACACCTCCGACTTCTTCGCCGTCTCAACCGCCAGGCGCACGCCGGTCGGCGGCTCCTGGGACCAGATGCGGCCGTCGGCCTCCTCTTTGCGATGGGAAGCGAAGATACCATACCAGTCGAGGAATGGTCTGGTTGCTGCTTTCAGGTCGTCCATGGGTCACCTTCAGGATGGTGGGCGCGGCTCCGGGACCGCGCAACAGGTCAATTGTTCTGGAATGAGTAGAGGCGGCTATTCCGCAAGTGCCGGGAAATATAGCCAAAATTGCGCCCGATGGCGCCAATCGCGGGAAACTGGCAGATGGCAATCTTCAAACGCATGGGACTTCGCACCTCCTTCAATCCTCCGCCTATCATACCCTAGTCCCGCGCAAGGGTCAAGCGCCAGGTAGGGCCCATCCGATCGGCTCCACATTGCTTAACCCCACCCTTAAAAGCAGGTGTTTTTTTATTTTTAGTTCGAGATTAAGTTGATTGAAAAACTAGCCGCCCTCGTCCCACTGCGCCGGCTCAATTTGGTCCGGTATCACGGCATCCTGGCGCACAAAGGCACACACACGCCAGCACACACCCATATGGCTTGACCCCACGCCCTAAAAGGGCCTTTATAATTCCTACACACCCACCCTCCTCTCCCAGACCATGGATGCAGCGGAAACTATCCACCGACGCAACAACGTCAGCGAGTAGGAAGGGTACAGAGACAGCTGTCATGTTGAGTTTACGCGCCACAAAAGGAGCCAAGCCAATGACCATTTTCCAACCCGCTTCCACCCCGGCGGCCGGCATCGTCGATATCGGCAACCGCAAGCAGCACTTCCTCGACGACCTGCTCATCGACGAGGCCAGCCGCATCTCCCACTACATGAACCGGCCCAACAAGCACGCCGGCAATCCCATCATCGTGGCGGACCGGCCCTGGGAGGAGGGCAGAGACCTCGGCAAGACTGGAGATGTGCAGCTCGTAGGTCAGACGGTCCTCTACGACGAAGAAGAGAACCTCTTCAAGATGTGGTACTTGCCATCTGCCCTCCCCGATGGCCGCCGGCCCTGGTGTTACGCCACGTCGACCGACGGCTTCCACTGGCAAAAGCCCGATCTGG
>CAZPZZ010000298.1:0-2539 GCA_964591245.1 uncultured Vicinamibacteraceae bacterium | reverse complement strand
CCCAAGCTGATTGGGCACCATCTGGCTTGGTCCATAAGGAGACTGATACTGCATCCTCCAAATGAAAATCGGGGTGATCATCAATTTGGATATCGGTACCAGAAAAATATATTGCTTTTTTCTCTTTGCCATTGATCCATTTTATTTCTCCAGATACGAGTTTCCCGTGGTGGTCTTTACCAGAAATATCTTTGACTTTTCCCCCACTACCTTCGTCAAATTTCCAATAACCAATTAACCCATCTCGCAGATCAGCAAAACTTCTCAAATATACGAAACTGAGTAACAAAATAACACTAGCAAAATACCTAAACATGGCTGTATCTTTCCCTACGTTTAGAATTCGATCTAACTAGTAGATATCATAACAGATAGTCGTAGCCAACCATAGATAAAACGGTAAAAGCTAGGCTGAAATGGACTAAGGCATGCCCAACACTGTTCAACAAAGGATTCTAATACGGAACGAAAAACACAGTTGGGATAGGCAAATGGTGACAAGTAGTTGGATTGGCAAGACACACACAGATTTCTAGTACCATAGCCCCAAGAACCGCTTGGTGAAACAGACCATTCACCTATGCTGGGTCTTTTGGGTTCATGTAATGGTGAATTGCTGTATTGTCGATGGTTATCTTGATAGGTTTGTTCCTCTCGGCAGTAAAGACAATGCACCTAGCAGAAGTAACTTGCTCACTTCTGAAATCAGAAATGAAAGTCAAAGCAGCAACGACACTTTCTGTTGATCGATTCAACTACGTTAAGGTCGAAACCGATGAGTGTCTCGTCGGAACCGAAGAACTTCATCCAGTATTGAGTCCTCCATTCATAATACTATAAGTACTACGACAAAAAAACATCAAATTCCAACATAACTTCATCGGCCTCAAGCTTTACAGATTGACTGATGCTATTCAGTAATTCTTTCTATACGCTCCATCATCCCAAGTATGCCTTCTGGATTCATATTGACCCTCTAGCAATTTAATTTTTATTGCATATAAAACTGTCTAAGTAGCCATTAGCCGCAAGAACACACTATTTACGGTTTAAATGATCCGTTTATTTCAGTTAAATTAAAACTCAAATACATGTTTTACTGCGTTCTGCGTAGCGAAAAGCCATTATCTACAAGATCAAGTAAATCTCCATAAAGACCACCTAAATTCTTTGATTGTGCTTGAGCCAAAACTGCTTTTTGCTCCATTAAAAAACTAAATATAGCCCGAGAAGTTTTAAAATCCCCTTTCTCGAAACTGTATTGCAACTGAGCCAATAATAAGCGATTCACAAAATATTCTCGTCTATCGACAAAATCAAATTTCGAAAAATAGTCTTGACATCTACTTAGAACTTCTAAGTGATCAATGCTTTTCATTTGAGCTTCTAGGTTTCGAACATCACCTTCAACTATCTCCTTATTGATATTACAAACTAAAGACGAAGCAGCAGTTCTAACTGGTTCCAAAAAGCCTTCTTCAATCCACAAAAAAATTGCTACTATCAAAGTAGCTGACCAATGATAAAAGAAGTCCTGATAAATAATAATCGCTCCTTTTCTCAAATTTAAAAAGAAAGTATCAATAAGATATTTATATTCCTCCCACCATTTTGGCAAATCTATATGCATAAATTTTATAGCTAAACCGTCATGTTCTATCTGATATAATCCACTCTCAAAAACATCCAAGACTTCTTCAGGTATATCTGACATATAATGATCAAAAATGGCTCTGAAATTAATCTTTCCGTCTTGCTCTTCAAGCAAATTCTGAACACTTCCATGGCTAGCCATTCTCTTCACATAATCGATCTCCTCTAACATGCGTTCGTCAAAAGCTCCCTCATTGGGCATACAGAAACTATCATAAACCTTCAGCACTGGCTTCAATCTGGAATTCAGATCAATATTTTTATTTTTTAGTACCCCATTTATAATGCTACGAGTACTACGACCAAAAAAAGTGCCAAATTCCAACATAACTTCATCGGCCTCAAGTTTTACAGATTGACCGATGTCATTCAGTAACTTTTGTTCTATAAGCTCCGTCATTCCAGGGATGTCTTCTGGATTCATATTGACCCTCTAACGATTTAAATTTTTATTATATTTACAAAATTGTCCAAGCGCAACAAACCAAATTGGGTCTCAATAGCATCAGATGAATATATTACTCCTTTTTCTGGCCTAGAAACACGGCAAAGATGAACACTCAAACTTGGTGCACTCCTTGGCTAAATAAAAGTATCAGATCATGGTTCGATGAGGATTAGACCTTTAGAACAATCCTCTTCTACATGAATCTAGTTCCATTTGTGCTTAGATTTTATTTCGAGTGGAGGTAAACACTGATATAATCTTACCAAATATAAAAAGCAGGAGAAACCCTAACAAAAATGAAAGCAACACTATTATGTATCAGTTTAATCATTATTAGTCTGGTGTTGGTAACACAAATCGGGGCTAAGGTTGACCTCGAAACAGCTATGGGCATTTGGCTGTTCGATGAAAATAAAGGGGCAGTGGCCACGGATATTT
>CAZPZZ010000297.1:0-2558 GCA_964591245.1 uncultured Vicinamibacteraceae bacterium | reverse complement strand
GCGTATGCTGATATCCACTTATGGCTCCATCAGTAACGAGTGCAAGCAGGCTGTCACTAACTCAACGACACCATTGACCCCGTTCAGTAAGTCGACTGATACCAGGTTGCCAAAGTACCTCATGTGATCTAGTCGACATGTTGGTAGGATACCAACGGATACCCCTTGACAGAGATCGGCGGTTGATTTACAAAGACTGACGAGAGTAGCAAAAAGAACAAACTTATTTTTGTTTTAGATCTGACCAAGTGACGGTTATCTTATCAGCAGAATCTACCGCCAACCACGTTCCGTCATGTAGGCTCTGGATCTCCTTTTTCGAGAGGGCAACTTCAAACATGACTACCTGATCTATGATGCCATCGAAACAGTCGCCGCCAGGCGCATGAGCACCAATCCGAGAAATATGAGAGTTGATCTTCTTGCCTTTCCAAGTATCACTCTCGAATTTCTGTTCCCCATTGACGTAGGTTCTGACCATCTTGCCATCAAAGGTAATGGCTGTATGGTACCAACTTCCCTCTTCAGGGGTGAAAAACATTTTCCAACCGGTGGCTCCACCACCATCCTGAAAAGCAAGATAAAATCCGAGGCCATCTGGCTGATGAGTATTGCCTATTCCATATTCTAGCGTCCATGGTCCTCCACCACTGGAATGAATCCGAGGCACTCCACCATTACCTTTTCCCGTTTTCTTGAACCAACAAGCAAAAGTTAAAACGGGAGGGGTTTTAATGTCAGCTACTTCAACATAGGCTTTGGCACCATCAAATTGGAGTGCTTTACCAACTTTGCCTTCCACCCATTTCGGATTTCCAATCATCTTACCCTGAAACTTGTTGCCAGATACATCAGTAGCTTGGCCCCCTTTTCCTTCATCAAACTGCCAAAATCCAATCGGCTTTTGGTCGATCTGTGCCGTGGTAATCGTTACCGATAACCAATAGAACGCAATTATCAGCATATATTTAGATCTCATCTTTACATTCTCCTCTTTTTGTCAGTTCCAACCGAACAAGGGGTTGTTTTCTCGTGATAGCAGTGTCGATTTTTTACACTGCTTTATATTCCATTATGTATATCAGGTCACTTAAATTCAACTATATAAGTGAATTCATGCTAGAACCAAGATACGGAATCTATCTAAACACCTACCCAAGGATATCATTAAACGGTGGTCACCAATTAGAACGGGGTTAATAAATTGGCCATCAGTCATGAAATAAGGAAAATAGGGTGAAAGTATGCGGTGCTACGCCGTTTTTGAAGCTGATCTTTTGTGCGGGAAAATTATCCGACGTAATGTATGTACCACCCTCCCAATCCTTACAAATTCCCAACGACTATCATTCCTAAAGTAAACTCTGCAGTTATTTTAAATTCCTCTACAATAAAGTCCCACCTTTCCATAGTTCCTCCAATTTCCATCTGACCTTCCTTAAAATTAGCCTCCTCAGAAATCGTATAATTCTCGCCATTCCACATTTTCAACGTCTACTTTCCAACCCACTCATCAGTGTGATCACCATCACCACAACCCGCTAATAAGACCTACAATTATCAGGACTACACCAAACTTCTTCATATACCCAATTCTCGTGCCCTTACCGGCATTTCCTACACCTTTGATTTGACTGTTTGCCATCGCAGGAAAAGAGGGGGTGTCCCTAGGTTGATTTTATTGTATCAGAGTAACAATTTTGTAGATGGTAAAACCAATAACACCTAAAACGAGAATAGCGCAGCCAATCACGGTTCTGTTTGCACTTGCCATTCTAGCTAGTTCTACAACTTCCTCTCCAAGTGTTAAAGAAGGATTTGGGCGACCTCAACTTGGACACAGTTTCGCTCGTTTACTAATAAAATGATTCCAGTCATGGCACCTTGTCAGGATTATAGTCTCTTAAATGCGTAATTAAGGTGTTTAAAACGGTCTCTAAAGACCACAATTAAGGCATGTTTTAGCAAAGTTACTAACTTCATGCCCACAATCAAAACAACTACCAAGCACTGGTTCATAATCGGAACGACCTTTAGGTGTCCTTTTTTCAAACTTCAATTTTATTTCCCCTAGAGATAGACATTAACACACCAAACCGTTTCACATACCCAATCCTCGTGCTCTTACCAGCATATTATTGGAGTGATTGATATTCCTCAACTGCTTTCAGTGCTTCTGATGTACCTATTTTCCTTAGTGCTCTTTCCGAACTACGACAAACACCCAAATTCTCATCCTGCAATGCTTGGACCAGGACAGGAACAGCATCCTCCGATCTTTAATTCAGCTTCTTCTTCATCTTCACCACATCCAACAAAGGTTACAACCACTAGCAACAAAGCTAAGATTCTGCTCTTATTTAAGACCATAGAATTTCACCTTTTTGCTACAATCATTTTAACTAAATGGCAAACTGTCACCCAACACCCGGTATCAGCCCTAACAATAGGCCTATTTCGCGATTTAAGCGATTCTTGAGGGGTTCTGAGCTGGGGGGGCTCTGGCCATAAAAGTGAATCTCGGGGCAAATACGCCATCTAGAGCAAGGCTGATTTTC
>CAZPZZ010000296.1:0-2643 GCA_964591245.1 uncultured Vicinamibacteraceae bacterium | reverse complement strand
AACCTCCAGGTGTTGCGAGCATCTGGTGGTCCGGTTATTCCCATCTTCGAGGGCTGGTACCAGAACCCTGACGGTACATACGAGCTATCCTTCGGCTACTACAACGTCAACACGGAGGAAGTGCTCGAGGTTCCACTTGGACCGGACAATTTCATCGAGCCCCAGGAGCTCGATGGTGGTCAGCCCACCCGTTTCGAGACGGCACCGGAAGGGGACCGTCGTCACTGGGGGGTGTTTACTGCCACGGTACCTGCTGACTTCGGTGATCGTGACGTGGTGTGGACGTTACGTTCTAGTGGGCAAACGTTATCCGTGCCCGGGAGACTGACCCGCGCACCCTATCAGCTGGCTGGGTGGGAATTTCCGGGACGGGCCAGTATGGCACCGCTCGTACGCTGGGAGCCGAACGGACCAGTGGGTCGGGGACCGGCCGGAGTGATGGGGCCACCGCTTCGCGCGACGGTAGGGGTGCCGCGTATGATCAATGTGTGGACGACGCGGGATCCGGAAGGTCCTGACGATGAACGCCCAATCCACGTAAAGTGGTTCAAGCACCAAGGGCCTGGTCTCGTCACGTTTGCCGAGCCGACCAGCGAAGTGGATCCCCTGTTCTGGGTTACACCTGGGGACGGGGCGGAAGTGGCAACACAGGTGACGTTTGCCGACGCCGGTCATTACGTGGTTCGCGCACTTGCATTTAATGAGATTCGTGAGTTCGAATTTCAGTGCTGCTGGACCAATGCGTTCGTGCAAGTCATTGTTGAGCCTTGACGAATCGGCATGCGGGTTGACCGTACTTTTTGTGAAACAGATCGCCTCGTATCGACGAGAGGATAGGAACCATGGAGAAGTCGGTGCTCCCTTGGAGATGGCAATGTCGTTGGACGGTGGTACTAGTTGCTGTGGTCGCGTCGATCGGGGTGGGCACGTCTTCTCGCGTGCTCGCCGCGTCGGAGGCAGAGGACACGCTTCCCACTTTTAGTCGAGACATTGCGCCGATTTTGCAGCGTTCGTGTCAGCAATGCCATCAGCCTTCGGGTATCGGTCCAATGTCGCTGCTCACCTACTCTGAAGTGAGACCCTGGGCGCGGAGCATCAGGAATCGAGTCGAGCGGAAGTTGATGCCACCGTGGCATATCGATACCACAGTCGGTATCCAGAGGTTCAAGAATGATATTTCTTTGACACCGGAGGAAATCGATCTGGTTGTCCGATGGGTGGATTCGGGCGCGCCGGAAGGTAACCCGACCGATCTCCCTCCTTCGCTCGAATGGCAGTCTGCAGCCGAGTGGGAACTCGAAGCGATGTTGGAACGACCTCCGGACTTTGTGGTTCGTTCCACCCCGTACACCGTGGTGGCGAATGGCCAAGACCAATGGTGGGAGCCCCGGGTGCCATTCGAAGGTTTTAGCGAGCCCCGTTGGATTCGAGCGGCCGAGTTCAAGCCCTCGTATCCCGTGGGGCTTCAGGTAACGCATCACGGGCACGCGACATTACGGGTGGCCGAGGAGGCGGTAGGGGACGCGAGTACTGGGGTCGTTGCCGAGGATCGACCGCGGCCGGTGCGGTTGGTGGGTATGGGTATCGGCAAGCGGTGGGATCTGATGCCTGAAGGGGTAGGGAAGTTGTTGCCGGCCGGTCCAGCCGAGGTGCGCTTTAACCTGCATTATTTTCCCGTCGGAGAGGAAGTGACGGATGTTGTTGAAGTGGGGGTGTGGCTCTATCCGGAGGGGCAGAAGCCGGCAAAGGTGACGCAAGGCGAGCAGCGCTTCCTGCTTGATGGAACTCATCGTAGCGGACCGCGTGCACGCGACCTCATCATTCCTCCGCACGGCTATTTGATTCTTGAGGATCAGTACGTCATGGAGTCGCCCGTGCTGATTCAGAGTTTCCGGCCGCATATGCACATGCGCGGGACTGCGATGTCGATGGAAGCGCTCTATCCCGATGGTCGTCGGGAACTGCTCAGTAGCGTGAATCGCTATGATCACAACTGGCAGATTGCGTATGTGTACGAAGACGACGCTCAACCATTGCTGCCTCAGGGTACGGTACTGCTGTTACGTTCCCAATACGACAACACCGCGAGTAATCGTATAAATCCGGATCCAGATCAGTGGGTGATGTTTGGGGCCCGAGGAGTCGACGAGATGTCCCACGCCTGGATCGGGATGACGCACCTTGAGGATGCCGAGTTCGAGGAGTTAGCGGCGGCGCGTGTTGTGGGCGATGCGGACAGGAACAGCGAGACGGGCCCATGAGGGTGGGGCTGAAGCAGCTTTCGCTAGTGGTGGGCATCGTGACAGTCGCTTTTCTGCTGGGGCGTGTTTCCGCTCAGAATGTCGAACCCTCGTGTCCAGGGTGTCCGTCAACGTATATTGCAGCTGAGGAAATTCAGAGATACGTGGAATTGGGGCGCGGGTCGAACCTCGTTGATCAACAGGTACGTTCGATCGACATTGGTAAGAGCAATGTGCAGGTCGCGGTTGCTCACCGGAGCGCCTTGGATGAGCCACGTCAGAATTCTGTCGCGTCGCACGAGTTGGTTACCGAGGTCTATGTCGTATTGAGTGGGTCTGGCACTAACCGGACTGGTCCGGATGTGGTTGGGCGTCGTTCTCGCCCCTCGGACAATTACGCCGT
>CAZPZZ010000295.1:0-2663 GCA_964591245.1 uncultured Vicinamibacteraceae bacterium | reverse complement strand
CGATTAACTCCGAAAGGGTCCTAAGACAACAAACCAGATGACACTGAGAGCAATGATTATTTCCATCATCAGAATCACGCGCAGACCATAACGGGCAAGTGCTCTCGGTTGAATCCGCGAATCCATATTGGTTTTCTGAAGCCAAATCGTCGCTCCTGCATTAATCGGACCAAACAGTGCTGCTGTGGCTCCGCCAACAATAATAAGGAACACAAAGTTCTCGGCCCAGAGGTAAATCAAAAACGCTACCAGCGGTAAAATGCCCACGTACCAACGAATAATTGCCTTGCGAAGCTTGATATTGGAGCGGTCCATAAACCCCATTTCAATAAAATAATCGGGGATATACCGTCCAGTCGTGGCGTAGCCCGACAATACACTTGAGAACAAAATAAAGAACGCACCAAAACTAAAGATCCAGACAGCCCACTGGCCGAGCGTTTGCGTAAAGATATTGGAGAGCACGGCGATGGTTTCGCCACTACCGTCCGGTGCTAGTCCCATCGCATTCAACACACCAGCACCTAGGAAATAAAACGGTAAAGTGGAACAAACCATGACGATAAGACCGAGCCACACATCTGTCTGTAGTACGTGCATCCAACTGCGCGCGTGTTTCTCCCACTGAGGATCGTTGCGGTCAGAACCAAGATAATTCGGATAGCCTTTTTCGATGCACCAATAAGTGTATCCACCTGGATCGCTCCCGACGAACCCATAGGCAGCCAGGGCCAAGGCCGGCATCGCGACAAACACGGTCATATCAAAAGAAAGGCCGACTGTCAGATCATTGAGAGTCATATGAAAATCTGTGAATTGCATCGCCATAGCGCAAACCAGTGTAGCGAGAGTGAAGGATAAGACCATCGACAGACTGATCGACTCCAACCAACGATAGGAACCTGAACTCAAAATAACGGATGCAATAACAGCAATAAGTGCAGTGCACACTACGCCACCGATCTCTATTCCACCCAAAGAAAAGATAAAGGACAGCGCTTCGCCCCCTCCTCCGATAACCCCGCCCAACCCCATAACCCCAGGTATATATGCCAACAGTCCCATCCAAATGGGCCAGGAGATTTTCCAGATCTTGCCGGGCAAACGATTGACCGCACGTAAATAGGTATCTCCTGAGGTAACCGTATAGCGAGCGAGTTCAGCTTGAACGAAGGCTTTAGAAAGACACGCTAAAAGCAACCACCAAAGGAGCCCCCAGCCAGCCACCGCGCCCAAACTCGTAGTCAGCACGAGCTCGCCGGAACCGACAGCCGCCCCCGTGATAACCAAACTCGGCCCGAGATATTTCATTCGTCCGAGAAAATTATTGGGTGGAATTCGCGTCTTTTCTTGCCGTACCGCATACGGATCGAGATCGGTTTCGCTCATATTTCTTACTACCCCCCTAAGAGGAGTTGTAACTTACAGAACTGTACCTATGAAAAAAACCGATAGAAACGAAACTGGGCAACAACCTAACTATTATGAAAGAGAGCTTACCTTAAAGTTAGCCATTCAATGATATTGACTCTTTCTCATGCATGATTACCGATCGTCTATTAACTCCCCAAAAACAGGCACTGACTATGTTTAGGCCCGTGCTTCCTCCTGATAATGCTCCCAAGCTTCTATCATGTCTTCAAAAGTCACTTCCCGAATAATGGTTCCATCATCATCTACCAATTCAAAAAGCCTTCCGTCGGGTGCATAACAGGAATAAAAAACAACTCCTCCGTCCGGCCCCCCTCGTTCCATGTGCGGATTTTGGTCGGCCCCGTCTGAACGTGCATACTCTCCTTTGATGCGTTTTTTTGAAGTAGTCTTCCCACTTGAATGAATCTCCGTGAGATGCTGTTCACCTTCCATAACTAGTACCGTAGTAGAAGCCAGGTGGCGATGACGCTGGCAGTGCCCCCCTTTATCATCAAAACGCAGCGCGAAATCTATCGTCTGCGCCTCCCGATCCCAACCTAGCATTTGAAAGTCGTATCCCATCAAATAGGTTAACGAATCATTTTTTATCATCTGCCAGGCGCCAGGCTCTATATGGAACTGCAAATTAGACATGAAATGTACCTTATAGTTATTGAGGGCTAAGTGGACTTTCGTGATGGTGGGCCTCAAGCCACTCACCATCTTCGTTAATCCATACCGCACTGACACGATTTACCACGCTCTCATTAGTACCCTGCCGGGTATGTGTACCAGATAAATAAAACGTCACGATTGCCCAGCCTCCATATACTTGCGCTCTATAATTGCTCATCAATAAATTCATACGATCTGGAAAATTAGGAGTGGCCTTCATTTGACTTGCCACATTTTCATAATCTGATTCCCACAACGGACCGCCATCTGCAAAATACATAGTGAAGTCGTCTCGATGGTGAGCACCTGCCCCACTATAGTCGCCAGCATTTATGTAACCGTAGTGCTCTTGAATTGTTGATTTAATTTCTTCGGCAGAATTTGCATCCCCAGCTGCGCTAATGGAACCAACGATCGTATATCCACACAACATTCCAATTATCAAATGTCTCAATTTCACGCCCATTTCTATCCTTGTTAAACTATTATAGAAAAATACACTTAGAATCTTAGCATTCGGGTTACAGCTCAATGACTCAATACGGACAAGAGGCTTTGCTCAGTCTTCAGGTCTG
>CAZPZZ010000294.1:2131-2663 GCA_964591245.1 uncultured Vicinamibacteraceae bacterium | reverse complement strand
CCCTCATTCTATCCGCACCTGATCGCCAGTTAAGCCCAATCCCACCAGCCTAACCCGATCAGATTCCATCCCATTCACCTAGCTGGACACAAAGTCATCCTGCCCATCTTTGTGCCCACAACCATCACTAATCAACATCTCAACCTTAACACAAGGAGAAACACTGTGAACATCTACGAAGTCCTTGAATATGGTCCTATTGTGGCCGCTGACGAGGACTATTCACTATTGGTTACCGTCAATGGTGCCTATCTCAACCTGTGGGCTTATGATGGCTCTGAGTACAAATGCTTAGACTGTCGTCCACCTTCAGATGATCTTTACACCCTGACCGTCAGTCAAGCCATGGATCAGGCTAAAGCCTATCTAGAGGATGTGCTGAAAGGAGAAGATGATGAATCTTGAAACACGAAAAGAGGAGTTGATGGTTGATAAAAATACGTTATCAAAAATGTGGGTCCTACGCCGGATATTGAACCCGATGGGTAAAGTGGATTCCATGGAATTACTATTGGATAAGTTGAAGGAATCA
>CAZPZZ010000294.1:0-2121 GCA_964591245.1 uncultured Vicinamibacteraceae bacterium | reverse complement strand
AGCCTTCTATCCCATTCACCCACTGGACACAGATCCATCCTGTCACCTCCATGCCCACAATCATCACATATCAACAACCCAACCTTAACTTTAGGAGAAGGAAATGAGTCTTGAAACACGCAAGGAAGAGTTGATGGACAAACTCTCAGAGGCCTACTTCGCTGCACTGAAGTTAAAGGCTGAGGCTGAAGAACAGGCAACTCAGCTGGAGACAGCACAGGAAGGTATTTACCTCGATCAAGAGCAAGTGCTTCACCAGATCCACACGGTGGCACCTGCTATCTTCAGCGCTATCGCTGCTCTGGAAGAGGTGCCAACCCAGTTCCCAACTCACTAACCCCACCATTGACCACCTAATCAACCCCGATTAGGCCAATCATTTTCCACACAACCTACGCCCTAGGCGAAGTCTGTCTGTACTTCGTCTGGGGCTTTTTCTATTTCTAAGGAGATTTAGATGAATCCACAACAACCGGGCCTGACCAGTTTCTTTGGCCATAAGAATTGGCTGACCGAAGGCGAGATGAAGGCAACTGCTGCTGCCATCAACTTGCCTACCGATCGAGACACTCTCAGACGGGTCGCTCGAGCCAACGCCATCCTGTTTCATGGGCTAGTCAAGGCGACAGCTCTGGACTATCTATTTCAGGTGAAGTCCCAGTTTCAACAGGACCAAACCTATCTAGTCATCCAGCAGGAGAAGCGCTTCGAATGTACCTGTCCCGATTTCACCCAACGCCAGTTGCCCTGTAAGCATGCTATTGCTGTAATGGCTTACAACTCGCTGGTTGATCTAGCCTATCGAGAGGAGCTAGTTGAAGCCTTCGATACTGATGGACGATATTACCGCTTTCTGAAGCTGGTACCAGCCAGCAACCACATCCCATCACTGGAGGTAGCAGATGTCTAAGCGTCCTACCCTCCAACAGATGGATTTGGCTGACAAGAGAGACGAGGCTGCTATCAGAGCCTTACTCTCAGGTCGAGAACTGAATCCCACCTACCTGTGGCATGCGCCAAAAGTACCAACCTTCGCTAACGCATACCTGCTAGCCAAACAGCATGGGATCGTCAAGGTCAATGCGGAGGTAAGCCAGACCAAAGATGGTGATCATATCGCCATCGTCCGCCTGAGGTTACCAGCTACCAAGTCCATCCGTGCAGGTGCTGGCAGACATGCTGATCCCATGATTGCTCGTGGTTTCGCTTTCCGTAACGCAGTTCGACAACTTCTAGTGGAGGTGATGTGATGGACCATACATCTAAGCCCATGAGAAGGCTCCTAGTAACGCCTACAGATAAGGTGACTAAACAGGTCAGGATACCAAATGGCGTCACTTTAAGAATAGGTGCCAGCCATTTAGATGGAGCTGAAATCGCCACTATCGCTGTCTTTGGTTCCGTCATTGGGAACTCGGTACCCAACAAGAAGACTGGAGCTATGGTCCAGGTCTATTACTTGAGAACGGACATGAATCCACAAGATGCGATTAGCCAAGGATTAGATCAATCCATCTGCGGTGATTGCCCACTTTCATGGGCTCAAGCCAAGAAAGGTCAAGCTCGATGCTATGTGCTGCCATTCCAGGCACCATCCAGAGTATTTGAACAGTGGGAAGCAGGTAAGTATCCACAGCTGGATGCGCTGAAACCCCAGCAGCGTCAAGCGGTAATGACCATCTTCAACACTGTGCCTATCAGATTAGGAGCTTATGGCGATCCTAGTTCTGACCAAGACACATTGAAGATGCTGGTTGAACATAGGTGGGCTGGATATACTCACCAGTGGCGAGAATATCCTCACCTGAATCAATGGCTAATGGCTTCGATTGATTCGATTGACGAGTATCGAGAAGCTAAGCAGCTAGGCTTTAGAACTTACCGTCACACCAGAGATCAAGCTATGCTGGATAATGAGATCCAATGCCCGCATGATACGCATGGAGTTGAATGCGTCAGCTGTTTACTCTGCAATGGTAACCGCTATGCTTCAGGTAAGGATGTAGTTACCTGGAGTATTTAAAACGCTGGCCTGAATGGATAAGACAACTAGAGTCTGGCTGATGTCTCTGATGTTAGCCTGGCTCTAGTTGATTCCTGTTGCCACAGTTTCTTGAAGCG
>CAZPZZ010000293.1:0-2663 GCA_964591245.1 uncultured Vicinamibacteraceae bacterium | reverse complement strand
TGCCGTTATCGAGTTCGCGAGATATAGGCGGTCCACTCGCACGGAGCGTACGTGACTTGGCCATCATGCTCGATGCCACCGTGGGGTACGATCCGCTCGACGCTCAGACGGCGGAGTCGTTTCGGCGAATTCCTGAGAGTTACTTGGGTGCGTTGCGCCAACTGGATGTCAGCGGCTGGCGCATTGGTGTTTTGTCGGATTTGTTTGGTGACCAACCGGCACATACTGCGGTGAATCAACAGATTCGGCGCGTCTTGATGTCCTTGTCTGAGGCGGGCGCATCGGTCATTGGGCTGAACTCCCCGGAGATCGCGAGACTCCAGGCGGATCCGCTTCACTTTTTCGTGGATAACTACGATCTGAGAAGGGATCTCACGGCATACCTCCAGCGATTCCCACAGCTTGCCGTGCAATCCTTTGCTGAGCTGGCCACCGATGAGCGCTTGTCGAGTGATGTCGCGACCCTCTGGGACGAGATCCTCAGCGCGGATGATGATTCGAGAGAGCTGTATCTCGAGCGCCATGCAGCAGGGCGTGGGATCCGGACGGTGCTGCTCACGTTGCTCCAGACCCACGATCTCGATGTCATGGTCTACCCGACCGCGACCAGCGAGGCGGCGCGGCTTGGAGAGGGCCAACCGCATTTCAACTGCAAGCTAGCGTCAGCGTCTGGCTTGCCCGCCATCGCAGTGCCAGCGGGATTTGGTAGGGATGAGATGCCTGTGGCCATCGAGCTGATGGCGGAACCGTGGGCAGAACAAAAATTGCTCGACCTTGCCTACACCATCGAGGGGTTGCACCCAGCGAGACGGTTGCCCACCTCGACGCCCTAGCTTGTCCGTGTGTGGCTGTGAACTACGGTCTTCGCCTACGGGCCTATCCTGTGCGTGATCGGAGAGGACCCGCAGACGTCGACCGTTTGTCTGTGTGGCGTGGACCCTAGTTTTCCGTCATGGCTGCTGCTGTTGGCCAGCCCTCGTCGATTGGCTTCGAGGGATCGGCCGTGATCTTCAGGTCAGCGCAGTGGTGGTAGGAATACCCGCCTGGGGTGTTGTAGCGATGGTCGGCCATGAACTGGAGTACCTGCAATGTGCACTTCTCGCAGTTGATGTTGGGAAGCTTGACATCGGCTGTCCAACGAGGCATCGGGGTTTCTGGCCGAAACGATGCGCGCTCACCTTTTTCGGGATCGGGATAGTGAATGAAGAGGCCGTCGGCGATAACCGGAATCTGTGGCGGGCTTTGAATGACGCCCCAGACTGAATAGAGGCCGCGATCGGTCCATTGCTCGAACGCTGTCGGATCTGCGGGCAGCTCGTTTCGGGAATTCACTGAAAGGGCGATCCGGTAGTGTCCGGAGTGGTAGACCGTTTCCTGGATATTCAGGTGCAGCATGGATCCGCCGGTGGCCTCCGTGACGATACCTGTCAGCAGCGTGCCGTTCTCGCCATCCGGACTGCCGCCGCATGGTCCGATCTTCTGGGGGTCGCCAAGATCATTTTCTTCGATCCAGGACGCTGGCTCTATCAGCTTGAAGTGAGCTTCGGTGCCGGCTGGCAGCATCGGAAGCGTAATAGCCAGGGCAAAGAGAAAACGCAGGCAGAGTTTCATTGAGTGGTCCTCCTCGATAGCCGCGAGCGAGCGGATTGATAGTGTTCGACAGCGCGCTTGCACGCTGACCGCACGTTGCAAGCCGCTCCACTATTGTAGCTGTTTTAATCGCGTCGAGTGCCGTTACGAGTGATGGGGTGAAAGCGAATGGTGTGTTGCTGCGAAGCTGCAGGGGGGAGTGTATGTACGGGACCGAGCATTCCCGACACCTGAGTCGTGTTTGCAGGCCGGACGCGAGTGCACGGTTTTTCACACGGGGGCGGGAACGTCCCGGACGAGCGGGACGGCGATCTTGGGTGAAACGTAGAAAATACGTACAGAAATCGCGCGGCGGATGGGCCGCACGAGGATAATCAGGTGGTCGAGATATGGATAATGCCGTGTCAGAGCCGGGAGGAGAGAGATGCACTCGATGACGAAGGGGTTAGTTGCTGTCGCGTTTCTCGCGGGATTTGGGCTTGGGTGGACTGTCAAGGGTGATGACGCCGTGGTGTCCGCACAGGGCGAGACGTCTTTCATGATGAAACGGATCTACACGGGCGACGATGGGTTGTCGCATGTGGAAGAGATTGCACTGAACGCGCAGTCGGTGATGGAACAGGTGACCGGAGCGGTGGTGCGTGTGTCGCAGCCGGGTTCCTTCAGTGATTGGCATGTCGGTCCCTCACGGCGGTACATCATCAACTTGACGGATGGTGGACAACTTGAGGTTGCTGACGGCAAAGTGGACCTTCCGGCGGGCTCCGTCGAGTACATCGATGACCTGACGGGTAAAGGGCACACGACGTCGAACGTGGGGCAGTCGCCCCGTGTGTCCGTCCATCTAGAACTTGTTGATCAGCAGCAAATTATCGGCCCGATTGGCCAACGGTAAGGCGGCAGCCGCTGATGATGTACTGCAGGTGTCCGCCTGCACCGGCTCACATGGCGATGGCTGTGGGGCGGATACCTTCGCCGTAGACGAACTGCGAACCTACCGCTCCGACCACGGCCGTCCGGCGGGTGAGGGCTAGCCCGGCCCGGAGTCGGATGAGTGGTTCGATGCCTGTGCA
>CAZPZZ010000292.1:0-2665 GCA_964591245.1 uncultured Vicinamibacteraceae bacterium | reverse complement strand
AATCGGGCGGTCAGCGCTATCCTCGGTGTCGCTCGTCACCTTGAACAACGCCCTGGCGCCGAATAACCCAGGGCAACGCCCCGACGAAAGTCTGTCTCATGTGCGACCATAGTCAACGACGCTGGCAAGGCCTCATTCCGCTGGTAGCCTGTGCGCTGCTCCCCTTCTCGGTCATTACCTCGGCGCAAACGCCTCCTCGTTCAACGAAATACCACTCGCCCCGAACCTCGGCTGGACACCCGGACATCTCAGGAGTCTGGACCAATACAACGATCACCCGACTTGAACGCCCCGGGGACCTTGCGAACAAGGCATTCTTCTCCGAAGAAGAAGCCAACACCCTTGAGCAGGACTCGGCGAACCGACGTACACGGCTTGATGCACCCAGCGCCGTTCGCACGACCCCACTGCCCAAGGGGGGGCGTATTGGTTCATACAACGCCTTTTGGTATTCGGCACAGGATTCCATCGTATCGACGCGACGAACATCTCTGGTCATCGATCCCCCCGATGGACGCATCCCCACACGCCCCAGCGCTGAAGCCCGAGCACAATGGCTCATTGCACACCGGAGCGATGGCTTCAAAAACATGAGTCCCTATAGCCGCTGCATTACCCGTGGGATTCCTGGCTCCATGCTGCCCAATGTCTACAACACGGGGAATCACATTCTTCAAACGCCCGACTACATCGTGATGCGCCACGAAATGATGGGATTCCGAATGATCCCGCTCGACAACCGCCCGCGTGTTTCGGACAAGATCAACCAATGGATGGGCGACGCGCGAGGATGGTGGGAGGAAGATACGCTCGTGGTCGAAACACACGGATTTACCGACAAGGGCTGGATTACTCCCAACGGAAACGCCGGCCGGATGCACGGTGTGCCGGTCACAGAGAAGTTACGGGTCGTCGAACGTTTTACACGAATCGGCGAGCATCAACTGGATTGGCACGTCACTATCCACGACCCTGATGTATACACCGCGCCCTGGACCGTGCAGCTTCCACTGACCCGCGAGCCCGACTACGTCCTCTATGAGTACGCGTGTCACGAGGGGAATCACGCCGTACTCGGAGTGTTGGGTGGCGCACGCGTGGCCGAACAAACAGTCCTCTCGCAGTAACTCTCCGCGTCCGATGGCGCCATACCCCGGTTGCCATGCACTCTTCGTTGCCTGCACTGGTGACCGTGACAGAGGGCCCACGCGTTCCCGCACTCGAATATCGAACGTCCCACAGCTCTGGACTCGCACTCCGTGAACATCCTTCCCCCACAGTAGAATGATGCTATGTGTGGCCGTGCCTACGAGACGTACACCGCCGCAGATTTAGCCGCCCTGAATGGCAGTGGGGACCCCGCGGAGCTCCAGTGGGTTACGTCAAACTACAATCTCGCCCCCACTGAAACCTCCCCCGTCCTTTTGGTGCAAGACAGCGTCCGCGTGGTCCGACCGTTCCGGTGGGGCCTGGTTCCAGGCTGGGCAAAAAGCACCCAGTCCACTTCGAAGTACGCCTTGATCAACGCACGCGGTGAGGAGATTTCAGAAAAACCCACCTACGCCACGCCTTTTCGAAGAAAGCGCTGTGTCGTCCCACTCTCGGGGTTCTACGAATGGCAACGATCACGGCGGTCAACCCGTCCATTCGCCATTCATCTTCGAGAGCAGCCGATTATGCCAGTGGCCGCTGTATGGGAGCGCTGGCAGCCTCCTGACCACAGTGCCCCGATTTTTTCTTTTGCGATTGTCACCACGACCGCCAATGACTTCATGGCCAACATCCACGAGCGCATGCCCGTCATTCTCTCCCCTCAAACGATCGGTCAGTGGCTGGACCCGGAGATTCAAGAACCGGCCCACGTACTTCCGCTCGTCCGACCATGCCCCTCGGAGTGGCTCTCGGCCTACGAAATATCGCCACTCGTGAACTCTCCAATGCAGAAAACAGCAGATGTGCTGAGGCCGACCGCGTCGAGTCCCTATCAGCGGACGCTGGCATATTGATACCGGGCACGAAACATTCTTGCGCCGGTGGTTTTCACGAGATTAGGATTCGGAACAGAACTGGTCAGGAAAGGACGCGTGCGTGAACGATACGGACAGATACTGGAGTCGACGCCAATTCCTCAGCCTCTCAGCCGTGGCCGTGGGTGCCTGGTCTGGAACCGCTCACGCAGGTCTTGACCGGGACCAGGCCCGACAAACGTATGGTGGGTATCCGATGGGCATCCACGGCGCCTCGTTGTCGGCCTTCGACAATGCTGCGATCACCGACATGGTCGCAGGACTGGGATTGCACTGGCTTGAATTGACCGCCGCCCAGATTCGCCTGGCCGAGGTGCGCCGCGGGTCCACGGTCACGCCCGCATCATCTCCACAAGAGATCCGGGATTTGCGTCGACTGCTGGCGGCAGCCGATATCACACCAACGGCATTTGGCCCCATCCGTCTGGCCGCAGGACAAGAATCGAATCGTCCACTCTTTGACCGCGCCAGTAGCTTGGGCATCACGAACCTAAGCTGCATTCCCGACGTCACGGCCCTCGATGATCTCGAGGCACTTGCCGACGAATACGAAATCCGGCTTGCCATACACAACAATGCCTCCGGCGCCTTCGATAGCATCGCGGAAGTCCGCCAGGCTCTCAATGGACGAGGACCAC
>CAZPZZ010000291.1:0-2688 GCA_964591245.1 uncultured Vicinamibacteraceae bacterium | reverse complement strand
TATTTTATGGGCGAAGCCACCCCCGACTACCTGCCCTTCGACGAGGACCACCCCTGCCGACCGGGCCGGCCCTACGGCATCGCAAAATATCTCGGTGAGCAAACCTGCCGTCTCTTCACCGGCCGCACCGGCGTCTCCACCGTCTCGATCCGCCCGCCGGCAGTGTGGAGCGAAGAGGATATCGCCCGAATCAGAGCAGAACGCGCCAGAGATGCCGACTTCGAATGGGGCACCCACTGGGAATACGGCTGCTATATCCACGTCGACGATCTGGCGCGGGCGACACTCTGCGCACTGACCTGCCCCGATCCGGGCCATGTGGCGCTACTGGTCGTCGCCGACGACATCTCTTCCGCCACCGATCTGACCAGCCGCGAATTGGCGCGGAAAGTGCTGCCCGAGGTCGCATGGCGCGGCGGCCCCGAATACGACGCAGAGCCCTACAAAGGCCTGGTGGACAATGGCCGGGCCAAGGAGATACTCGGCTGGGCGCCCCAATACCGCTGGCGCGATTGAGCCCCGGCCTTGTCCAACGGCGAACGCCGCCATCCGCCGCACGAGTCGGCGCCAATCTGCGAATGATGCCCTTAGCGTGCATGCTGTGCTCACTCCTGTTCGTCCTCGGCGGATGCACCGTCGAAGAGCTTCCGATCGACCCCGCAACCGTTGTCGATACCGCGCTCGACACCCAGGCCCGCTTCGAGCCCGACCAAACCTGGGATGACCGCCTGACCGCCCGCGACATCAGCTGGCGCCTTATCTCCGCCTCTCCCCTGCGCCATTCGATCTCCGCCGTCGGCAGCTTCCACATCATCTTCGTCAACGCCGACAAAGACCGCGCCTGGCAATCGCAAATCGCCCTGCGTTTCCGCGGCGGCGACGGCGCGCTGCACATTCCCGAAACTCCGCTCAGCCGCCTTGTAGTTGCCGCCGACAGCACGGTAGTGATCCGCGAAAACTTCATCTTGGAAATCGCCGACGCGCAAACCGCCAACGAGATCAGGCAGATGAATATCGTGCTGTTCTGAAAAATCCAGTCCGGGTATACACGCGGATCAACTCGCTGACGAATGGAGCCGCCAGCGGCCCCTTGCAGGTTGCTGGCGAACGGGCTCTTGCGTTAATTAGACCCGCCGACCGCACAGGAGAAAGGAACGATCATGAGCCTGGCCGACGAGCTGGCTTATTCCACCGCGGCGGAGCTGGCCGCCCGCATCCGCCGCCGCGAGCTATCGCCAGTGGAAGTCATTGATGCGACTATCGCGCGCATCGAAGCGCGCAACCCCGACCTCAACGCCTTCGTCTTCCGCGGCTACGATGATGCCCGCACCCGGGCCAAAGCCGCCGAGCAGGCCGTGATCGACGGCGCGACGCTGGGTCCGTTGCACGGAGTGCCCACGGCGATGAAGGATCTCTTCGACTTCAAACCGGGCTGGCCGACCACCTTCGGCGGCATCGCCGCCTTCAAAGACTATGTCGCCGACTTCTACTGCACCTGGGCCGAACGCATGGAGCGGGCCGGCGCTATTATCCTCGGCAAGACCAACAGCCCGGCAATGGGCTTCCGCGGCACCTGCGACAACTATCTCTTCGGCCCTTCGCGCAACCCCTTCAATACAGACAAAAACACCGGCGGCTCCTCGGGCGGCTCAGCCGCAGCAGTGGCCGACGGCCTGGTGCCGATCGCCGAGGGCACCGACGCCGGCGGCTCGATCCGCATCCCGGCGGCCTGGTGCGGTTGCTACGGCTACCGCGCCTCGGTCGGGCGCATCCCGCTGGTCATCCGCCCCAATGCCTTCGCTGGGGATACGCCCTTTATCTTCGAGGGTCCGATCAGCCGCACGGTGCAGGACGCCGCCCTGTCGCTGAAGGCACTCGCCGGTCCCGACCCGCGCGACCCCTACAGCCTCGACGACGAGATCGACTTCACCGCCGCTGACCGGCGCTCACTCGAGGGCTGGAAAATCGCCTACAGCCCCAATTTCGACGTCTTTCCCATCGAGCCGGCCGTCGCCGAGACCGTCGCCCGAGCGGTGGCAGCCTTTTCGGAAGCCGGCGCCACCGTCGAAGAAGTGCAGCTCGGCATCGAGCGCTCGCACCTGGAACTCGCCGAGTTGTGGTGCCGACTGGTCATGCCCGTCGGGCTCGAGGCCTGCGACAACTTCAAGCTCTACGGCATCGACCTGCTCAAAGACCACCGCGCCGACCTGCCGCCTGAATATCTGGCATGGGCCGATCGCTGTTACGACATGCGGGTCCTCGACCTGTTCCGCGACCAGCAGGTCCGCAGCGAGATCTTCGACGCCATCCAGGGCGTCTTCGCCGACTACGACTTCCTGGTGACGCCGACTCTGGCCTGCATGCCGGTCGATAACGCCGCCGACGGCAACACGCTCGGGCCGGCCACCATCAACGGCGAGGAAATCAACCGCCTGATCGGTTGGTGCCTGACCTACTTCACCAATTTTTCCGGCCACCCGTCCGCTTCCATACCCGCAGGCCTGGTCGATGGCTTGCCGGTCGGCATGCAGCTCATCGGCCGTCGCAATGCCGACGCCGATGTCCTGGCGGCCAGCGCAGTCTTCGAGCAGTTGCGGCCGTGGCACGACACCTACGAGATATGCGCCGCGCGGCGCCTGGGAGCAGCAATATGAGTTGGACCCGCAGCGACGACCCCGTCCTCGCCAC
>CAZPZZ010000290.1:0-2708 GCA_964591245.1 uncultured Vicinamibacteraceae bacterium | reverse complement strand
TACCCCACCCGTGCTGACCAAACCTGGGGTGTCAACTTCCAGCGCAACATCCGTCGCCGGAACGAAACCGCGTACTGGGCTCCCCTCCCCCGCCAGTACAACCTCTACCGCGTGTCCATGGCTGGCGCCCTCGAGGGTGTCGACCCCCCCGTGGGCTTTACCCGAAACCTGCAGATCACGCCGTACGTCGTCGGCGAGGTCGTGATCAGAGACCAGCCACCAGGTCAGGAGGCTCTGGCTCTGGGCGATTGGGGCGGGGATCTTAAATATAGTGTGACCTCGGGGCTCACACTCGACGCCACCTACAACACCGATTTTGCGCAGGTCGAAGTGGATGATCAGCAGATCAACCTCGATCGCTTCAACCTATTCTTTCCCGAAAAGCGGCCATTTTTCCTGGAGAACGCCGGGGTATTCGCTGTCAACAACGCGGGTTCCAGTGGTCGGAACCGCGGCCAGACGGAGCTCTTCTTTAGCCGGCAGATCGGCATCAGTAATAGCGGGGCCCAGATCCCGATCCAGGGTGGTGCCAGACTCTCCGGCAAGATGACCGACACACTCACGCTCGGCTTCATCAACATGAAGACCGAGGACGTGCCCGGTGTCGCCCCATCCAACAACTTCACCGTCGCCCGTATCCGGCGCGATCTGCCGAACCGGTCCAACCTCGGTGGCATCTTTATCAACCGGCAGTCAACGGGCCCCTCGGCCCCGAGCAACGATTACAACCGCACTTATGCCGCGGACGGACGCTGGGGAATCGGCCAGAATGGTCTGGTTCAGGGTTTTGTGGGCCGTACCGACACTCCGGGCTACGACGGTCGCGACCACGCGCTCAGTCTCTCTGGGAACTATAGTGGCGAGGCGTGGCGCCTCTCCACGGGGTATCAGGAGAATGGCGAGGACTTCAATCCTGAAGTCGGATTCGTCGCCCGACGCGGTTTCCGGAAATTCGATGCCGGAATCAATAACCGGACTCGACCCAACGGCTTTCTGAATTTCCAGGAACTCACTCCCCACGCGAATTTCACGCGGTTCTGGAGGTTCGACGGCATCATGGAGTCGTCCTACACCCACCTGCACTTTATGGGGGAATTCCAGGACAGTTCGTCCACTGGCGTCAATTACGATCCCCGGAGCGAGACGGTCTTCGAGCCGTTCACGGTCTCGGGCATTCTGATCCCGCCAGGCCGCTACGACTTTTCCGAAACGGGATACTCATTCAGCTATAACCGGTCTGCCCCCGTCAACTTCGGGATCCGCTACAATCACGGCGGTTTCTTCAGCGGCACGCTCCGGACGGTGCGGCCTTCCCTCAATGTTCGCTATGGCGAAACCCTGAATCTCCAGCTCAGCTACAGCCGGAACGATATCGATCTGCCCAACGGATCGACCATCACGAACCTGACCAGTATCCGCTTCGGTTACAACTTCTCTCCCCGGCTGTACGCCCAGACCCTGCTCCAGCATAATGACAGCGCCAATATCTGGTCGACAAATTTTCGCGTCGGCTGGCTCCAGGATGCCAACACCGGTTTGTTCCTTGTCTACAACGAGACCGAAGGACTCGGCGACACGATTCATGCCGGGGCGGGTAAAAGCCTTATTCTGAAGTTCAGCTACCTCTTCAACGTACTCAATCGGTCAGGGCACGCGGAGCACTTGCACACATCGTCGCCTTTCTGAACCAGCGGTCTGGCGTCCTCGGCGTCAGAGAAGGCTCAATATCGCGTATCGAAGACGGCTGCGGAATCTTTGGCTCCGGAGTCAGCAGCGACCGCGCGCCCACGCTGGAAGGACGACAGACACTCCCCGTCCCCAAACGCATTAGCACCCTGTCCTGCGCCTGCTCGCCTGCGACATGTCCCGGCGGCAACCAACACGGCGCCGCCGGCTACATGAACACGGTTCTCGTAGCGCGAGGTCTGAAGCTGTCGCCTGTGGCCGCGCGCAGGGCGATCGGGGTCTATCGACGAAACGCCGTCAACAGCTGGAGCAGAACTGAAGGACACCGGTCCCGACCGAGTGCACGAAGAAGCGACATTCACCCGCCCGGGGGACGACCCGGACTGGGTCAGATCAAGAAACGCTGTACGCAAAAACTGACAAAGCCGTCGGCATCCCGTCGGCCTGGATGGCGCGCGGTAAACCTTCAGTACTGCCGCCCGCGATAGAGAGCGTTCCCGCTGCAGGTGTTGGCCTCTTTGAAAGCCGACATGATGTCTTGCCCTTCTGGGGTCTCCTCGGCTCGCTTCGCGGCAGCCCAGCTCGCAACATCACGAAAGCTATCAACATGCAGGAAGCTCGTCGAGATGTCAGATGTCATTTCGTGACCACTGACGGTTCCGACAAGGTGTCGCAACTCTAGTGCACGCGTATCTGTCGCCCCGGCCGATCGGACCAACTCGATCCACCTCTCGTTAATCCGGCCAATGTCATCCATCGTGTAGCCCTCGTTCACGGTACACGTCCAGATCTCTACGATCCGCTCCCCTTCCGCTATCTGGGTCTCTTGGGCTGCAAGCTGTCTTGCCGGGCCGCAGACAACAACGACCAACGCGACGATGACCTGTACACTTTTCATGAACTCACTCTTTCCAGCTACTGAAACCACCTGAGCAGCCCACGCTGCAGAGGTATCGGCACCCCTGATCAAATACTTTGCCATGGTCTCCCTCCTTGCCGAGTTATTCAACCCGTTCTATCGG
>CAZPZZ010000289.1:0-2734 GCA_964591245.1 uncultured Vicinamibacteraceae bacterium | reverse complement strand
TATTTATTCTGGATTAACTTTACCAAAGGTACCAATGGTGCTTGGAGCCAAGTTATTGCCAAAAAGGCACCGGGGTCTGATCGTTCTCCAGGAATTTGGATTTGCCCTGACACATTAAACTTGCACTGGCGTTTTAACCCAGGTAATACAGGATGTGACCGATGTGGCCCCAAAGGCGAAAACGATAAATTCGCTTTGAACAAATGGTACCATGTTGCTGGCGTCAAAAAAGGAACGGATCTTCACTACTTTGTTGATGGTAAAGAGGTTGCTAAGAAAGCTGGGCAGCCTGGCAAGCACGCACAAGGAAAAGAGAAACTGTATATTGGTAAAACAGGCTACAGATCGGCTACCTTCCTTCTTGACGAATTAGTGATTTATGATCGTGCTGTAACTGCAGCCGAGATAAATAAAGTAAAAGATGGGCAGCTAGCAACTGCTGTTGATCCCCAAAGCAAGCTCGCGGCTAAGTGGGGTGCTGTCAAGGAAGGTTCTTACTAAACTTCTATGGCATCCATGACTGAATAGTTTTGGATTGCATGCAAATTTTAAAGATACAAAACGGGGCTCTATATAGAGCCCCGTTTTGTAGGTATGAAATAGTAAAATTATAGCGCGGTTTGTTCCAATGTTTTCCGTCCAAAGAAAGGCCACACGGGAATCATCAGATGTCTCTCAGCGTAATTGGCTCTTCCAAAAAATCTCCCCATAACTGTCTCATTGCTATATTAACTTGCCGAAGAAAGACAACTCTAATGGAGACATATCTACCAAAAGCGACTGTGGCAATAACCTATTTTCTATTGTTAATTAGTTCATTAATTTGTTGCGCACAGGAATCTTGGGTTATCGTTTCGAACGCAAATATACCTGAAGCTCGTACTCTTCACTCAGCCGTATGGACAGGAAGTCGAATGATTGTTTGGGGGGGAGGTTCTGGGGATGTTCCTTTCTTCGAAACTGGAGGAGTGTACAACGCCTCAGAAAATACTTGGAGTTCTATGTCGGTTCAGAATGCTCCTGAGGCACGTTCTTTTCATACAGCTATATGGGCAGAAACTCGAATGATTGTCTGGGGTGGATATAGTGGGAAACATACCTTAAATACGGGTGGAACGTACGATCCCATAACGAATACTTGGAGTTCTATGTCGGTTCAGGATGCTCCGGAAGCACGCTCCTTTCATACAACTGTGTGGACGGGAAACCAAATGATTGTCTGGGGTGGGTTCAATGGGAAACATACCTTAAATACGGGTGGAACGTACGATCCCATAACGAATACTTGGAGTTCTATGTCGGTTCAGGATGCTCCGGAAGCACGGGGTGCATCTACAATTGTATGGACGGGAGAACGAATGATTGTTTGGGGCGGACATAATACTCCATCTTCTCCTCTAAAATCCGGAGGGATATACGACCCGAAAACAGATACTTGGGAATCGATGGCTAACCACAAACAGCTTGAACCCCGATCAAACCACACTGCCGTATGGACGGGAGAACGAATGATTGTCTGGGGCGGACATAATCTAACTTCTCCTGCCCTAAGTTCGGGAGGAATATATATTTATAATGACTAGTAGAGTCGTAGAAGATTCATGTTTCATGTTAATAAAACATCTTTGTAGTTACTATTTATTGTTCATAACTGGCTGTTTTATCATTTGTCAGCTTGAAGTGAGGGCAGAAGAATCCACAATAGAAGATTACCTTGAGCGTGGAAAACGTTATATGGACATGGAATTATACGATCAGGCAATTAATGAATTTCATCAGATCCTGCAGATCAATTTGAACCACAGCGAAACCTATTATTGTATGGGTGACGTTTACCGTCACAAAAATATGACTGACAAAGCAATGGACGCTTACCAGCACGTTCTTACTTTGCATGCCCCGAAACAAATACATGGACTGGCATACTTGCGCTTAGGGATTCTTTACAATGAACAGGGGAAGTTTTCGGACGCGGAAAAATATGGCAAAATTGCAGTTGAGATACTCCCTGAGATGCCCAAAGCGTATACGAACTTAGGGGACATTTATCTTCAGCGCCGAAATTTTGGTCTGGCTATAAGTTGTTACCAGAAAGCAATTGGTCTAGCCCCTAGTGCCGTCGAGCCTTATACTGGACTTGGGCGGATTTACTTAAAACAAAATCAGCTTGATCTTGCCATCAAATATTGTAAGGATGCAATTCAACGAGATTCCTTCACCTCTGGTAATTATTATTATCTTGCACAAGCCTATCGCCGATCACGAAAATTAGAGGAAGCAAAAAGTCAAATAGAATTGTTTTCACGGGTTAAAGCCTACGAAGATCAAGTATATAGGTACCGGGAAGCGTTGCAACTTAGCCCAAATAACCAACATTTATATCTTAAGTTGGCAGAGCTCTATGAAAGAGCTGGTGATACAAACGCTGCAATCCATGCCTACCAAGCGTCAATTACTTTGAACCCAGAGTTTCAAACTGGTCATCAGCGTCTTGGTACTATTTACATGAAACAAGATAAACTTGATTTGGCAAAATCCCATCTTCTGAAAGCAATTCAAATTGATCCAACAGTCAGCAATCTTTACAAAGACTTGGGAGAAGTCTCTATCATTCAACGAGATTTTGACAATGCGATTATGGCTTACCAAAAATTAGTAGAATTTCATCCAAATAGTACACAGGAATGGTTGCGATTAGGAGTTATCTATATTAATGCTGAACAATTTGATAATG
>CAZPZZ010000288.1:1267-2792 GCA_964591245.1 uncultured Vicinamibacteraceae bacterium | reverse complement strand
GTCAGAGCCATTCACAAAATGAGGGGCGTCCCGTCCATCAGTCAAGCCGATCACGGTGACCGGGCCGCCTCCGTCAGCCGTAGGGTCCGCCGAAAGCCAGACCAATTCGGTCGCCGGCCCACCCTCCTGGCCCTGGGTCTCGTACGCCCGCCGGAAACCCCGGATTGCCACGATACGGTTCTCCGGCCCCCAGACCGGCGAGAAATAGACGGCCGGGGCAGCGGTCAGCCGGATAGGAACCCCACCGTTGGCGCTCACTCTATAGAGATGCCCCTCGGTTCCGTCCCATGTGGAGTAGACGACCCAATTGCCGTCAGGCGACCAGGAGGGAAAGTGCTCTGACATTGCGGTTTCAGTGAGTCGGCGAGGTTGTGAACCATCAACATCTGCGACCCAGAGCCGGTCGAGCGCCGTAAACGCAAGCCGGGTGCCGTCCCGCGACGGTACGGCATCCCGAATCTGACGAACCGTGAACATCGGTGTGTCTTCGATCGGAAAATCGAACTCAACCCTGGGTCCCACCGCCAGATCGAATTGGACACGAAACGGGATCTCTTCGACTCCAGTACCTTCAATCTCCAGTTTCCAGAACTTGCCGCCATAGGATGTGACGAGATACCGGGAATCTGGCGTGAACGACATGCCGGGTAGCAAGTCAAGCGTGGCTCGTGATTCCTGATCATCGCGCTGGACGGGGTAGGCCAGCCACCGCTCGTCGCCGCTTTCCAGATCGCGGAGCACGAGTCCCGTCTCAGCGTCATGCCTGGTGCCGTAGACAAGCCATCGACCATCTGGGGAAAGCGTTGGCCGCATGGCCGATCCGTAGCGCGACGATCGCGCTTCAGTCTCTCCGGTTTCCAAATCATAGGTCTCAAGCTGGTATTGAGGCAGCTGGGCGTTGTATGTCCAATCTCCCTGCCGTCTGGCATACCAGATCAATCGCCCATCTGGCGTAGGAGCAGGCCCCAGGGTCTTCAGGTTCTCGGGTTCGGACACCAAGTCAATGCCGGTGCCTCCGTCCACATGAAAGAACTTCAGCTTCGGTAAACCACGCAACCGAAAACTTCCCATGCTGGCAACTACGTAATCTCCATCCGGCATCCACTCCGGCGATTCCGCACGATTCGTCGCCCCTTCGGACACCTGCACAGGCTCCCCACCACTGAGCGGCTGAATCCAGATGTTCTGGCCTCCGTTCCGATCTGAGGTAAAGAGGATGCGTTCGCCGTCCGGGGAGAAACGGGGCTGTGCGTCAAACGCCAGTCCCGTCGTGAACTGCGTCGCGTTTCCCCCCGCCATCGGCAGCGTGAAGAGATCGCCGAGGTAGTCGAATACGAGGGTCCCCCCGTCGGGACTCACGTCCAGTGAGATCCAGCTCCCCTCGGTCAGATCGATCGGAACCATCCGATCGACAGGCAGTGGAAGTCCAACATCCTCTGCGTTGCCGGATGCTTTTGAGGCTTCTTGCATACCTGTCACCCTCGCCTCAGGGAACTCACCGCAAAGACCGACGCAGCCCACGGTC
>CAZPZZ010000288.1:0-1257 GCA_964591245.1 uncultured Vicinamibacteraceae bacterium | reverse complement strand
ATCAAGGCACCCCCGATCACATCCTCCTAGACCTCGCGGTGGAGACTACCGCTACGCGGCGGCATGACGCCCCTACGTGGGAGGCATACGCCCGTGCGAGCTAGAACCGGATCACGACCAACGTCATAGAGTGCCTGTGCAACATCGTCATCTCCCTCCAGAACGGAGGCCTTTCTCAGAGGAAAGCTGGGCTCTGGGTCGAGCGTATCTGCAAGATACTGGGCCCGACAGCACTGCCAGATCACCCGTTCGCAACTGTGACACGTGAGTACGAAGAGCTAATCACAGGTAATCAACTTCGCAGAGGGGTTCCCCATGATTGCCACAATACGCCAGCCCTCGGCAAAGCTCGCAAAGAGATACGCCGACGCCCCACTGGAAAGCACCGTCCCATCGTCCCGATACCGTGTGAAGTACGCCGTCAGCAGAGCCGTCCCTGGATTGATGACACAGATCTCCGCCTGATCGGTCTCGGAACGGTCGTACCGCTCTGGCGCCAGGCGAGCATGCGTGGCCTCGAATGCCGCCTCGGTGTCGCCGGCCGTCACACGAACGGACGCGCCAGCATCTCCAAGTTGAAACGAGGGAGCCGAGTACACCTCATTCGCGATGACCTCTATACGGGCAGCAGAGAACGCGTCGATGTACCTGTTCCAGGCGGCCCGTACCATGGCCTTCACCTCAGCCTCGCCGCTCTCCTGGGTCAAAACCCTCATCTCCGACCACGTCACCACCAGGACGGTGGCCACGACCCCAATACACAGACGCTGCAGCATCAATCCCCCTCGCACACGATTCGCCCAACAGGACTCCATTGAAGGGCATCTTAAAGTACACCAACCTGCTTCACCGCACAGGTCAGTAGCTCGCCTGGCACTGACGTCACGCACGATAGCCCGTATGATTGCCCGTACGGCACTAACCACTAGTCTGGGAGATACTGCCATGGCTCCGCACGATGAACATTCGCAAGACGAATCACCCACACCCGTGGACGTCAGTCGACGCCAATTCCTGAAGACGGTCGGCACGAGCGGCGTCGCGACGACATTGGCCGGGGTCGCAGACTCGGGTCATGCCCAGACGACCAGTCAGACAATGTCTCCGGCGGCCAGACGCGCCTCCGATGCGCCGCGCTACGCGCCTATTCGGCAGGACGTCATCGAGAATCTCCGTAAACGCGGACTCACCGGTTACGTCGACCGCCTCTCAGTCGAACCCGACGGTGACATTCGCGTCATGGTCAGCAGCGAACAC
>CAZPZZ010000287.1:0-2826 GCA_964591245.1 uncultured Vicinamibacteraceae bacterium | reverse complement strand
GCCTGCACATGCGCGGGTTCTAAGGAGCCGGATGCTGCCGAAGCGTTATTCCGTCATTGTCGCCGATCGTACCTCGGGCGTCGTACACCGCTTTACCTGGGCGGTACGTCCGACGATCGTACTTCTCGCAGCAGCGCTGGCATTGCCCGTGGGATGGGTACACCAGTCCCGTCTGAAGACAGCTGTACAGATAGAACATCTCCAGCTTCGCAACGCTACGCTCGAAATTGAGAACCAGCGCTACCATACGGTGGCCACCAAACTATCCGACCGCATCGCCGCTCTTCAGTTGGTCGTCAGCGATTTACGTGATCGGTCCGTGGTCAACCCTGGCACCCGGCGGGCCATGCACCGCCTCGCCGAGCAAGACCGAGGCGGTGCAGCTGGCTCCCTCCGGGCCATCGCGCAGAGTCAACCCGGAAATGCGTTCGACCTCCTGCATGATCTGCTGAATGTTCTTGATTTTGAGCTGACAAGTGCGTCGGATGGCGTCAACCAGCAACAAGCCCTGGCCGCAGCCACCCCGATCAATCTCCCTGCCGACGGATACGTGTCTTCGCGCTACGGCTACCGGGAGGACCCGATTACGGGACGACGCATCTTCCATCCGGCGATCGACGTTTCGACCGGTTACGGGCAACCGGTCGTTGCTACCGCCGATGGCACGATACTGTCTGCCGGCCGGAGCGGTAACTACGGCAACCTTATCGAAATAGACCACAGTTTCGGTAGAAAAACCCGATATGGGCATCTCTCGAGATTCGCAATCACCGTTGGGGAACTCGTGCGCCGCGGCCAAGTAATCGGTTACGCCGGAGCAACCGGTCGCGCCACCGGCTCCCACGTGCACTATGAAGTCTGGGTCAACGACCGTTCCATCAATCCGCTTCAGCTCGGCTCCGTAACCAGAGCCCAGTCGGCTGACTAGCGGCCCTTCCGAATTTCCACCTCCATCATTCGTCCTCCTTGGTAGTTCCAGGAGCAATACCGTGCCTTTTTGCGCGGCCTGCAGCGTTTCTCAACACCAGCAACCAACCCGACGAAACGCGATACATCGGGCCGCGTCCTTGACGGTTCTCCGTGGCTTTCCTACAATCTGGGATACTCGCTCGGATGACCCCCTTCTCGGTTCTGCTGCGCGCGACGCACCCGGTCCCGCTGGAAGTGTATGAGCCCCTTGGATAGAGTCAGGTTTAAGTCACGACTCCAGCGGGGAACCGAGCGAGCCACGTGGCAGATCCTTCGCCGCTCCAGGCTTCACTGATGCTCCAAAAGGTTCTCAAGAAAGTCTTCGGCACCCAGAACGAACGCGACCTCAAGCGACTTCAGCCCTTGGTCGCTGAGATCAACGACCGCGAAGCACAGATCCGCGAACTTACCGACGCAGATCTGCGCGGGCGCACAGCAGATTTCAAGACTCGCGCCAACCAGGGCGAGCCGCTAGACGATTTGCTGCCAGACGCTTTCGCTGTCGTGCGCGAGGCTGGTCGGCGCGTCCTGAACATGCGCCACTTCGATGTCCAGCTTATCGGCGGCATGGTCCTTCACAACGGCAAGATCGCCGAGATGAAAACGGGTGAAGGCAAGACGTTGGTCGCGACGTTGGCCGCCTATCTGAACGCGATCGCCGGACAGGGCGTACACGTCATCACCGTTAACGACTACCTGGCCCGGCGAGACGCCGAGTGGATGGGACGAATCTACCGATTCCTCGGCATGACGGTCGGTATCGTGCAACACGAACTCCGAGATGCAGAGCGGCAGGCCGCCTATGCCGCCGACATCACTTACGGCACGAACAACGAATTCGGCTTCGACTATCTCCGCGACAATATGAAGTTCGAGTTGTCGCACTTTGTCCAGCGCCGCCATCACTACGCCATCGTCGACGAAGTGGACAGCATTTTGATTGACGAGGCGAGAACGCCTCTCATCATATCGGGCCCAGCCGAACACTCAACTGAACTGTATTACGAGGTAGATCGCATCATCCCCCGCCTCGAAGCCGGCGCGGTGACTCAAGGGAACGTCCAAGCAGAAGAACGAGAGGCGCTTGAGGAAACTGGAGACTACCTTACCGACGAGAAGCACAAGACGGTCAACCTGACCGAGAGCGGCATGGCCAAAGCGGAGAAACTACTCGGCCACCGGCTCAATCCCGGCGGGCTCTATGACCCCGCTAACATGCCATTGCTTCACCACGTCAACCAGGGACTCCGTGCCCACGTGCTCTTTCACCGGGACGTGGAGTACATGGTCAAAGAGGGCCAAGTCGTTATCGTAGACGAATTCACTGGCCGCCTCATGCCTGGTCGGCGCTGGAGCGACGGACTACACCAGGCTGTCGAAGCAAAAGAGAAGGTCAAGATCGAACGAGAGAACCAAACCCTCGCCACGGTCACGTTCCAGAACTATTTCCGGAAATATAGCAAGCTCTCGGGCATGACCGGCACCGCGGATACGGAAGCCCCAGAATTTAACAAGATCTACAAGCTCGATGTGATGGTCATCCCGACCAATCGCGACCTCATCCGGATAGAGGAACCAGACTCGATCTATCGAACCGAACGAGAAAAATACGACGCGATCGTCGACGACATCATCGAGAAGCAACAAGCTGGACGCCCCGTCCTCACCGGAACGGTCTCGATCGAAAAATCCGAGAAACTCTCTGGCCTGCTCAAACGGCGTGGGACCAAGCACGTGGTGCTCAACGCCAAATATCATGCTCAAGAAGCAGAGATCGTCGCTCAGGCTGGTCGACGTGGAACAGTGACGATCGCAACGAACATGGCTGGTCGTGGCACCGACATCGTCCTCGGCGGC
>CAZPZZ010000286.1:0-2841 GCA_964591245.1 uncultured Vicinamibacteraceae bacterium | reverse complement strand
ACTATTATAATAAGCCGGAGGGGTTCATGAAGAAGATCGTATCGTTGCTGGTGCTGCTAACTGCGCCAGTTGCACTAGCTGATGATCACGGATCGGATGGTTCTCGCTTCTACGCGGGTGCCACAATCGGTGGTTACGAAATATTTACCGAAGTCGACGACGCACAATTCGATTCAGGTGATATCGGATACAGCGCACATGCAGGAATGGTCATAAACGATTGGCTTGACATAGAAGGCCGAATAGCCAGCTTTGCACAATCGAAAGGCGCCAGTCTTGGGTATGCAGAGCCAAAAGTACGGATTGATGCCTGGGTGTACGGAGTCTACGCAAAACCGAAATACGCGATGGGTGATAACGTCGATGTGTATGCCTTGGTTGGAATGGCCGTGTACGATATAACGGGCGAACAGAACAAAACGTCCGAAGTCTCCGCTACCAATCCAGAAGGCCTCGTTAGGCGAACATCGGATGATTCCAGTGTGTCTTACGGCGTCGGCGTCGAATATTTCCCTGAAGGTGGCCGTCTCGGAGCCCGGGCTGACATCTTGTACGTAGATGACATGGATAACTCCTTGATATCTGGCGGTGTAACGTACCGATTCTAAGTTACTCGACCCTTAATCCATAAAGGTCGACGCAGTTCGTCTACGAGTCCTTTCATTAGGGCTCGCGGACTTCTGCACAGCACTTATTCCAAAAAAGCAGAGCTTTCCATCAAGCGTCACGTCCAGTCACTCACGCAAGTAGAACCTAATCGCACCACTCGCCGTCATCACAATATTGTTTTCCCCAAAATACATAACGGAAAAACCATAAAAGGCCTTAGGTTCAAACAACCAGACATTCTGAGTAATTTTCACAAATATTCGACGGTCACTGCGACATAATAATTCTTTTGTTTGTGCTTACTTTGATCGAAGGAATTCCGGAGGCGCGAGACAAATCATTATGCGTCTAATTCTGTTTTTAAAGTTTTCTCTCGCCAAGCATATGCACGATGAGCACGTCTCAACCGCAGCTAAATTGCCGTCGAGCACATCATGGCTGGTAAATTGCCACAAGAATATACCCCTCGTTTTTCTCGTGTTTATCAGTCTCTGCACTAGTTTCTCATCGGCAAATAGCATCGCGACCTTTGGCAACGATCTCATAACCGCAAAAGAGTTCGCGACTGCAAGACAAGTCGCTGAAGCAGAAATTGAGCGTATCGAAAGAGAAACAACAAAATATGACCCCGCCCTTTTTGAGCCTCTGTTACTTCTAGCCGAGGCTGAATATGGCTCGAGTAACTACCTTCCTTCTCTTATGAGTTTTGAGCGAGCCCGATATATCGTTCGAATGAATGAAGGCTTTAAAACTGAAACACAAATCGCCGTTTTTAGGCGCGAAGCGGACGTCCACTTGCGGATGGGGGACAAGCATGCGGCTAATGACAGTTACGAATTAGCGTATGCGATCTCTCGATTTTTATACGGTAAAAGCCCGGAAATAGTCGATGAACAGATTCAGCTAGCTGACTGGTATAGAAAAAACAAACTCCCACACATTGCCCGTGATATGTATGACGACGCAATTGAGATTCTTGTGTCAAACGAATCGAAAGACCACCAAAAGTTCGCACAACTTTATAATAAGCTCGGGTTAACCTACCGGGAACACCTCTGGGCAGCGAAAGGCCAGCGATTCAGCGGAATAGTTGCCAGACCTGATGGACGACTTTGGGGCGATCCCGCAAGACGTGGCTGTTATGGCGGGTTTACTCCACCAGCTTTCTTATCATCCGTTTACACAGGACCGGCTGCCGCTTCTGATCCTATGTCTGCATGCAGTGCCAACTCAGGGAGCAGATCCGGCGCGTATTGGCGCAGTCCGGTTCAATTTCTTGGAGTGGGGGCAATGATGAAAGCTAACAGAGCATTTCGAGCTGCTCAAAAGTATTACAAATTATCCCAATCGGCGCTTGTCGATGATGTTGTCGGCACGATATTAGATCGTGGCGATACTTTAATTCTCTATAAAAGCTTTGGTCGTGCCTATAAAGCCTATGAGGAAGCCTACGAGTACGTACTAGAGCATGCGCCTGGCCGTATCAACGAATACTTCGAAGAACCGGTGGCGATTTTCCGTCCCCACCCTGGCGATGCAGGCAATCGATCTTCGGGAGAGCCGTTCCGTTCAGAAATTGATTTCGTTGCTACAGTCAATCACCGAGGTGCTGTTCGCAAAATAAAAACCGAGAGAAAGCACCCACAGAGTGTTCGCATACACGCCTATCGAAAAGCAGCACGATCCACTCGTTTTCGGCCCGCTATACGAAATGGACGGCCCGCTCCAGTAAACGACGTAAAAATAGCATTCAAGTTTCGCTCTTATCCAAGCTAAATACATTAGATAAAACGGGTCGCTATTTCCGAATTTTTGGGCAAGTCCATTGCATGTTAGTGTCCGTCCAGTCATCGCGCCAAGACCGTGCCAAGTCTCCATCCGAGCCGTCATTGATGACCGCAGTAACGCCGTTTCGACAGATCGGCACTTCATCCATAAAGGAACAAGCTACTCTTCTCATCCTCAGAGACCCGGAGTAAGCTCCTCGACGATTGTTTGCCCGCCTTACACAACTTACTCTATGTCCTTTGCTACCATATTCATCACGAAAAAGACCGACTACCTCATCGACAAAGTCCACGTACTCATCGGGTATTTTCTTGCGTGAATTACGGTAGTACTTCAGCATTTTCGAGTCCGCCGTCGGCATAGCTGCAGTTCCAATCCATGCAATACCAATCGGTATATTGCGTTGCACTCCGCCTCGCCCATTTAGATAGATGTCACCGGTTA
>CAZPZZ010000285.1:0-2843 GCA_964591245.1 uncultured Vicinamibacteraceae bacterium | reverse complement strand
CCCTGAACTTATAGGACTCTGCCGCTATATCCATTGTACTACTTTTAGCATCTAGTAGCCTAATCAGTTTTATAATTTAGCCTGTATTTAAGTTAAGACTAAAATACAACCCATTTTTAATTTATGGATAAAAAAAATCTTCTTGAAACATACCCAGAGTTGGCGAAAGAATGGCATCCTGATAAGAATGGTGACCTAACTCCCGACCAGATTGTAGCTGGGTCACATAAGAAATTCTGGTGGAAGTGTGATAAGGGGCCAGATCATCAATGGCCTGCTGTTATTCAAAGTAGAACAAGGGGAGGTAATGGTTGCCCTTGTTGTAGTGGGCGACAAATATCGGTAACAAACAGCTTGTCAAGTCTGTACCCAGAGATAGCGAAAGAATGGCATCCTGATAAAAACGGTGATTTAATGCCCGATCGAGTTGTAGCTAGGTCACAGAAGAAATTCTGGTGGAAGTGTGATAAGGGTGATGACCATGAATGGCCTGCTACTTCTGCTAATAGAACAAGTGGAGGTACTGGTTGCCCTTATTGCCATGTTTTACCTAGATCGAAGATTGAATTGTTTTTAGCCCATGAAATCCTGTTTTTTTTAGATTTTAGGGTTGATGATATTGGCGTTTTTATGGATGATGAAATAGGAAAGCTTACAGTGGATATTAAGATATCTGACCTAGGTTTAATAATTGAATATGATGGTTATTATTGGCATAAAAGCGATGAAAGGAGGAGGTCAGATCGAAACAAAACTGAGTTGTTGATTGAACATGGCTGGAAGGTCATAAGAGTTCGTTTGGAAGAGAATGGGAGGATAACGGATGATGACATCTTGCTTAGTTCAGAAGATGATATGAATGATGTTAAAACCGTTGCTGACCATGTTTTCTATAAGCTATTCGAGTTTGGACACATTGATCATGAAACGTACAGGGACTATAAAAACAGGAAAGATCTGGTTAATGCTAAGCAGGCTGAGCAGTATATTGAAAAATTGCTCAAAGAAAAGAATGTCGAAGATCCACAATTTGAATTTTACTTTTAGATGGCGGGCATGGCTAGGGCTAGAGGTTAGTTTAATTAGGCACAAACACAGCTGCTACATGGATAGTCTGATTTATGCGAAGAGTGGTGGACTGGGGAAATTATTCGTTTATGGTTTGAGTGTATTGAAGGCTGAATATTTTGTGCATTGCATAAAAAAATCTGAAGAGTTTTTATGCAGAATAGAAAGTTCTTGACCTAAATTGTGGGATGTTCTAGAATTGGAAGGACAATAAAAAAGCCCCAGCTGTGTGGGCAGGGGCAAAATCGAGACTTTTGATCTCTATAAAGCATCGGCAAATGCAATTATAGTAGATTTTGAGTCTCCAATCAACAATTTTTTTGATTAGGAGATTTTTTTAATGTCTACTCATACCCAAAATCTAAGTGTATCCCACCCAGTTTCACGTTCCAAAACCTCCCGAAATATTCAGTATGAACGCTGGACAGCAGTTCCTTATCGGCATCCCAAAGAAAAGAAAAGTCTAACCGCAAGTGAAATGGTTGTTTATGATTTTTTTACCTATTGTGTCGGAACCAATCCCCATCATACGGAAGAAATTGAATCAGAGGATTATATTGAATTTTGTTCAATGACTTCTTGGTTAACTTGCAAAGCTATTGCTGCTGAATTAGAAATGCCTACAGATTCAGTACGAAAAGCGAAAAACAGACTCATTAAACTTGGCTGGATTCGGATTATTTGGTTTGAAGGAAATAACCGATCAGGAAATTTCCAAATTGGCATTCCTCAGTGCCAAACTCCCCTTCAATTGGCTTCTGAAAGGTCTGGCAAAAATTTGCCAGATACTACCTATAGTAATATAGAACCTAAATATTCTCCTTTAGAATCCAATACTAACAGCAATCGCAATGCCAAAGAAGCTGGAGATTCAAAAGAATTTAAAAAGCAAAAAAGCATTAGTCAAGAGGATCTGAAAAAACTAAACAAATTATTTGAAAAAGCCATTGTTAACAAGCCAACAGCGTACCAAAAAAGGATTTGGGGCAAATGTTGGGAGGAAGTAATACCCTGCGTTCAATCAGTGCTGAAAATGCGCCTAAACGCAAATTTAAGCCATAAAAACGCTGTGGAATTTATCAAATCTATCATTCCAAAAATGAGAGGAAAATCAACATTAGCCAGATTTCCAACTTGGTTTGTAAAAACCGAAAGTAATGGCAGGGAAACTGCACCTGTTTGGGGATTAGACTTTATTCTGAGTGAGTATCACAAACGTCAGATTCGGATTGATGAGTATGGAAGGCTTAAACAACCTGCAGCGAAAACAAACACTGATTTGCAGTTTTGGCAGAATGTCGATTTTTACAAACGTCTGCCAGAGAAACAAGAAATTTATCAAGCTGAAATTGTGCCTATATCTGTCAATCGGGAAGTCCAGAAATATAAACCAAAACCAAAACAAGGAATGACCAGGGCAGAAGCCATTGGATTGGATCAGTTGGAAGGGGCAGAGCTTTCGCGAGCCTTGAAAGATTTAAAACTGAAACTGAAAGACAGTTAAATTTTTATTTGTAATCTGGAGATGAAATATGAAACTGAGATACAAGATTTTATATATGTCATTTGGGGCAGGATTGGTTGTATTAGGTATGGTATTGAACTCTTTGGTGAGTGGTGATGCAGAGGCACAAGAGGAATTGAAGGATTTAGTGGAATTTAGGAATGTTATTTGTAGAAATCTTTATATCGCAGATGGAAGTAAGTTGAGAGGGGCATTTCTGGCAAAGGCTGCGAATGGTATTTGGTTCTTAGTATAGAAATCTGATATGAAC
>CAZPZZ010000284.1:0-2863 GCA_964591245.1 uncultured Vicinamibacteraceae bacterium | reverse complement strand
CCGGGGATATGCGTGCGCGCAATGCCGCCGACGCCGATGATGCCGACTTTGAGTTTGCTCATTATGTACCTTCCCTCGATCTCTTGGTTTGCGTCGCGTGAAAAACTTCAGATGCGCTCGAGCGCGTCGTCGCGCATCCAACCGCCCAACCCGTTGGTCAAGCGTACCAGAATCCACTGCCCTTCGCTGCGCACCAGACGCACTTTGGTGCCCTCGTGCGCGGTAAACACCTCGGTCTGGCTCTCTGCCGGACCCGAACGCGCCATGACCTTTTCGGCGACGACGATGGCCTCGTCAATGCCAGCGCGGTAGTAAAGGCGGGAACCCAGCCACAGGGCGAAGACCGCACTCAACACCGCACTCAGCGCAACACTCGACAACCACACCGCACCGAGCCGACCGGACGCCAGCAGACGCCGGGCAGCCAGGCCGAAGAGCGCGAAGAAACACAGGGCAAAAAGCAAGCTCAACTGATCCGCGCTGGGCCAGAAGTAAAAAGCGGCAAGACCGCGCAGCACCACATTGCGGTCGTCGGCGGGTTCGCGGTCCTTTTTGACCAGATTGGCGAAACGGAGGTTGTTTTCAATGTCCTCGTCGTGTGGCGCCAGACGCCGCGCCCGTTCGTACCAGAGAATCGCCTCGCCCAGGTGGCCCGATTTGAAACTGGCGTTGCCGAGATTATAAAAGAGTCGGGCGTCGCGCACTCCGGTCGCCGCCACTTCCCGGTAGAGGCGATGCGCACCCGCAAAATCTCCCGACCGGTACAGCGCATTGGCCTCGTTATAGAGCCCCGTCGCTGCCGACTGGGCGTCGAGTGCGCTCGCGCCAAGCAGCAGGACCAGGGCCAGCGCCCGCATCAAATCAATCCCTCCAAGCGCTCGACCAATTCGCCGGCCGCCCGCCGCGCCTCAGCCATGTCCTGGGAAGACGCCGCGGTCGGGGCGAATCGCGCGAAGTCGCAGCGCACCAACAGGTCGCGCAACGCCTCAATTGTCGCGCTATCGACACCGCGCGCTTCCAGCGCCTCGGCACAAGCCTCATTGGTCAGGCCGGCGGCGGCGAGATTGAGCCGGTCGGCGAGAAATTCGAGCACTGCAGCCTGCACCGCGCCGTAAAATTCGGCAGAGGCCCCCGCGGCCAGCAATTCGTCGGCCCGCTGTAAACGGCGCCCGGCCTCGCCCTTGGCCCGGCGCTGCCGCGCGTACGCCACGTCGCCCTGTAGCCGCCGCTGGTGGCGCTGCCAGACCAGCAGGACGCAAAAGGCTACGGGCACCAGCCCCTGTAACGCCCAGAACCACCAGCTGCGGTGCAGCGCCGCACCCGCACCCAATACCTCGGCGTCGGGCTTGATGTGGCGAATGTCCTGGCCCACCGCTTCGATGTCGCGACGAGTCAACCCATAGCTCTCTCCCACCTCTTCTTCGACACTGCCCTCGCTGTGGATAATAATCGAGGGCGATTCGAGGGTCTGGTAGCGGCCCTGGTGCGGATCGAAATAAGCAAAGCGCACTGGCGGGATCTCCATCATCCCGCCCCGCTCGGGAATCAGGATATATTCGAAAGTCCGCCGTCCGCCGTAGACGCCGTTGGCCGTCTGCTCTTGCTCCTCCATTTTGGGTTCGTAGATTTTGACCCCCGCCGCGCCCTCGACATCCGGTGCCCGTACCGCCGCCATATTGCCCTGGCCCTCGATGACTACCCGCAGCGTCACCGGATCGCCAGCGGGCACGCGCGTGGGCTGGGCACGGGCGCTCAACTCGAAGCGACCGACCGCCCCGGCAAATCCGGCGGGCCGATTCGCCGCCGGCAGCGGCAAGACCTCGACCTGTATTTCCTCGCTCTGCAAGAGCACCGACTGCGTGCGACCGAAGAAGGGATCGCCAGCGAAGAAGTCGTCGAGCAAACCGCGGCGTCCGCGCTGTTGCGGGATATCGCAGGAAATGGCCAGAACGCCGATATCATAGGTTCCGGCGCTGGTCGGGAACAAGGCCACCCGGCGCAGCGGCGCCACGTTGAAGGTCACGCCCTCGAGGATCTCGCGGTGCGATTGCAGTTGCTGGGCGACGAAGAGTTCCTTGACCCAGAAACCGGCAAAGGTCGGAATCTCCTTAAAACCCACGTTGTGCAGGCGGAAGCGATAGAACAGATCGTAGTCTACTGTCAACTGTTGGCCGACGTAAACCCGTTTGTGATCGGAGCGGGCGAGCACGAAGAGATTGTCCTCGAGGCGAAATTCTCCTATTTCGCCCTGTTGCGCCCCGGGCTTGGCCGGGCGCCGACGGGTCCCTTTGACGATCTCGACCTGGATCGCCTTGGTTTGGAACTGCTGGCCGCCCAACGCGAGACGGGCGGGGCCAATGCTGATCTTACCGGTCCGCCTGGGATAGAGCACGTAGACCAATTCGCGGGTAAAGCTGGTGTTGAAATTGACCATCTCCATCCGCGTGCTGACCGAGGGTCCTTCGACGTGGAAATCCTTCAGCGAGATTTCCGGCGCCGGCACGTGGCCCAAATTCTCCTGCGAGACGATGCTCAGTGTCAGCCGAATGGGCTCGGCCTGTCCCGAGCGGGTCCGATCGACCACAGCGGTAAACTCTATTTGCGCGGTGACGGGCAGCGCCCAGAGCCCCAGTGCTGCAGCGAGGAATAACGACCGCATCCTACCAATCCTTGTCCTGCGCCCTACCCACGGCGCGGAAACGGCGCTTTTGCGCCTCTTGTTCGCGGTCTTCCAGGGCGTCTAGCAATTGCTCAGCCTCGCGCGGAGAAATCGGTTCGTCCTCACCCGCTTCGGATTGTTGCTGGTCCTGCTGGTCCTGCTGGTCCTGCTGGTCCTGCTGGTCCTGCTGGTCCTGCTGGTCCT
>CAZPZZ010000283.1:0-2875 GCA_964591245.1 uncultured Vicinamibacteraceae bacterium | reverse complement strand
GGTGCGGCTAGTGACGGCCGAGGAGTCCAATCTCCAGGCCGTCAGAGGCCGCCTGCTCGAAGCGCTGAACCACCATCTCGAGGTGTATCAGGAAGCCGTGGAAGAGCGGCAGGCGGCCCTCGACGAGATCTTTAAGGATCAGGAGGAGAAAAGACCGGAAGCGCCGCAAATTCCCAACAAACGCTTTGAGGAAAAGGTGCTTTTTCCCGCGGCGGGAGAGGGCCAGGAGCGCTCCGGTGTGGTCTTCGTCCCAGCCCATGCCCCGCAGGACTACTACTTGCTCAAGATCGTCGAGATCAAAGCCCCGCTGCACAACGCGGTATTGTCGATCGAACAAGACGGCGCGCTGATCTCGCTGAGCCAGGGGGCCGCTGCCGAGTTTGCCTCCTGGCAGCGCGACACCGAGGTGCTGGCAGCTCTCGACGAGCCTTATGCGTATGGAGCCTCGGGCCGCGACCACCTGCTAGCCTGAAGGCGCGGCGTCCCTTGTCCGTTTGACAGCCCCGGTAGATATGTGCAAGATGCTGGGCAAGGTCCAAGCAAGGGGGAGAGGCATGGTAGAGGACAAACGTGCAGCAGATACCGAAACGAGGGAATGGCTCGAATCGCTAGAGTACGTACTCGCACACGAGGGAGCTGAGCGCGCGCGCCAGTTGCTCGACCATCTCCTCGACCACGCGCGGCGGCATGGCGTCGATTTTTCCTCGGGCGCGAATACGCCTTATATCAACACTATCCCCGCCGACCGCCAGCCGTCCTATCCCGGCAGCCGCGATCTCGAGCGCAATATCCGCAATATCCTCCGTTGGAACGCGATGGTGATGGTGGTACGGGCCAATCTGGCCGACCCGACCATAGGCGGGCACATTGCTACATACGCCTCGGCGGCGACGCTGATGGAGGTGGCCTTCAACCACTTTTTCCGCGGGCGCTGCGACGGCTTTGAAGGCGACCAAGTTTTCTTCCAGGCCCACACCTCGCCGGGCATTTACGCGCGGGCCTTTATAGAAGGCCGTTTGCGCGAGCAGGATCTCGACAACTTCCGTCACGAGTTGCGTCCCGGCGGCGGGCTGCCCTCGTATCCGCACCCCCGCCTGATGCCCGACTTCTGGCAATTTCCCACAGCATCGATGGGTCTGGGGCCGCTGCTGGCGATTTACCAGGCGCGCTACAACCGCTATCTGGAGGATCGCGGGCTCAAGGAGCCGTCCGACGCCAGGGTTTGGGCTTTCGTCGGCGACGGCGAGATGGACGAGCCGGAGGCGCTGGGGGGTATTTCGCTGGCGGGGCGCGAAAAGCTCGACAACCTGGTCTTCGTGGTCAATTGCAACTTGCAGCGGCTCGACGGACCGGTGCGCGGCAATGGCAAAATCATCCAGGAGTTGGAGACCGTTTTCGCCGGCGCCGGCTGGAATGTGATCAAGGTGATCTGGGGTAGCGATTGGGATCCGCTGCTGGCCATGGACGACGAGGGGCTGATGGCCAGGCGGATGGGCGAGTTGGTCGATGGGCAATACCAGAAATACAGCGTGTCGAGCGGGGCCGAGCAGCGCGAGCATTTCTTCGGCGTCGACGAGCGGCTGATGCACATGTCGCAGCAGTTGACCGACGAGCAGATCCGCACCATTCGCCGCGGCGGGCACGATCCCGACAAAGTGTATGCGGCCTACCGGGCGGCTATAGACCATAAGGGCGTGCCCTCGGTAGTGCTGGCCAAGACGATCAAGGGCTATGGCATGGGCGAGGTCGGCGAGGGGCGGATGACGGCGCACCAGCAAAAGCGGCTCGATATCGACAGTTTGCGGCAGGTGCGCTCACGCTTCGGGATTCCGCTGTCGGACGAGGAGGTGGAGCAACTGGCCTTTTACAAGCCGCCGCCGGATAGTCCGGAGACGCGGTATTTGCTGGAGCGTCGCGAGGCACTGGGCGGCTTCGTGCCGCAGCGGGTGGCGGCGTCGCCACAGCGCGGTCCGGCGGGGGATTTGTTCGACGAATTCCTCGATGGGCTGGGTGAGCGCGAGGCCTCGTCGACGATGCTCTTCGTGCGGATCCTCGCCAAGCTGATGCACGATGAGGAAATCGGTCGGCGGGTGGTGCCGATCGTGGCGGATGAGGCGCGGACCTTTGGCATGGAGGCGATGTTCCGGCAATACGGGATCTACTCGCACTTGGGCCAGCTCTACGAGCCGGTCGACAGCGAGAGCCTGACCTACTACCGGGAGGCGCGCGATGGCCAACTCCTGGAAGAGGGGATCAGCGAAGCGGGGGCGCTGTCGTCGTTTATCGCCGCTGGCACCGCCCACGCCACGCACGGGCTGCAGACGCTGCCCTTTTTCATCTTCTACTCGATCTTCGGTTTTCAGCGGGTGGCGGATCTGATCTGGGCGGCCGGCGACCAGATGGCGCGGGGCTTTCTGATCGGCGCGACCTCCGGGCGCACTACGCTCAACGGCGAAGGGCTGCAGCATCAGGACGGGCAGAGCCATCTGATGGCGCTGGGTTTTCCGCACGTGGTGGCCTACGATCCGGCCTTTGGCTATGAGATTGCGGTGATTATCCGTGAGGGGTTGCGGCGGATGGGCGCGGGCGACGAGGATCTGATCTACTATCTGACGGTGCAGAATGAGGGCTACGCGATGCCGGCGATGCCCGCAGGTGCGGAGGATGGCATCTTGCAAGGGCTGTACCGATTGCGCGGTGAGGGAGGGCAGGCGCATCTGTGTGCGAGCGGGAGCATTTTGCTCGAGGCGTTGCGGGCGCGGGAGATTTTGCGCGAAGAATATGGGGTGAAAGTCACGGTGTGGAGTGCGACGAGTTTTCAGCAGTTGCAGCGGGACGGGGCGGCGGTGGCGCGGTGGAATTTGCGGCATCCGGA
>CAZPZZ010000282.1:0-2890 GCA_964591245.1 uncultured Vicinamibacteraceae bacterium | reverse complement strand
AAAAAAACAATCCCGCTGATCACGTCGTTGAGCGCCGCCACCAATCGCGGATAGACCAGCACCTCCAGCCCGAAAGCAGCCCGTAGCGCTGCGATATGACGCGTCCACTCCCCCTTATCCGCCGCCGTTTGCGCCCGCTCCAACAGGCGCCCCGCGCGCCGATGCACGCGGCTCAAATACTGGTTTTCGATCGCGTGGCTGCGCATCAGCTCCAGCCGTGCCTCATTCAGCCGCCACATATCCCCGATCACCCGTGGCAGAGTCGGCGCCAGCCCGTCCTCCGCCAGCAGATAGCCCTGCCCCTCGTAATCGGTGCCGCGGTTGTTGAGCAGCAACAGCCGCCGGCCGATCATCACCTTGACCCGATTTTCCGCTTCCGCGCCCGGCGCGGCGAATACCACGCCAGCCCCGCTGGCAGTATGCCGACCAAGCGCGAAACCGTATTGCCGCGGCGGCACATCACCCTGACCGAGAATCTCGGTCTTGCCGATGGTGCCCAGATGGCGCGGATCTCCCAGATCGTAAAAGGGTGCGGCGATACAGGGGAACACCACGATCGTCTGTTCGTTGGTCTTGAACTGCACGCCCACGTTGAGCGAGCCGTCCGCAAAGGATGAGCCGTAGAACTTCTGCGCCCGCTCGTTCAAATCCGGGGCGTACGATACCGCCCCGGTCTGCGAATCCAAAACGTGCGCCACCGCGGCATATGCTCCCGTAGGTAGTCCCTTGATATCGGCATCGCCGTCTCGGTCGCTCAGGTGATACTGCATACTCCGCACGCCTTTCAATGCCTTGTCGACGACCATATTCGACTCGAGCGCAATAACTGCAGCGGCAATCGGCCGATCCGGCACCTGGCTGCGGCGCGGCAACGCGCGGACCTGCACTTTGAGATCGCGCAGCCGGTCCTTGAGCACCGGCGCAAACTCCTCGCGCGTCGCCAGCAGTGCCGAATCGGCAAAGGCCTTGCCCAACGCACCATTAATCAACTCGATCTGCGCCGACAGACGGTCCAGATCTACTTCCTCCGGCCGGTCGAGCGGCAGATCGACGCCAAAGCGCTCGTCATTGACCGTGGCCAACGCCAGCGAGATCAGCCCGGCGTCGAGGGCGATGGCGCTATTGGCCATCAGCCCCTCGGGCACGTAATCCGACCAGTCCATCCCTCGCACCGGCGTGATCCCGTTGACCATCGTGGCCGTGGCCGCGGTATCGACATAGCCCATGAAGGCACGGCCCATTGGAGCGAAGAAACGCTTGAGATTCTGTCGGTCGGTATTGTTCCACACGCCCACCTGGGTCGAGTGGCTGGCCAGATCGAGGCTGATAAAGAGGTCGATACCGAGGTCGCGATCCATCTTCGATGCGTAGTGCGGGTGCCGGCGCGCATAGCGGTTGAGGAAGTCGACGATGCCCTGGCGATTGTGGAAGTGCGCCGACGTCGCCAGCAGGATCACCGTGCGCGCCGGGGGATGTGCCGCGAGGTAGTCGGCTAGCGCCAGCAGCCCGATTATGCTGCAAGCCGCCTCGGCGCTCGGCGCCAGCGCCGGCACTACCGAAATGCCGTCGTAATAGGCCTCCACCGCAACCGTCTCGTCGCGCAACGCCGGATCGGTCCCGGGCACTACGCCCCAGATATTCCACGCCGGCCGCGCCTGCCACTCCATGCGCCCCGCCAGCTCGACCTCCACTTCACCGGCCTGCGCCAGCTCGCGCAGCGCCGACCCCGCCTGGCGCGATACCCAGAACCGCGGGATATCCAACGGCACGTCCGCGTATTTGGCATTGGCCTGGCGCCAGCTGGGCTCGTCGGGCTCGATAAAGACGATCGCCCGTGCGCCCAGCGCCGCGGCCCGTAACCAGTGGTGCCAGCTCGCAAACTCCATCAGCACCACCCGCCCGGCCAGCGCCTTGCCGTCGAAATCGGCATATTCGCCCGCGCCGCCGTAGATCAGCGGCGCCGTCAGCGGGAGCAGTGTCGGCGTGCGCACCCCATTGGGCCACACCCCGTGCAAGGAGAATTCCTCGCCGCTGGCCGCAACCCGCAGCCACCCGCCCTCGTCCATCGGCACCACCACCGGAAACTCTTCGCGCCGCACTTGCTGCACACCGGCCCGCCGCAACGCCCGCTCGATAAAACCCGCAGCGGCTTCCGCCCCCGGATACCCAACCACGCGCGATTCGTGCACAGTCAGCGAATCCAGCACCGCCGCGATCGCCCCCGCGCGAACGTCTGCCGCCGCCAGCAATAAGACCGCGTATATTAGCAGCACGCGCATCGCCTCAGCCCCAGAAGATCACATTGCCGACCGTGCCGCTAAAGTGATCGACGACGAGGAAAATCCCACCCGGGGTCAGCTGACCGAGAATCATTCCGATGAAGAAGGGCCGCGACTTCTGGTAGAGCTCGGCGCCACCGTACTTGAGCACCAGCACCTTGATCAGCCAGGCCAGGAACATATTGAACCACAAGTGGTCCATAATCCACGTCGGACCCACCGGATAGCCGAGCGGATGCAAAGGCCAGCGCGCCCAATACCACCGCGCCAGCGTCAACCCCAGCATGATCAACGCACCGATGCCGGTATTGACCCATCCCCACAGCTGCAGTTCACTCGGATGGCGGATCAGTCCCTGGACATAATTGTAGGGCCCGTGCTTGCTGGCCGATATCCGCAGATTGAGCACCCCGTGCTCGTAGCCCAGAGACATCAACATCCACGTAGCCGCCGCCAGCGCCACAAAAAGCGCCAGTAGCATCGCCCAGAACAACGGGCGCTGACCGCCGCCGATCACCCCGCCCAACTTGAGCCCATTGGCGCATGAGGCCATGACGAAACAGCGCGCGTTGGCAGTCCAGATATAGGTCGTCGCCAGCACCACCAGCCAC
>CAZPZZ010000281.1:0-2891 GCA_964591245.1 uncultured Vicinamibacteraceae bacterium | reverse complement strand
ATCGTCGCGTGGGATGGCTCGACCCAGATCGTCGCACTCTCTGCCGACTCCTTCGACGCACTGCAGAACGGCGTGGCCGAGTGGCGCACATTTATCCAGGATGCCCCCGACGCCGACAGCCTTGCATTCCGCGCGTTGGAATCCCGCAGAGGATTCTCTTCGGCACATACCTTTCGCCTGGTCCTGGTCCTGACAGCGGATACCGATCCCGGCCAAGTCCTTGGCAACGCCGCTGCCGGACTCGCCGATGAAGGGCACAACCATTCGTGGAGTCGCCCTGGCGTGTTCTTCGGTGGCCCGCAGCCCCCAGAATCGCTGGTGTTCCTCTTCCCTGGGCAAGCAAGCCAATACGTGGGCATGGGCCGCGATCTGACCTGCATGTTTCCAGAGGCACACGACGCGATCGCAAGCGCGGATGCGAGCGCACTCGCCCAGGGAACGAGTTGCCTGAGCGACCGCATCTTCCCGCTCCCTGTCTTCGACGCGGCTGCCCGCGCGAAGCAGCAGGCAGAACTCACCCGAACCGATACCGCCCAGCCAGCCATCGGGGCGGTGAGTCTGGCAATGCTCAGGGTCCTCCATCGATTCGGTATACAACCAGATTACGCGGCGGGCCATAGTTACGGGGAACTCGTCGCCCTGCGTGCGGCTAACCGGATTACCGACGACGACCTGCGACAACTCTCGACACTTCGGGGGCAGCTGATGGCCGCCGGGCCGAGTGACCGCGGCACTATGGCCGCCGTGCAGGCTCCCCTGACCGAGCTGGCTCAGATGCTTGAAGACGGCGGCATCGATGTCGTCCTTGCGAATCGCAATAGTCCCTCGCAAGGGGTCTTGTCCGGCACCAAAGATGCGATAGCCCAGGCCGTACAGGCCTGTGCTGATCGTGGATGGTCAACCACGCCACTACAGGTTGCCGCGGCATTCCACAGCCCCCTCATGCAGGACGCCGTCGAGCAATTCCGTCACGGTCTCAACGACATCACTTTCTCGGCTGGCACCGTACCGGTCTATGCCAACTGCTCGGCCAGACCCTACGCGGACGACACCGAGACAGTGTGTGACACTCTGGCTAGCCAATTGGTGAGCCCCGTCCAGTTCGTCGACGAACTGGAACATCTATACGCCGCGGGCGTCCGGACCTTCGTTGAGGTCGGCCCGGGCAATGTGCTTACCAAACTGGTTCGCGCCACACTCGGCGATCGGCCGCACCAGGGCCTGGCGCTAGATGCCAGCAGCGGTCGGCGCTCCGGGATAACCGATCTCGGGCACCTCCTCGCGCAACTTGGCGCGCTGGGGCACCCGGTCGATCTGACGGCCTGGGAACCACACGCACGTAAGCCCCGTCGCCCGAAGATGAACATTCCACTGCTGGGAGCGAACTACCGTTCCCCCCAGCCAACTCCGCCGGCGGTACGGACGACCACCGACGCAGCAGATCTCGATGGACACCTCGAAGTGAGTACACATCCTAAGCGCCAGATGGACAATACCGCGGACGGTGCAATGACTCCCGCACAGACGCCGCAGGCACACGAAACAACTCGGCCACACTCCACCGCGGCCCCGGTCACGACGGCCACGGCCGTTCCACCAGATCCCATCGCAGCATCTGATCCCACTGGACCAGCAACCGGAGTCCTTCAGATTGTCCAAGAGGGCCTTCGGGCGATGCAGACCCTCCAGCAGCAGACCGCGGAAGCACATCTACGCTTTCTCGAGGGACAGGAATCCGCGCATAAGACCATCCAGTTGGTCATGGAAGGCCAGCAACGGCTCATCGAGGGTGGCTCCAGCGTTCCACAGCATCCAGTGGAGACTGCACCCCATCAAGCGGGTGTCGTACCACCGCCCCCGATTCAACCGCCGGTGCCCCCCGACGCGCCCCAGACAAGCGCAGCGCCTCCGCTGAGCGCTGCGGCCACGAACCGGACCAACCTCGCGCCGACTGACGCGCCTGTTGTGCACGCCGACACGCGATCGGTTGAGCCCCTCGTTCCCCAGGAGCCGCCCTCACCCGACATCGACCTGCCTGCCACCACATTGCTCGAAGTCGTGGCAGAACTGACGGGCTATCCCATCGAGATGTTGGATCTCGACATGGACCTCGAGGCGGACCTCGGCATTGACTCCATCAAACGGTTAGAGATTCTTGCCGGCCTACAGACCCGTATTCCCGAGATGGTGGCCGTCGACTCCACCTACGTCGGCAGCCTTCGCACGCTTCGCAACATCATTGACTACATGAACACCAGCGACGCCGTGCCCGACGCTCCGCCACCCGAGCACGCGGCCTCCGTCGAGAACCCGGCCCCCCCCACCGCGGAGCCGGACGCCTCTACACAGGCGACCGAGACCGCGCCAAGCCGGCGCGTCCTCCGTGCCACCGAATTACCTCCACTCTCTGCTCCCGGTCGCATCGAACTCGCCGTAGGGCGCGAAGTATGGATCGTCGACGACGGCACGGACCTCGCGCAGGCCCTGTGTGATCAATTCGCCGCTCAAGGCCGCATCGCTCACGTCGTATCTGACGCCGGCGACAACGAGAACCACAGCACCGCGCGAATTGGCGGACTCATCGTCCTGGGAGCGCCAGAAGACTCAACGACGCCGCGGTGGAGTGACAGCGCGGAAACCCGTCTCAAGCACGCGTTCTCATTGACAAAGCGCGTGGGGCCCATGCTGCGTGAAGCGGCGGCCGGCGGTGGCGCCCTCTTTGCGACGGTATCCCGCATGGATGGTGCGTTCGGCCTGAACGGTGGCGCATTCGACCCCGTACAGGGCGGCCTCGCCGGCCTGACCAAGACCATCTCGCTTGAGTGGTCAGCCCTACGCTGCAAAGCCCTGGACGTGTCCGGCGCCTGGACCGACTCCGAGCAGGCCGCCGC
>CAZPZZ010000280.1:0-2903 GCA_964591245.1 uncultured Vicinamibacteraceae bacterium | reverse complement strand
GTGTAGGGACGGCCGCTAACCACGCATTTGACCAGGTAGCCGAGAAAGCCGTGCAGTTCGGCGGCCGAGTGGGCGGGGCCGGTCAGGCAGCCGCCGCGGAAGATGGCGGTCTTGAGGCCGAAGTAGAGACCGTACTCCTGGGCCAGAACGTCGCCGGCGACCTTGGAGGTGCCGAAGAGGCTGTGCTTGCACTGGTCGATGCGCAGGTTTTCGTCGATGCCGTACTCGCGGTAGGGGTGGGTCTCGTCGATTTCCCAGCGGGTGTCGAGTTCGACTAAAGGGAGTTCGTTGGGGGCGTCGCCGTAGACCTTGTTGGTGCTGGTGAAGATAAAGGCGGCGTCGGGGCAAAAGCGGCGGGTCGCCTCGAGCAGGTTGAGCGTGCCATTGGCGTTGACGGTGAAGTCGGTGATCGGCTCGCGCGCGGCCCAGTCGTGCGAGGGTTGCGCCGCGGTGTGAATGACCAGTTCGATGGCGGTGCCGAATTCGGCGAAGAGCGCGTCGATAGCCGCGGCGTCGCGGATGTCGACGGCGCGGTGGCGGTAGTTGGCCAGGCCGCTTTCGAGTTGTGCGCGGTTCCAGGTGGTGGAGCCGTCGGCGCCGAAGAAATACTCGCGCATGTTGTTATCGACGCCGACGATGTCGAAGCCGCGCTCGTGGAAGAAGCGGGTCGCCTCGCTACCGATGAGGCCGGCCGAGCCGGTGATCAGGACGATGCTCAACGGGCAGATCTCCTCTAAGTGAAAACGGTGCGGACCTGCTCGTGATTGGCCACGAGCCAGGCGTGGACGTCGCAGGCGATGTCGCGCGCGTTTTTTTCGGGGGTCCAGCCGAAGGCTTCCGACACCTTGGCGTTGTCGGTTATATAGTAGGGGATATCGGCCGGCCGCGTCTCGGCGACCGAGCCCATCTCTATGGCTTTGCCGGTGGCTTCCTCGCAGAGGCGGGTGTATTCGATCAGCGAGGTCGAGCCGGCGAGGCCGCCGCCGGCGTTGTAAATCTCGCCGGTCCAGGCCGCGGGCCGTGCCGCTTGCGCCTCGAGCAGGGCGAAGAGATCGTCGGGGTGCAGCAGGTCGCGGACCTGCTTGCCCGTGCCGCCGAAGCCCATATAGCTCAAGCCGAGACCGAAGTAGTGGCGGGCGACCCATAGGGTGTAGACCCCCTGGTCGACCTTGCCCCACTGGCCCGGCCCGGCGATGACGCCGCAGCGATTGATCAGCGCCTTGAGGCCATAGGTGGCGCAGTATTCCTGGATAAAGAGTTCGGAGGCCAACTTGGTCGCGCCGTAGAGCGAGCGATGGCGCGAGGTGTCGAAAGCCTCGCCGATACCGTTGGCTGACAGACCGGCCGGCAGTGGTTGGTCGGTATCTACGCTGAGGCGGGTTTCCTCCTCTTTGAGGGGGAGACCGCGCAGGGCCGGCAGTGCGTAGACCCGCGAGGTCGACAAAAAAAGCAGCGCGCTGCCGCGTTGCCGCGCCCACTCCAGGCAGTTGAGGGTGCCGCCGAGGTTTGTATCGATGAGATAGTCGGGCGCGCCATCGGCGCCGGCGTGGGCGGATGGCTCGGCCGAGGCGTCGATGAGTAACTCGAAATCGCCGGGAACTGACGCGAGGTCGCCGGCCACGCGCACGTCGCCGTGGACGAATTCGATATCGAGTGCCTTGAAGTCGGCGAGGTTGAGCTCGGCTCCGCGGCGCTTGAGGTTGTCGAAGGCGACGACGCGGCGGTCGGGATACCGCGTGCGGTAGCGGCGCGCCAGGCTCGAGCCGACGAAGCCGGCGCCGCCGGTAATGCACAGGCTCATGACGGCAGCGGCGCGTCTGTGCGGACCAGGCCTTCGCTCTTGAGTTCGGTCCAGAAGTCGGCGGGGATCTCCTCGGTGAGCAGGTCAAAATTTTCGCTGACTCGGTCGGGCTGGCGCGTGCCGGGAATAATGCAGGTGATCGCCGGGTGGGCGAAGACGAATTGCGACGCGGCGGCCTTGAGGTTGACCTCGTGCCGGGCGGCGACCTCCTCGAGGCCCCTGGCCCTTGCCATGATCTCGGGCGGGGCCTCGGAGTAGTTGTAGGTAGCCCCGGGCTGGGCACCCTTGGCGAGGATACCGCTATTGTAGGTGCCGCCGGCCATAATGCCGATATTCTTCTCTACGCACAGCGGCAACAACTCATCGAGCGAGCCCTGGTCGAGCAGGCTGTAGCGCCCGGCGAGCAAGAAGCAGTCAAAGTCGCCCTCGCGGGCGAAGCGGGCGAGCATTTCCCACTGGTTCATGCCGGCGCTGACCGCGCTGATGACACCCTCGCCCCGCAGCCTTTCGAGCGCGGGGTAAGCGCCGGAGATGGCTTCTTGCCAATGGGCGTCCGGGTCGTGGATGTGGAGAATGTCGATGCGATCGACGCCGAGGCGCTGGAGGCTCTCTTCAAAGGAGCGCATGACGCCGTCGTAGCTGAAGTCGAAGACGGGCTTGAAGGGCGGCGGATTGTCGAAGATGCCCTCGTCGTTGTCCTCGCCTACGACGGGCTCGAGGACGCGCCCGACTTTGGAGGCCAGGATATAATTGTCGCGCGGGATGTCTTTGAGAGCTAGGCCCAATCGGGTCTCGCTCTTGCCCGCCCCGTAGAGCGGCGCGGTGTCGAGCAGGTTAAGGCCCAGTGCGAAGGCGCGGTGGACGACCTGGACGGCCTGTTCGTCGGGTATATCGCCGTAGAGCCCGCCGATGGCGGCGCAGCCCAAGCCCAGGCGGGTGACTTCGAGGCCGCTGCTGCCGAGGACGGCTTTTTCGCGTGGATCCATTGTGCGCTCCCTGAGTGCGTGGTTTGGCAAACATTAGAATATAGGATAAGCCGAGCGGGGGAGAAAGGCTTGGCGCCGCTTGACGCTCAGGGGGCGATGCCGTACATTAATTCGCC
>CAZPZZ010000279.1:0-2929 GCA_964591245.1 uncultured Vicinamibacteraceae bacterium | reverse complement strand
GACTCGAAACCCCCTCGCCTCGTTGCACTTTCCAGCCCAGACAAGAGACTTCCCTGGGACGCTCGTTCCGGGACTTGAAAATTACGGAATCGACGCACGCCGCCACGTACCCTCTGGGTCATTGTATTGGCGTGTGATTTTCATACTTTTATAGAATAATCAGTCTGTTTCAAAGTCATAAGATCGTTTTACGCACAATATTTTATCCTCTTTAGAGGACAATCAGATATACCCCTTCCCTGCCTGGGCCGTCATCAATGCAGAGCCAAGCGACTCCCACACGTTGCACCAGGATATTGACGCTACAGCTAATTCCGTGTAATATCTCAGTTTACGTCTGTTGCGATTCCAACGTCGCCGGAGATCTGATGTCCACGTATGTCCCAACTCCCTCGAGCATTGAACGCCAGTGGCACGTCATCGACGCCGGGGAGCAAGTGCTCGGTCGGATTGCCACCGTCGCGGCTCGGTTGCTGCAGGGAAAGCACAAACCGCGGTACGCGCCCTTTCTAGACACCGGTGACTTTGTCATCATTACCAATGCCAAAACGGTGAAACTTACGGGCGCGAAGGAAGACAAGAAGCTGTATCGCCGCCACAGCGGCTTCATGGGGGGTCTGCGCGAAGAACGTGCCAAGACGCTCCGCGGCCGAAGACCGATCCGCCTCGTAGAAGAGGCCGTGCGCGGGATGCTCCCGAAGACCAAGCTGGGAAAGCAGATGTATCGTAAGTTGAAGGTCTACGAGGGACCTGAGCATCCGCATACGGCCCAGCAACCAACCAAGCTTGAGGTATCCTGACGTGGCGTCGACCAGTTACTACGGAACCGGACGGCGCAAGGCGTCGACTGCACGGGTGTTTCTCAAACCAGGTTCTGGAGATATCGTCATTCGGGGCTCATCGCTGGAAAAGCGTTTTCCATCCGAAGCGATTCGCACCCGTATCAAAGCTCCGCTCGAGCTAGCTGAAGCTAGCGAAAAAGTTGATATTCTTGCCACAGCCAAGGGCGGTGGGGTCGCTGGACAGGCCGACGCGCTGCGGTTAGGTATCGCTCGCGCCCTTGTCGCTTTTGATAGCGAACTGCGCCCCGTACTGAAGAAAGCCGGCATGCTCACGCGCGACGCACGTATCAAAGAGCGTAAGAAGTACGGTTTGGCCGGTGCTCGGAAGCGCTTCCAGTTCAGCAAGCGCTAGCTGATCGCCCGTAGATCGTGGGTCTATGACCCAAGAAGGATGGAGGAAGCTTGTCGATCGCGATCCGGGACCTTCTAGAAGCCGGTGTGCACTTCGGACACCAGACGAAACGCTGGAATCCGAAGATGAAACCGTACATTTTCGGTGCACGCAACGGCATCTACATTATTGATTTGAGTAAGACGGCCGAACTGTTCGGTCAGGCCGAGGCGTTCGTACACGATCTTGCAGCCGAAGGAAAAACGGTGCTGTTCGTCGGGACGAAGCGTCAGGCCCAAGATCTGGTACTCGAAGAAGCCAGACGCTGCGGGATGTTCTTCGTGAACCAGCGTTGGTTGGGCGGCCTACTGACCAACTTCGTCACCATCCAGCGCAGCATCGCGCGCCTGCGCGATCTTGAAGCGATGGCCGAAGACGGGCGCTACGATACGTTCTCGAAAAAGGAGATCGCGCGTATCGAGAAGGAAAAGCGCAAACTGCACAAGAACCTCGACGGTATTCGGCATATGGGGAAACTGCCAGATGCGGTGTTCGTCGTGGACACACGGAAAGAGAAGATCGCGGTCGACGAAGCTCGAAAACTTAAGATCCCCGTGATCGGCATCGTCGATACGAATTGCGATCCAGACGATGTTGACTATCTAATCCCCGGAAACGACGACGCATTGCGCTCGATCCGCGTCCTGCTCGCCGGCATCGCTGACGCTGCCATCAACGGCCGCGGTCTCCGTGACGCGGCGAAAACCGATCCGTCCGCAGGCGCCCCCCAGACGGGCGCCCCACCGCGGCCCGCACCGGACAAGCCCGCTCCTCCGGCGTCCGCCTGAACTCAATCGGTCTAACCGCGCCGGCTGGTGGGACGGACGTGCCATCTGCAGGGTGGCGGTTTCGGGACCGGCCGAGGCGAGTCTGATTGTGCGAAAGGAACATTGACTATGGCCATTTCCGCCACACAGGTCAAGGAACTCCGGGATAAGACCGGGGCCGGCTTCATGGACTGCAAAACGGCGTTGACCGAAGCTGAGGGCGACCTTGAGAAAGCGGTCACGATCCTGCGTACACGGGGACAGGCCCGTGCAGCCAAGCGATCCGGGCGCAGCACCAGCCAAGGTCTCGTCAGCAGTTACATCCATATGGGTGGACAGGTCGGCGTACTCGTCGAAATTGGCTGCGAATCCGATTTCGTTGCGCGCACGGACGAATTCCAGCAACTGACCCGGGATATCGCCATGCATATCGCGGCGGCTAACCCACTGTACGTGACGCGAGACGAAGTTCCCAGCGACGTTGTCGATCGGGAGAAAGCTATCTTTCGGGCCCAATTCGAGGAGTCGAACAAGCCGGCGCAGGTCATCGACAAGATCGTCGACGGGAAAATGACCAGCTACTACCAGCAAGTCGTGCTCCTCGACCAACCATCTATCCGCGACCCAAAGGTCTCCATCACCGATCTCGTCACCGCGGCCATTGCCAAGATGGGCGAGAACATCACCATCGCTCGATTTGCACGCTTCAAGATCGGAGAGTCTCCGGACTCGTAACTTCCGCTTTCGTACGGCGAGACTCGTCCGCGCCTACTGGGACCGCTGAGTCCCCTTCTTGCCAACCCGGTCTGCTCCCTAGCCGTAGGTAACGGTACGTCCCGGGCACGTCAGGGTGCAGCGTGCGTACACCCCACGCCCCCCGGCGCCGAATGGTGGGAGAAGCCTATGAATCGTTCTCGTCCAATACCCAC
>CAZPZZ010000278.1:0-2953 GCA_964591245.1 uncultured Vicinamibacteraceae bacterium | reverse complement strand
TCCCGCCCGTCGGGCCAGCTCCCGACGGCATCGATCGGATTGCCCGACTCGTCCGATGTACGCCAGCCACCGATGGCGTCGAAGTGCTCGAGTGCGAAGCCGAGCGGGTCGATCGTCGAATGACAGGCGGCGCACACGGGATTGGACCGGTGCAGCTCCAACCGTTCCCGTACCGACTTGGGGGGCACCCCCCGCTCGTTCTCCGGAAACTCCGGCACATTGGCCGGCGGTGCGGGCGCGGGCGATCCGAGCACATTGTCCAGGAGCCACTTTCCCCGAAGGACGGGAGAGGTTCTGTCCGGGTACGACGTAGCCGCCAACAGCCCGCCCTGCGTCAACAAACCGCCGCGTTGGTCGGGATTGGGCAGCGTGATTCGTCGGAAGCGGCTTCCGTAGATCCCCTCGATCCCGTAGTGGCGCGCCAACCGTTCGTTAACCCACGTGTAATCGGCCGTGAGGAGCTCCAACACGGAGAGATCCTCGCGCAGGCTGTTCCCAATGAATAGCTCGGTCTCCCGCTTAAACCCGTCCAGCAGGCTCTCGTCGAAGGTGGGATACACGTCCGGGTCGACGATCACTTCTCCCACCCGGCGCACGTTGAGCCACTGGGCGGCAAACCCATCGACGAGCGCGTCCACCGCGCGCGGATCGGCGAGCATGCGCCTGATTTGAGCCTCTCGGACCGCGGCCCTCGACAGCTGACCAGTCTGGGCCAACTCGAGAAGCTCCTCGTCGGGGATACTGCTCCACAGAAAGAACGAGAGGCGGGACGCGATCTCCAGATCGCTCAGGCGATACACGTCTCCCGACTCCGCGCCTTCCGGGTCGCGGGTGACACGCAGAAGAAAGTCGGGATCGCTCAGGAGGTACTCCAGCGCGAACTGAATTCCGGCGTCGAAGCTGTCCCGCGCTTCACGGCCTTCGTGATAGAAGCCGAGAAGTGTCTCTAGGTCCTCGGGTGTGATCGGGCGGCGGTACGCCAAGGGGGCCAGTCGAGCCAAGATCTCGGCGGCGCAACCCTCCTCCTCTGCGCCCCGATCCGGATGACACACGAAAATCTCGCGCCGGCTGGGCGTGTCTGCGACTCGGTCCGTGGCAACGGGCCCTCCGATCTCGACGGAGTGGATGCTCTGGTCGTCCATGTAAAGTTCGTCGTTCGCGAGCAGTCTCCCCCTTTGGATCGGCTGGGGGATCCCGGCGGGTTCCCACATCTCCCGTACAAACGAGACCCCAACGGTCCGGGGGCCGGCTTCAACGGACACCCGAACTTCGAGTCCTTCGTCAGCGGTGAGCATGTACGCTTCCCACTCGGGATCGCCGTGCTCGCCGGGCCCGGTGTAGCTCTGCGGCGCGGGCCTCCCGGGTGCCTCGCCCCCAATCGTGAAGCGGCGCACCAGCTCGCTGTCGATCCGCACATCGATCAGGTGAGACCGGCCCATCCCCATCAGGTAGTCCTGCCAATTGCCGCGTAGGCGCACTTTAATGATGTAATCCCCGTCCACAGGGAAATTGAAGGGAATCGCAATGCCACCCCTGGACCCGAACGGCAAGTCCTCACTCTGCCGCTGGTCCTGGACCACGTGCAGCGGGATCGAAAAGGTCTCGGCAATCGCGTTCTCCGGAGCGAGCCCCGTGGCGAGACGGGTCACTTGACGGGCCACCGACATATACCGCTCCATGTGAGCGGTGGAGATCGAAAGCACGTCCGCGAAGTTATCGAAGCTCCCGTCCGCAGTCTCGTCGCCTGGGAGGAGCGCCGTCACGTCAACATCCAGTGCGAACAGGTCGCGAACGGCGTTGTTGTACTCGAGCCGGTTCAGGCGGTGGACGGCACCCACCCGGCCGGGGTTCGGTCGCGCGTCCCACGCCCGGTCGATCTCAGCCTCGAGCCAGTTCGCCGCCGTCTCGTAGGCGGCGTCGTCGGGACGAGGCCTACCGACCGGTGGCATGGTACGTGTGCGGAGCTTGACGATCGCCCGTTCCCAGACCTCCGGCGCGGCCGCGGGATCCTGCACGTTCAGTTCGTCGAAAGCCAACCCGCCCGACCGCCGCGTCCCGTTGTGACACGACACGCAGTACGCATCCAGGATCTCGCGGACCTCCTGGGAAGCAGCGTGCCCCCCCTGGGAAGTGGCGCCGGCCTGTCCAACGCTTGGTCTGACCGTGATGCCTAGCAAGAAAAGGAGCGCCACGATCGTGATCTGACCGAAACGGGACATGCCCCCCCCTCGGTGGGACCGTTTCGTTCGATGCCCCGTACACCGGAGGCCGGTCAAAGAAAGACGTTTTGTCATCGCGTTGGGTCGCCCCTTCTGATTCTGGTGGTGAGACCAGAACCTGTCAAGTCACAACTAGGGACGGGCGCGGAACTGGGGTGACCGCGCACCACTGATATCAAGTTCTCCCGGGTCGGAGGCCTCCACGCGGTCGAGCTGCTCGCCCGTCATCCGGGTCAACGATTCCGGAATGGGCGAACCGCCGTCAGGCGGCGTCCATCACGCCTCGGAACGGACTGTTCGACCATGTTCATGTCCCACGGTTCGGTCTCCCGGACGGCATTTGTAGCTCCGCGAACACGTACAGACGCGCGGAAAACGTAAATCACGCAGCCTGCACGATGCCCCGCCACGCTCTCTTCCACATCGCATCCATTCCCCATGGGGATCTGAACCCGCGTCGTCGTGATTTGTCGTTCAATAAGACCTTGCAATCAAAGGCGCATCTGTTATCTAAATATGAATCGTCATATTAAGAGCAAATGCAAATATAAGAAATAAATCGCCCGTTATTGGAGGTAAAATGCGCACAAATCTGGCACTTTCAGCGTTTATCGTCGCGCTTCTCGGTGTTTCCTCGGCTCTTGCCCAGACGAACGTAGGAGTCAGCCGAGCGCGTTTTTGTACCATCGCCCCCGGATACAGCATGGCCGATGTGGTTGCCACGGCACGGGGGT
>CAZPZZ010000277.1:0-2960 GCA_964591245.1 uncultured Vicinamibacteraceae bacterium | reverse complement strand
GGAGAACCTCCGGCCCATCGTTGACCGGCGTTACCGTCACACTGAACTCGTCACTGACAGACAACCCCTCAATATCAGTGGCTGTCACTATCACTGTCGTCTCACCATTCTGATCCGCTTCAAAAAACAGTTTCAAGGCCGAACCCTCGATACTAGCTGTCAATAAGGGGGTGTACGCTTCTACCAAATCCAGACCATCATCTGGTAAGCTTAAACCATTCTCAGAATCCGTCTCCAAACTCTCTATCAGGTTCTCTACCTCAACAACAAAACTAAGTTCATCCCCATTGGTAACAATATCTATATCTGTAAAGGCCTGACTCAAATCCACTATTACTTCCGGATCATCCTCCTCGACTACTATATCCTCCAACTCCAGGTCAACCTCCGGATCGTCGTTGACCGGCGTTACCGTCACACTGAATTCGTCACTGACAGACGCCCCTTGAATATCAGTGGCTGTCACTATCACTGTTGCTTCACCATTCTGATCCGCTTCAAAGAACAGTTTCAATTCTGCCCCCTCGATACTGGCTGTCAATAAGGGAGGTAATGCTTCTACCAAATCCAAGCCATCTCCTGGTAAGCCTAAACCATTCTCGGTATCCGCATCCAAACTCTCTACCAGATTCACTACCTCAAAGTCCAAACTCAGCTGATCACCCCATCCAATATCCATATCATCAAATACACCACTCAAGTCTATTAGCTGATGGGGAATACCCTCCTCTACAGATGCATACGCATCCTCCTCCACCACAACATCCGCCAAGGGATTGGCTACTGTCGGAGACATATTACTAACTGCCACTACATAACTCAGATGTGTTAGTTCCGCCCTCAGGTCCTTTCCTTTCCAGGCAATATCACCTGCCGCATCAGCGCGACCATCAGTCGCTTCCAAGATAATTGTGGGTAAAAACTCACGATTACCCGCAGCATCAACCACGAGAATGGTATCAGGGTCATTAAAATTTGAGTACATGCTGTTATCATGCTCACGCTCAGAATTAGGCCAAAATGGAATCGTGACAGTAATTGGATTATCAGAAAAATCCGTTATCGGTTCACCTTCCGAATCTAGAATATTAATCTTCAATATGGTGTCAATATCATACCTGTTGGAAAAATAGAGCCTTTGGTCAGATCCCCAAGATCCAGCAGGAAGATTTTCCATGGTCCCTCCAGCTTCTTGTACAGTGATGATATCCCATCCAACACCAGATGGATCCATCATCACATCCGAATCGTCAACCTCGACTACCGAAGGATAAATGCGCTCCTGACCTAACATTGGCGGAATGTCTACTATTACGCTTGCAGCATGAATATTACTCAACGTTATAGTTCCACCCACAGCAGGATCAATTGACGGCAAAACGACGAGCGAAAAAACAGCTTCATTTTCACTCACCCCTACTCCCGACACATCAGCGACTTTAAAAGTAAATTCATCAGTTCCAGCCTCACTACCAGCAGGAAAACCAGGTTCTGGAGTGTACACAAATTTCTGCTCGACAGAACCTTCCTCAAAAAACTCCGTCAAAGTCCCATGGGCAGGTGGAGACACAATCTGGAAACTCAAGCCCAAGGTGGATAATGCCCCCACACTTCCTACTGCTTCCAGATTTGTGAGCTCGTTCAAGTCGACGAGACTATCCATCCCAGAGCCAACAGTTACCGGCTCCAGTTTATTAAGAACTAAACCCCTCAAAGCCGGCAAGATAGCACCCTCACCTTGACTGTCCGTAGCAGTTACATAAACATTAGCCAGCCCCCCAAGCTCGGCAGCAGACCCAAAACCCAACACCAGGTCCGTACCATCAATGGTAGCGGTAAGAAAATCAGGGTTACCCTCAACCGCAACCTCAAAGTCTAAACTGTCCGTAGCAGGAAAACGATCAAACCTTTGTTGACCGCGAAAACTGATGTCGGCTAATTTGCGGGCAATATCCGCACCTGTCAACCTGTAGCTCTGGCTCACTACTAGACCTGTATCATCAGAAACCTTGACTAGCAGAAGGTCTCCTCGGCTGGCAGCGACAACCGAGGACAAAGGTTCAAAGAAAATGATCTGATAAATCCCACTACCATCGGTCACAGCCTGGGGAAAATCCAGACCTTTTGTCTGGTTAGTTACCGTAACACGAACATTGGAACGAGGTATATCACTGTCAGCCACCAACATCTGACCCACAATGGTTAACACTTCCGTATCACCACTGGCGTTTGCACCCAGTGACAGCACATCTTTATCAACAAAGAAGGAATCCAAATCCAAACGCATATCATCAGCGCCCTGTTCTACCATCACAGGATCAACCACACTAACCGCTTCCGGCCGGTCATTGACTGGCCTTACCGTAACCGCAAACTCTTCGCTCGCTCTGGCGTTTTCGGAATCGGTGGCAGTTACTCTTATCACAACCGTCCCATTCTTATCTGGCTGGGGCTTAAAATTAAGTAAGACATAACTTAAACCGGTAACCTCCAGATTATAATCCAGTAGTGAGTCATCTCCCATCACAACGACATCAAAACTCAAGTCGGGAATAGTCTCAAGAAGTTGGTTTTCTATCTGTTGGTCATCGGCAAAATAATCTGTCAAAGTAATAGTCTTCGTCCAACTATCTTCATCTATAACCTTATCGTTTATTGGCCGAAGCAATACCGGAGCATCATTAACGGGAACAATCTCCAGATTAAAAACGTCATCTACCGAATTGGAGGCTGAATCGGTGGCAGTTACCGTCACCACAACTATTCCACTTTTATCCACCTGAGGCTGAAACATAAAATTGCTACCCACCAAGCTATGACTTAGCAACAAATCGTCAGCACCCGTCAGAACAACACTGAAACTCAACGGATCCTGATCAATATCGAAAAAAGCCCCCGTAAAATCAACAACAGTCTCAGCTGAGTCCTCATCCACAAAAACATCTGCTAGAGAATTGGCT
>CAZPZZ010000276.1:0-3058 GCA_964591245.1 uncultured Vicinamibacteraceae bacterium | reverse complement strand
CTAGATGCGTTCATAGAGGCTCTTGGGGATGCAGATGTCATGGAAGTCGTGCGTTCCGGGGTGTCAGGAATCGCCAGGGGCGAACGTTCGCTGCGGCTTTAGTGCAAATGAGCGGAAACGCCTATCTAATGAAACCGAAAAGGAGTGCTGCAGATGCAAATCTTTTACGATAGTGATGCCGATCAAGGCGTTATCCAGAGCAGAAAAGTCGCCGTAATCGGTTACGGTTCCCAGGGCCATGCTCACGCAAACAACCTGCGCGATTGCGGGGTTGACGTCGTGGTGGGCTTGCGGGAAGGTTCGGCTTCACGAGACAAGGCCGAAAAAGCGGGTCTTGCGGTAGCCGACGTTCCAGAAGCGGTTGATGGGGCCGATGTGGTGATGGTGCTTGTTCCGGATGAGTTGCAGGCCGATGTTTATCAAGCCGAAATACGGCAGAACCTGAAAGCGGGTGCAGCACTCGCTTTTGCACACGGGTTTAGCATTCACTTCGGGTTTATTGAGCCTGCCCAGGATGTGGATGTCATAATGATCGCCCCGAAGGGCCCCGGGCATCTGGTCCGTTCGACCTATGTTGAGGGGGGCGGGGTGCCATGCTTAATCGCGGTTAAGCAGGATGCCTCAGGTCAGGCCCGCGATGTCGCTCTGTCATATGCCTGTGCGATAGGGGGTGGACGAGCCGGTGTGATAGAGACCACGTATAAAGAAGAAACAGAAACCGACTTGTTCGGGGAGCAAACGGTTCTGTGTGGAGGTATTACTTCCCTGATTCAGGCCGGATATGAAACTCTGGTAGAGGCTGGCTATGCCCCTGAAATGGCCTATTTCGAATGCCTCCATGAGACCAAGCTGATAGTTGATTTGATCTATGAAGGTGGTATCGCCAACATGCGCTACTCCGTCTCCAATACGGCGGAATATGGCGACGTCACCCGCGGGCCCCGGATTGTCAGTGAGAAGACCCGAGAGGAAATGAAGAGGGTGCTGGCACAGATCCAGTCGGGGGAGTTCGCTGAAGAGTGGATGAATGAGAGCCGTTCCGGTGGCAGGAAGTTTCAGGATCTTCGGGCCAAGGGCCAGGACCATCCCATTGAGGAAGTCGGTGAAAAACTCCGGTCGATGATGCCGTGGATCCAGAAAGGGAAACTGGTCGACAAAAGCGTCAACTAAGTTGACATTGCTGTACCGCTATCTTCTGCCAAGGTCCGTTTAACGGATGGACTCTTCGGTGATCGCGAGGGAGGGTTGGTCAAGAATTGCCCTGATACTTGTCGGGGCAATAGTCATTCACTATTTGGCGGGCTGGGCCTGGGCCTTGCCGCTGTGGCTGTTGCTCGTGCTAGTCGTCCAGTTCTTCCGTGATCCCCATCGATCAATACCTCAGCAGGCAGGTGCCGTTGTCTCACCCGCACACGGTAAAGTCGTTTCAATAGAAACCACCCAGGACCCTTATCTCGCCCGCCAAGCGGTCAAAGTAAGCATATTCATGAATATTTTCTCGGTCCATTCGAACCGAACCCCGGTAGGTGGGAGAGTGATCGAAAGGTGGTATAACAAGGGAAAATTCCTAAACGCTGCCCTCGATAAAGCATCTAACTTTAACGAACGTTCAGCTATTCAAATACGTACACCGGCAGGTTGGGACGTTACCAGTGTTCAAATTGCCGGTCTGGTCGCTCGCAGAATCCTGTCGTATCTTACGGTCGGTCAATCGGTTGAACGCGGAGAGCGTTACGGCTTTATTCGCTTTGGTTCACGTGTAGACGTTTACTTGCCGGAAGGAAGTCGTATCGTCGCTCGTCTGGGGAAGTGGGTTAATTCTGGCAGTGATATTATTGCCTACCTTCCGGAGTCAGATTCACGATCGTGACTAACACAGGGAAAATCAGACGGCTTGAGAGAGGAGACCGGAGTCGGAAAGGTATCTACATCCTGCCGAATCTCTTTACAACGGGAAGTTTATTCGCTGCTTTCTATGCAATAGTCCAGGCAACTGTCGGCAACTTCGAGCACTCCGCAGTCGCGATCATAGTCGCAGCGGTTCTGGACAGTCTCGATGGCCGCGTTGCCAGAATGACAAATACGGTCAGTGACTTTGGCAAGGAATATGACAGCCTTGTCGATCTGGTGGCGTTCGGTTTGGCACCAGCATTGGTATTTTACGAATGGGGACTGAAGGATCTGGGTAAAATAGGCTGGTTGTCGGCCTTTATTTATGTTGCGGCAACCGCTCTTCGGCTCGCGCGGTTCAATACACAGGACAACAAGAGCAATCGTTATTTTCAGGGTCTGCCGTGTCCCGCCGCGGCCGTGGTAGCAGCCAGTGTGTTATGGTCTCTTCCCAGTCAGTCCTTGGGGGGGCAGGGCATTGTCTGGGCGAATCTTTTTCTGGTAGTGCTACTTTCATTGGCGATGGTCAGCTCCCTACCTTATCGGAGTTTCAAGGATCTTGACCTTAAGAATCGGGTACCGTTCGTATCACTGCTGATTCTGGTTTTTGTTTTTGTTCTCATATCTTTCGATCCGCCCCGAGTACTGCTACTGCTTTCCGCCGGCTTTCTGGTTTCTGGTCCTGTTGCCTGGCTTTATTTCAGGCGAAGCGGGAAATCGGTTTTCTCGGTAGATAGCCCCGGTTTGGAGGAAGACGACGTGCCAGAGAGTGTTAATGAAGTAGGAGTTGATAAAATCTGACCCCGGGTTATACTCATTCCATATAGGCTGGCCAGTTAACCTGTCTCGGAACACCATGCCAATCATCACTGAATCTTACTCAGCCGTTACGCACAAAGACCGAACGTGCGTGTCGGTCGGTCGGAATCTGCCCCTGAATCTGCTGCTGCGCCGCTAGGCGCGCATACCTTCTTTCAATTAAACAAACCTGCCTCTGCATAAGCCAAACGGCAATGCCGTTTTCTAGACCGAGGTTCGGTGTGCAACTCCCGAGAAACGCACCACAACTGCGTGAAATTTGGGATGCGGTTTAATGTTGAATTCAACGAGGTACAAAATGGAAGACCGATTGATTGTATTTGATACGACACTTCGCGACGGTGAGCAG
>CAZPZZ010000275.1:0-3076 GCA_964591245.1 uncultured Vicinamibacteraceae bacterium | reverse complement strand
GACACGAAGTCGGCGTTTGCGCAGGTATTCACGCTGGGAGAGCGGCGGATTCGTGTGACGAGCGTGCATCTAGATTTTGCCGGCGGCGTGGCGCATCGAGTGCGTCAGCTCGAGCATCTGCTCAAGGTGCTGGATGGCACTGGTGGAACCGGCCCTCTCGCCGCAGACATCCTGTGTGGAGACTTCAATACGAGTGGGCATTATCGGTCACGACGGGCCAGGAGGGGTGTGGAACACGTGCTCCGCCACGCGCGTAACCGTGGCTACGCGGAGTGTTCGGCAGAGGTGGCCTGGACGAATGATCTGTTCTCGAGCATTGATGACGCCGATCCGGCCCGCCGGTTACTGAAGATCGGCCGGGCGCTGGGACTGCGGTATCGTCAGAAGCTCGACCACCTGCTGGTGAAGGGTGTGCGCGCGATTCGGAATACGAGCGCCGTGATGGGGCCTGGGCAGACACACTTGCACGGCTCGGACCATCTGCCGGTGGCCGTTGAACTTGAGCTGTAACCCTGTGGGAAGACATTGTTCTGCGCCCGTCGGCGCTGGCATATCATCAAAGAGCTGAACGGAGACCGACGACCAATGATCACTATTTTGAACGAGACGTCCCGGTTTCTGAGAATCCCGTTGTCGCGTGGCAAGGTGCTCCGACTCGGTCCGCGAAAAGAGGGCCAGATTGCCACGCCTGATGCCGACCGTGAGGCGGTGAAGAAGCTCGTGGCCGACGGGGTTCTCAAGATTATGGGTGAGGGCCCTCAGGCTGGATCGTCCTCGGGTGCGAACCCGGCCGCTCGCACGAACGTGCAGGGACACCACCCCCGTGTGACCGGTGGACGCCGCGGTGACCGATAGCCGCGACCGGTTCGTCGGTGTGTTCCGGCAGTATAATCGTGCGTCTTTCGTGGTTCGGGGACGCGACAAGCTTAGTCTTAGTTGTCCGGTCCACAGGCGGACCGACGCGGCCACCTGAGCCGGTTCGCACGAGTTCGAGTTGCTGGAGAGGGCGGGGCCCTGAGTGCGGGGGCGGACGTCCGTCCTCGCCCCAACTCGGCTTCTGGTGTGCGCAACGAGTTCGGGTATGGGCCAAGACCTACCTACGTCACAGGAGCTGCTGATGTCGTTTATCTTGAGATTCTTGTCGGGCATTCTCGCGTGCGCCGTGCTCGCATCGTGGCCGATGCGGGCGCTCGCGCAGCAGGAGGGCCCCTGGCAGACCTACGGTACCGAAAACGGTGAATGGAGAAGCTACGCCGGCAACATCGCAGGGCAGAAGTACTCCCCGCTCGATCAAATCGATGAGACAAACTTTGCCGATTTGACAATCGCGTGGCGTTGGCAGTCCGTTGATGCGATGGTGAGTCGCACGATGCCTGACGGAAGTGAGTGGTGGGCGCCGTTGGAGACAATCGTGGAGTCTCTGGTTGAGGACACCCCGAATCTCTACCGTGCCGGTCACCCGCCTCGCTGGGGCGGTATGCAGGCGACTCCGCTGATGGTCGAGGGTGTTTTGTACTTCAATACAGCGCTGTCGCAGGGGGTTGCGGTGGATGCGGCCACCGGTGACACGATTTGGGTGTTCAACCCCAAGAGCTACGAGGAAGGTACCACGCCAATGAGCGGGACCTTTCGCCAGCGAGGGGTGGCCTACTGGACAGATGGTGAAGGAGATGAGCGGATCTTTTGGGGGACGGGATCTGGATACCTTGTCTGTGTCAGGGCGAAAACCGGGCAGCCGTGTCCAGATTTTGGCCCGGACGGGAGTGGGATGGTCGACGCCATGGTGGGGTTGCCCCGGGCGGCCCGTGAGGACCGCGACTATCTGAATGCCATGCTGTACGGGATTCATTCGCCGCCGATTGTGGTCCGGGACCGGGTGGTGCATGGGTCACAGGTTGCCGACAGACGTATTACGAAAGAGGCGGTGCCGGGCTGGGTGCGTTCGTGGGATGTGCGAACGGGCGAACACGCGTGGGATTTTCATACGGTGCCCAACAGCCCTGACGAGTTCGGCGCGGATTCATGGCTGAACGAGTCGTGGCGTTATTCCGGCAATGCCAATGTGTGGTCGATGCTGGCCGGGGACAACGAACTCGGCTACGTGTATTTACCGACTGGGACCACCACGAACGATTACTACGGTGCAGATCGGCCGGGCGATAATCTGTTTTCGGAGACGGTCATTGCCGTTGACGTGGAGACCGGCCAGCGGGTGTGGCACTTCCAAGCCGTACATCACGGGTTGTGGGACTACGACTTTCCAACCCATTCGAACCTGGTAGACATCACTGTCGATGGGCGTGACATCAAGGCGCTGGTGCAAGTGAGCAAACAGGGGTTCGTCTATACCTTCGATAGGGTAACAGGCGAGCCGGTCTGGCCGATTGAAGAGCGGTCGGTGCCGACTGAGACGAACATGCCCAACGAGTACGTGTCACCCACGCAGCCTTTTCCTACCCGTCCGGCGCCCTTCGAATATCAAGGGGTAGAGATCGATGACCTGGTTGATTTCACTCCAGAGATACGAGCCATGGCCGTCGAGGCCGTGAAGCCGTTCCGACTGGGGCCGCTCTTCACGCCGATTTCTCGGCCGGTCGAGGGGGGATGGCAAGGGACCCTGATGCGTCCACCTGATGGAGGCGCCGCCACCTGGGCGGGAGCGGCCATCGATCCCGAGACGGGCTGGTTGTACGTCCCCTCGCGGAACCAGGCGGTTGTTATCTCGATGTACGAGCCGGACGAAGCCTTTGGCGCCACGGTGGCCTATACGCATGGGGCGCCGGAGGCGGATCGGCTGGCCGGCCGTGGCCCGGGACCGTCCCGGAGCGGCGCGTTGATGCCGCAGGGGTTGCCGCTTCTTAAGCCACCCTACTCACGTATGACCGCGATCAATATGAATACCGGGGATCACGAATGGATGGTGCCGCTGGGGAATGGCGATCGGTACCGGAATCATCCATTGCTGCGAGATCTGGATTTACCGCCACTTGGGGGCGATGGCGTCGGTGGTCCCGTACTGACCAAGACGCTTGTCGTCAGCGCGTTGTCGGCCGGAAGCAGTACCGGCGGGCCACGA
>CAZPZZ010000274.1:0-3111 GCA_964591245.1 uncultured Vicinamibacteraceae bacterium | reverse complement strand
TTGGTCTTACCGTCGCTCGCATCACTGAGGCGATGTATCAATCCACCGAAGCAAGAACAGAGATAAACCTATAATACTGGAGCAATTTACCACGCTTCACAATTTTAGCAGATAGAACCCAATTCGACACTTCCCAAGTTCATCAAAATAACATATTATCCCTAACCGATGCCAATTAACTAATATGCGTACTCCCATCAGCAACAGCGAAAAGAAAACAGATCTTTGAACCACCATATCCACCTTTCGATTGGCTTTATATAAACTACTTCCGACTAATACAAAAACACATCAATCCCTCCTCTTAGCAGTAGAATATCAATCAAAAAACGATTGATCCTCTTCTTTCAAAATCGGCTTAGTTGCTTCCGGAAGCAAATTTATCCCCATACCAGGTCGATCCCAAACTTCAATAAAGCCATCTTTCACAATTGGGTTTGGCAACCCTTCTACAATATCATACCACCATTCCGGTTCGCCTATCGGATATTCAAAAGCAATATAATTCTGTGGCAAGGTGGCACACACCTGTACCAGGGCAGCTAAACCGAGTAAGCCATCGCCAGTTCCATGTGGAGCCATCAAAATCCCGTGCAAATCCGCATATTCAGCGACCCACTTCAACTCTGCGATTCCTCCAATATCACACGGATCCGGGCCGATAATATTAACCGCTTTCTGTTCAATTAGATCCTTGAAATTCTGACGCAAATAAATCTGTTCGCCGGTATGGATAGGGGTTGATGTCGCCCGTGTTACTTCTCGATAGGAATCGGGAGCCACCCACGGAACATAATCCCCCGTCAGCATATCTTCCAACCACACCAAATTCAAGTGCTCGACTGCTTGCGCTAGCCGAATCGCATCGGGCACCGTAAATCCAGGTCCACAGTCAAGTGCCAATCCAACTTCATCACCCAATACCGCTTTCATCGCTTCAATACAGGCGATTAAGTGTTTCATGCCTGACTCGGTTATCAATCCTCGATTGGCACGGTGTCCTGCTGGTAGCACTTCGCCATAATAAAAATTGGGTACTTGTTGTGCCATGGGTCCATGAAAAGCCACACCTTGCTTAATAATGGTGAACCCTTCCGGTGAAGCCTTCATCGCAGCCATATTCTCGGCATAGTGCTTGGGTTCAGTACCTCTTGAAGGGAAGCGTACCGCACCATTATAAACTCTAACCTGATCACGAACTTTTCCGCCCAACAGCTTATAGACAGGCAGATTAGCCGCCTTGCCGGCAATATCCCACAGCGCCATCTCGATGGCACTAACCGCACTGCCCCATGGCTTGAAACTCCCCAGTCGTCGGATCTGCATCATCACCCGCTCAACATTTGTTGGATCTTGACCCAGAATATAATCCTTATAAAAGATCACATGAGGTTTCAGATACTGCTTGAAAGACTCGACCTCTCCAAATCCATCGATGCCATCGTCTGTCACAATTCGCACTACCGGATTGTTGCCAATAACCGCACATTTCAAATCTGTAATTTTCATTTATCTTCCCTTGACTAGCCAAGTAACCTTAGCATAGATTGTTAAATTATCTCCAGTACCATTGATCTCGAACGGAAAAGGCATAATCCCAAGTATCAAACCTAGTGTCATATAATCAAAATTCATGCTAAGTATATACATAGTAGCAAAACCGAGCACATACCAAAAACGTTTTCAGCATCCACAGTCATGAGAACTGAATTCCCTCCCCTTATTCATCAAGAATTTTAGCTAATACACCTTTGATTTGACCGTTTGCCATCGCTGAAAAATCGGGGGGTACCCCTAAGCTAACAGCATCACCAATCGTGTAGTTATAACCGTCGGCATGTTGGATAACCTAGTAGTGCTTGTAATTGCTTCTCACCAGTTCAGATTTAGTTTTGAGGCTGAAGTTCCCACTGGCACGACCGATGCCAATCTACCAATATGCGTACCTTATTCGACACCTAATGACTTACTAAATTTAGCAAAATTTTACTGCTCGTGATTATATCCCTCGAGTCCTTTTAGTGCTTCGGGTGTACCTAATAAGTGCCTTATTTCACTGATATTCCTCAACTGCTTTTAGTGCTTCTGATGTACCTATTTTCCTTAGTGCTCTTTCCGAACTACGACAAACACCCAAATTCTCATCCTGCAGTGCTTGGATCAGGCCAGGAACAGCATCCTTTCCCATCTCTCCTAATGCCAATGTCGCATTTAAACGAACATTAAAATCCTCGTCCTGCAATGTTCCAATGAGACTTTGCACCTTCTGTTTTAAACCACTCATAACTTGCCAAATGGGCTACCATCTTATTAAAGATTGTATTTTAGTTTTAACTTAAATACAGAATAGACAACCTTCATAAATAACTAAATCAGGATCACGAGGATCATCATCACTACAACCAATAGCAGATAACAACACAACTACAAATACACAGAAAACCCTGAATTTTAGTTTCATAATCAAGTCTCCGTTTATTGTTGAACCTACTTTAGTTTTTTCTAATCTTGTTCCACCACCACCAAACACCAAATAGAACTAAAGCAAGTAGTCCTAGTTGCCATACCTTAATCAACCTGAATACCCTAAGTGAACTGAGAAACCTTTCCATAATATGCTCTCTTATTGTTGAACCATTTCACGAATTGATTTCGAGTTGTAGCCTTTGAGAAACACTAATATCATCTATTTCTATTATCTTCATCAATAAGTTGATCCGTAAAAACTGAGTTTCTTCCATTCTGATCTGAATTATGAGAACCAAGAACCATACGTATCATACGCTTTAGTTTTTCAATATCTTCTTGTGACCAATCAAAGTCATCCACATTAGTTCTAACACCTTCATCATGAGGCAAACCACTTACATCAAGTGGCACTGCAAATACATTTCCATTTTCTATATAGAAACCAGTTCCCATATCTTCCCTGATGAACCACTTTTTATTATTATGTTCAATTATCACTCTATATCATCCTCTCCTTAATTGTTGCTTTTACAAAAGTCTTAACTTAAATACAACTTGACTGAGTCATAAAATCAACCATTTCACTTGCTTTCCTACCAACCAACATACACTTTCATACAACTTAATCTGACCACTATCCTA
>CAZPZZ010000273.1:0-3127 GCA_964591245.1 uncultured Vicinamibacteraceae bacterium | reverse complement strand
GCCGCGGCGCTGGGACTGCCCTATGGCTTTGCGTCACATTTCGCGCCCGGTGATCTGATGCCGGCGCTCGAGATCTACCGCGAGCGTTTCGAACCGTCGGAGCAGTGTGCTGAGCCCTACGCGATGGCCGGGTTCAATGTTGTTGCGGCCGACACGGAGGGGGACGCGCGGTTGTTGAGAAGTTCTGCGCAACAATCATTTCTGAAATTACGGGCCGGCATGCCGGGGCTGTTGCCGCCTCCGGTAGAAGGATTTGAGGAGCGCCTGTCGCCGCCGGAGCGTCAGCTTCTGGATCAGATGCAGTCTTGCTCGGCGGTCGGGACGCCGGATATAGTCAGACACGGGATCGACCGTTTTATTGGTGAGACGGGCGTCGACGAGGTCATTTTGACGGGGCATATTTATGACCATTCAGCCCGTCTTCGATCGTTCGAGCTTGTCGCGAAGGAATTTGCACTAGCGCCGTCCTGATGACACGGACGGGTTGGTTGAGAGACGTCAGCGTTTCTTCTCGTCCGAGCGGCCTTGCTTCGAGGGAGTTTGCCGTCGCCGAATGCCGCAATTCGGACCACCCGCTCGTGGGGGTGCGACAGGCGGTCGCACGGATTCATCTACTGCGGTGTTTCTTGTTCTTGCTCCCGAAGCATCTCCAGAAACCGTTGTTCTTGTTGGTCGATATGGGCCAGATAGCCAGGGCGGTCAATGAATGGATTGGCCTCTCCTGCGCTGCGGCTCATTGATCGTTCCAATTTGCGTTCCATGTCGTACCAGAAGCCATGGGACCCTAGAAACACGTCGACCGGTAACGCGCGGGCTTTGGCGAAGGTCGCGCGGTAGTCGTCGGCGATGGCTGGGTAGTCGGGGTTGTCGACGAGGACATAGCCGGGGTTTACGCCGAAGCTGCCAACGATGAGCGCCAGATAGGTCTCGCCGTTCTCCTCGACCTCCAACGCCCAGCTCGTGCACCCCTGTGTATGGCCCGCGGTGCGGTGCGCGATGAGCGTGGTGTCGCCGAGCTGCACCTGGTCGCCGTCGTCAACAATGCGATCAACAGGTTGCTCCTTGCCACCTGGTCGCATCCGCGACAGGCGATCCAGGTCTTCGCGCATCACGATGACCTCCGCGCCAGTCAGTTCCTTGACAAGAGCATTGGCCTCCATATGGTCGCCATGCGCATGGCTTCCGAGGACAATGCGAATGTCCTCGAATGCGAACCCGAGGGTTTCGATGTTCTGGCGAATCGAGGGAACGGTCGATTCGAAGTCGCTGTTGATCAGGATGTGTCCTGCCGGAGTTGTGATAAGAAAACTGCCCAATTGCTGGGTCCCCACGAAGTACACGTTGTCGATGACATGGTGCGCAGGAAAGGGGGCGTTCCAGTCTCGTTGAGCATGGGACGTGACTGCGGTGCTGACGGCGATAATCGCCACGATGACCAGGCGTCGAATCATGGTGTGCTCCAAGAGGTCGCAAGCTGGACGGATCAACAGGGACGGGAGAATATGGCGAGTATATCGTTGCCCGTGTCATTGTTCCTCGGCGAATGCGCGCAGCAGTGTGTGACGTCAAGGTGAAGGCCGAGCGCTTGCCGGTAGCGGGCGGGAGGTGCGCACGGTCTGTGTTGGGGTTTTGTCGGACGATTTACCGGGCAGCCGTTCCGATGCGTTTCCCTGTCAATAATCGTTTCAACACGAGAAGTTGACCAAGGTGATACGAGTTGTGATTGCCGATGATGAGCAATTCCCGACAGATGGTGTGCTGTGAATTGTGGGGAAGCGGGGCGGTCAGATCCGTATCCGGATCCTGCGCGAGTGTTTGCAGCGCTTGCCGGTCTTTGATGAAGGCAGCGGTACTCGCTATCCAGTTGGCTTCGCTGCCTTCTGTGCCGGGCGCTGGCCAGTATCCGGACGGAAACTCGGGTTCTCGGTAGTTCTCCGCGGTGATGTAGTCGAGGATGTCTTGCTGTGTCAGGCGAAGGTGCTCGAGAATGCTCCATGCCGAATATGGAACGTCGTCGACTTGTACATTGATCTGGTCGACGGGAAATGCCTCGACGGTCTGTTCAAGTGTGACGTGAGCGTGCGCGCCTTCGAGCAACTTCACGAGTTGTTCCCTGACTGAGCGTTCATCCACCGTTTCCCTCTTTCTGCCGTGTGTCGTGTCTGCGTGTTCGTGACTCTGGCCGCGATTACTGGTCGTAGCCAGGAATGCTACGTCGAGCGCCGGTCTCTTTGGGGATTCAGCTTCCGTCGGAAGGCCTGAATCGAGAGAGGGGAAAGATTGCAGGGAGGGCAGGGAGCAGCCGGGGGCGCTGCTCTCTGCCCGCCTCTGGTGAGACGTTTTCAACGGCGCTCGTTGAGCGCAACCGGGTGGATGACCAGGCGGTTGGCGTCGAGCTGGGGAATCAGAATGCTGTTTCGTTCGACGTCGATGCCAATGTCGGCAACGGGTGTATTTGAGATGATCTCGTGCACCGTTCCAGTCGAGGCCACCTGGTAGACGGCGTTGGCTCCAAAGCTTGAGACAAGGATGGATCCATCTCCGGCCACGACGACGCCGTCGAGTTGGGCTTGTGGCAGTTCGGCCACAACGGCGAGGCCTCCATTTGGCTCGATACGTACCAGGCTATTTGCGCCGATCGGTACCATGAGCAGGCCCTCGGGAGATTCGATGATCCCGTTGGGCAGGTCGAGGTCGTCGCCTCGACTGATGGCCTCTGCGGTCCCTTGCGCGTCGAATCGGTAGACTGCAGCGGTGCCCGTTGGCTCGAACCCTTGGGCTGTGATGTTGATACCGGTATCGGTCACGTAGACAGTTCCGTCCGCACCGATCGCGACGTCGTTCAGGAAGCTGGCCCCGGGGACTGTCCATGCTCCCAGTGGTTCACCAGAGGTTCGGTCGAAGATCCGGACGGCATCAATGTCGGCGACGTAGAACCGGTCGCCGTGGACTCCGCTGCCCTTGGGCGCATGAAGGGTAACGTTTGTCGCTGCACCGTCGATCCATTTCAGATCCAGCACGCGACCGTCTGGGGACACACGCGAGATAAAACCGTTGTCATCGACATCGCCAGGGGCGCCATTGATATTCGACACCAAGTAGACGTCTGTTTCTGGGTCATGCAGGG
>CAZPZZ010000272.1:0-3143 GCA_964591245.1 uncultured Vicinamibacteraceae bacterium | reverse complement strand
GTCGCGCTGTTCAAGCAGGGCTGTCGCGACGTGGCGGGCGACATGTTCGAGCGGCTGCCCACGCCGTACGGGCGCGTGCGCGGAGGCGTCGCCCCCGATCACCAGAAAATCAAGTCGGTCACCCGAGTATACGAGAAGTGTGCCCGGGAAAGCGGCTTCTCGTTCTACGGCAACGTCGAGCTGGGCCGGGACATCCAGGTCCAGGATCTGCGCGACCATTATCACCAGATCGTCTACGCGGTCGGCAACGAGAGCGACCGGCGCATGGGCATACCGGGCGAGGACCTGGTGGGATGTACTCCGGCGACCGTGTTCGTCGGGTGGTACAACGCCCACCCCGACTACACGGATGCCCGGTTCGATTTCTCCGGGAAGCGGGTGGCGATCATCGGTAACGGCAACGTCGCTGTGGACGTCGCCCGCATCCTGGCGCGGAGCTACGACGAGCTGGTTCCCACCGACATCGCCGACTACGCCCTGGAAGCGCTGCGCGACAGCGGCATCGAGGAGATCCTCCTCGTGGGACGGCGGGGACCGGTCCAGGCCGCCTACACGCCAGCCGAGCTTCGCGAACTCTCCTCGCTGCCCGGTACGGGCTTCCTGGTCGATCCCGCGGAGGTCGATCTCGCCGCGCCCAGCCGCCGCCAGCTCGAGGCGGCGGGCTCCGGGTCGGGCGTAGCCAACTCCATGGAAATTCTCAATAACGCGGCGGCGGAGCCGAACCCGCGGAGCCGCAACGTGCGGATGCGCTTCTGCGCCTCACCCGTCGAGTTGTGCGGCAACGACAAGGGACGGGTGCGCCGCATGCGGCTGGAGAAGAACGTCCTGGTAGAAGAGGCCGGCGACGTTCGGCCACGCGGCTCCGGCGAGTTCGAAGAGGTGGAGGTCGACTGGGTCTTCGTCTCCATAGGCTATCGCGGCGAACCCCTGCCCGGCGTGCCGTTCGATTCCGCACAGGGGACCATCGCCAACAGGGAGGGCCGCGTGATCGACCCCGGGTCCGGCGCTGCCCGACCCGGCGAGTATGCAGTCGGCTGGGCGCAGAGCGGACCGCGCGGCCTGATCGGCATGCACAAGAAGGCGTCAGCCGACGTGGTCAAGCTGATGTTCGAAGACCTGGAATCGGGCGTGATCGGCCAGCGACCCGAACTCGAGGATCGATCGGTCGCCGCCCTCCTCGACAGCCGCGGCGTGCCCTACGCCACCTTCGCGGACTGGGAGCGGCGCGACGCCCAGGAGGTGGAGCGCGGCAAGCCCCGGGGAGCCCCCCGGGTGAAGTTCAGCGACGTCGCCGAGATGCTCGAGGCCATGGAGATCGACCACCACCGGCGCCGCTCCTGACCTCGCCCTGCCGCGCTGTCCCGCCTATGGGAACGGTACGGGCACCGAGCCGCCGTGCCAGGGGAAGGCGTAGCTCGGGTCGTTGCAGAAACGCTTCAGCCCCACCTCCAAGCGCACACTGGTCATCGGCGGCAGCTCGACGCGTAAGTACTTGCCGTCCACCTTCTTGACCCCCTCTCCGACCTTCACCTCGGTGAACTGGTGCTCCCCGAAGGCGCCAGCCTGCACGATCAGGTTGCGAGTCTCACTGCGGCTGACGTTGGCCAGCTGGATGCCGGCGCCGTCCGCCCCCAGGCTGTCGACCAGCGCACCGACATCCGGAGGCAGGCCGGGCCGCATCCGGTCGGCATCGAAGTAACGCACCGTCGCCCGCAACAGGCCGCCGTGATAGACCGAGTGCGGGCAGCCCATGGTGGTCTGCACCAGGATTTTGGTGAAGACCGGATTCGGCGGCTCTTCGTTGTCGGCGATCAGCTGCGTCGCGTCGCGGTCGTCGTTCCTGAGCCGGTCCCAGGCGTCGACTGCCTGCTGATACTGCGCCGTCAGGGCCTTGACCGGCCAGTCCGGATTCCTGCCGTCGTAGTACTGGAACCGGCTGTACTCCGAAAACCAGTCGGCGCGACGGTCACCGTGGAATTCCGTCACGTTCCAGTCCCGCTCCTTGTCGCCCTCGCGCAGGCGCGCGATCAGGTCGTAATCCTTCTGCGCGAACGTCATGTGGTAGACGTGCACCGGCTCGTAGACGCGCAACGGCCGCGGGCTCAGGTAGACCGGATCATCCCCGTCCATCTCCGTATACCAACCATCCCGCTCGTGGCGCACCGGCACCAGCAGGTGGCCGTCGTCGCGGGTAAAGGAGTTCTCCAGCAGCACCTCGAGGTTGGACCGCATCAGCTCGGTATAGCCCAGGTCGCCGCTGAGCAGAACGGCGCACTCGGTCGCCACCATGATCGAGTGGAACAGGCGCTGGTAACCATAGTAGCTGTTCCACCCGTACATACCGCCGAACCAGACGCCGTCGCGGTGCTCGCCGACCTTCCCGGTGGGACCGACGTTGTCGGGCGTGATCCCGTTGTTCTGCCGCGTCCGGTCCAGCCAGGCATCGACGTAATCGAGCACCCACTTCCTGTACTTCTCGTCGCCGGTGTAGAGGTAGGCGTTGGTCACCAGTCCGGTGGCGGAGAGATTCGCAGCGATGTCCGCGTTGAGCACGATATGGTTGAAGAGGTCCATGACTTCCTTGCTCCGCTTCGGGTCGTCCCACCAGCCGAACTCCAGCTCCTCGACCACCGGCCACAGGGATGATCGCGCGCCCATCGGCCGCGGCTTCCAGTCCGGGTTGTCGTAGTGGCACCAGCCGCCGTGCAGGTAGTTCTTCACGTACTCGAGACTGGCCGAGTGGTAGGGTCCTTCGCTGCTGTGGATTGGCGAGCGGATGACCTTGTGCTGCGGATCGTAGTTGAGAGCCTCCTCGTCCTCGCCGATGAACATGCCGGCGAAGCGCCGCGCCCGTCTGGCGTTCTCGGAGATCGTCGGATCCGCTACCCCGAAGTCGTAGAAGGCCATGTTGCCTTCCCCCATGTGGTGCCACTCGGCGTCACCGGGGTTGGCCAGGCCGAAGTACTCGTTGTGGATGCTGTACTGCAGTTTCTTCCTGGCCCCGTGCCGGTACTCGAGATGGCCCGCCCGGTTGCCGTGCCGGTCGTCGAACAGCCGCGTCGTCGCGTTCCAGTGTTTCAGCGCCAGGTCGACCAGGTGCTCGCCGCCGCCGATGGCGTAGAGCAGGCACCAGTTGTAGGAAC
>CAZPZZ010000271.1:0-3267 GCA_964591245.1 uncultured Vicinamibacteraceae bacterium | reverse complement strand
GCTCCAGGCTGTCGATCCGCGCGAAACCCAGCGCATTGGCGCCGACATCCATCAGACTCCAGCTCCCCAACGCCGGTAGACCGTCGGCGAAATTCGACAGCCCCGGCAAACCCAGCTGGTTGCCGAAAAACTTGGCCATTAACCCATTGAGCCCGCCGCGGCCGTTGTTGCTGGGCGATTCGGGCAGAATCCAGGCCTCGTCGATCTCGATCCCACCTATCTCGAGCGGCCCGCCGTTAAAGCGCGCGAAATCGCTTTGCTCCAAAAAGACCGAGCGGATGTCGTTGAGCTGGCCGGTCTCGTGGCCGACCCCGGCGTGGAAGACGAGAAAACTATTGTAGTCGGACAGTGCCGGTCCGTCCGGGTCGGCAAGCGCCAACTGCAGCGCGTCGCGCAACAGCTCGATCCACTTGGCGCCTATTTCCTCGGTAGTGCGTCCGTTGCCGTAGTGCAGCATGCTCCGGGGCAGCGTATAGGCCAGCCGCTGCTCGCGCGGAAAGACCTCCGCCGCGATCTCCACCCGCCCCTCGGAGACCGTGCGATAGTAGCGGTCGAGCGCCCGCAGGTGCTTCTCGAAGTAGGTGCGATCGTGCGGAGGCAGATCGAAAGGAGGCGCGTAGTCATCGCTGGCATCGACTGCGAAGCGCAGGTCAAAAGCACCCAGACCGGTGGTCGTCGACTCGTCTGGACTTTCGAGCGGAAAATCCGCGCGCAGAGCTAGGACGCGCCACTCCTGGGCGGCCGTGGCCCCGGCGCAAAAAAGCAAGCTACAGAGGATTAGCGGCAACAAAGGGACAAAATCGCAAAAATGCCGATCGGGGACGTGGCAACCGCGTCCCCGACCATAGATCGTCAATTTAGAAAATGAGGTTCAACGAGAACCGCGTGTTGTCCTGCATCGGCGTGTCTTCGCCGGTGATATAGGCGACATCGACCTGGAAGCGGTTGTATTTGAGCCCGACGCCAAAGGTCGGAGTCTTCAACTCGCCGTCGCTATCCCACGAATAACCGGCGCGCAGCGCGAAGAAGGCCTCGTCCTGGCGCGCGGAGAGCCCGTATTTATACTCGCCGCCGACGTGCAGATCCATCTCTCTAAGCTCATCGCCCATGCCCTCGTCGGCCCAGGCCTTGACCAGGTTGCCGAGGAAGGACCCGTCGGCGATCAGTGGCTTGTAGAGGTCGAAGGACAGCAACACATCGTGGTACTGGGTGTCCATCAACTCGTAGGCCGTGCCCAAAACGATGTGCTGCGGTAACGGGTCGGCCTGACTGGCGTCGATATAGGCGATTTTGGGACCGAGATTGCGCAGCGCGGCGCCGAAGCTGATCTCCGGCGTCATCTTCCATAAAAGCCCGATATCGGCGGCGAAGCTATTGCCCACGCCCTTGCCGCGCTCGATGCCAGCGCCCTGGTCGGCGAGATTGCTGCGGATAAACTTGAGGCCGATGCCGGCCGACATATTGTCGCCGATATCCGCACCGTAGGCGGCCGACAGCGCCATGTCGTAGCTGCGGAAAGTACCCTGGGTGTTACCGCGCTCGTCGGTACGGATCTGCTCGCCGAGATTCAACAGCGCCACGTTAACGCCGATATTGCCCCAGCCCTCGACGGGCGTCGAATAGGCCAGAAACTCGTACGAGAGGTCGTCGGCCAGCCCGGGCAGCCACTTGCTATGGGTGAAGTTGACTTTCTTGCGGGTCTGCCCGGCGAGGGCGGCGGGATTGAAATAGCTGGCGGTGGCGTCGTCGGCGATGGCGACATAGGTCTCGCCCATGCCGATGGCGCGAGCACCGGGCTCAATCAGCAGAAAGAGCACAGCAGCGCGGCTCTCCGGCGTGGCCTGGGCCCTGTCGGGCAACAGGCCCAGGCAAAGCCCCATCAGTATCAAGGTGGTCAGTTTCCTCATCGCGGAGTCCTCCTCAGATCTGGAGAAAATAAGAATAGCTGTTTGTCTTCTACAAACGGGCTGCCCACTACTACTAAGGCGTTCTCACTGCTGCAAAGGCACTCCTCTCGCGCTCACTTGGCGACCTGCAGGGCGGCTTTTAGCTCGCTGCGGGAACCGCTGTCCCGCTCGACAGCTATTTTGTAAAGATAAGTACCGTTGGCCAGATCCGCCGCCGGATTCCAGGCCACCTGGTTGTAACCTTCACCCACCCGCCCATCCAAGTCGTCGACCAGGCGACCGGCAAGCGAAAAGACCTGGATCCGCACCGCGCTCATGTTTTCCTTGAGTTCGTAGGTGAAATGACCGCGGGCATCCCGCATAGGGTTAGGGTGAAATAGCGCATTGGCGATGCCGGAATCGCCCCCCTCCCGGACCTTCACCGTCACGGTGGCGCGAGACGAATTGTTGAAGTTGTCCCAGACCTTCAGACGAACCTCGTGGGCTCCTGGTTCCAACTCGGGCAGGGGAAATTCGATCGCGCCCCGCCGGTAGTCCCCCTCCGGCGAGCTGTAGAAGTCGGTCAGTACGAACACTTCCCCGTCGATGGCCAACTCGATGGCGTGACCGGTCTCGCCGGTGATATTGATGCCACTCGGGTCGGTGATCGTCGCGTGCAACGTAGTCTGGGTGGGAATGGTATTGCCGCTGGCCCCCTCGAAGCGCAGGGCGATCTCCGGCCCTACGAGATCTGCCTCCACGCCCTCTGCCGTGCCCTCAAGCACCAAGTCGCCCACCGACCCGTAGGCCGCCGGCTGCGCGTCGCTCCATGCGTAGGCGCTAACGCGGCCGTTGCGCCCGCCGTAGGTAATGTCCTTGGGCACGCGGAACGCAGTGGCAAAACGCCCATCGACAACCGCGACCCGCCCGCGGAACATATGCGCTCCGACCTGTTGGTAGGAAAAGCCGTCCAACCGGCTCCGCACGCTCGAGTCGAAGGCCTGCAACCACACCTGACCCTGATAAGAGGCGGCGAAATCGCCAGCCGGGTCCAGGATTCGTCCGCTGACCGAGACTTCGCCCAGCGCGCTGAGCGAGTCGGCGACTTCGATCTGCACCCGGTAGCGCGGCAGCGCCAGCCGCGTCGCCGGGTCGCCGAAGAGCGAGTAGCGCTGCATATTGCGAAAAGCCAGGTCCGTGGGGCCGAAGAGCGATAACGCCATTTGCTTGGCTTCCATCAGCGCCAGGCCGACTGGCACGTGCTCGCGCTTGCTGGCGTACATCTGCTCGTGGAACTGGTTGGCGAGGACCATATTGCTGTTGTGGTAGCCGACCCGGGTGGCGGAAATCATGCCGATCACGCCCCCGTCGGTTTTTTTCA
>CAZPZZ010000270.1:170-3281 GCA_964591245.1 uncultured Vicinamibacteraceae bacterium | reverse complement strand
GAAGCATCAGCGTAGGTTATCTGCAAGCGGGAAGCTATGTCAGTCAATCAAGAGCCATCTACTGGGATGGGCAAACGCAATCTGGAGAACAAGTGGCTAGCGGCACTTACTTCTATTCGCTGAAGACTGCAGGCTACACATCCACACAGAAGATGATCATATTGAAATAGAGTACGGTTTGGTTCAACTGGATTTATACTGAGGATGTATCCCCACAAATCGTTAGTATGCCCACGGCGGTACATACATTACGTCGGATAATTTTCACGCGCAAAAGATCAACTTCAAAATCAGCGTAGCACTGTATCCCTTCTAGCAAGAACTAAGGCTACACAACCCATACACGCTTGTCTGAACTAGGTTTAGGTTGGTGTGAGTGGGTTCATTTTGCATCACAGCCTCAGGCTACCCCACCGCTTTACCCCAACGTAATCGTGATAGAATATTTAATCTAGTTCTACAACTTGGGATTCACAGGGCAACTGATGTAGTTGACGTACTTATCTCCTATTCCTAGATATGCAGTTTGTTCAGCGTCTATGCCGCAAACATATTGGTTTTTTTTCGAGGTTAAATGGGATTCTGTAGGATTGTTGCCAAGTTATGTTGTGTCCTGCAAATGCATTATCAACATGGAAAGACAATGGATTTCTAAGAACCATAGAAAAATTTATTTTGACAAATAATGAGGTGTTGTGAAAAACTAGGTCTCTAAAGAAAAAATAAATAATAATTAAGGGGTTCCAATTGAGAAAATCTCGATTCCAATCTCGTCAATTTGGTCCGATTAGTTTTTGGGCTTTACTGATACCGCGCAATAGATAACTCGTGTACGGGATTAATCAGGCGGGTATCAGTGGCCCTAGTTGTTACCCTTTTTCTTCTATCCGTTCCCTTTGTATTCTTCCACTTGACCAAGCCTTCGGTTAATTAACCTGATCTGTCTTTAAAAGCCTTCATTACCTAAATTGGAAAGTTCGTCCACTTTTCTAAGGCGATGGTTAATCAGTAAAATGGGGAAATCTATTCCCACCAAATCACCAAAGCTAATTTGAACAACATTTATCTCATTTGAGGGAGAATTTATGACTTCATCCACACCGCTTTCCCCGCAGCAAGTCCAACATTTTAAGACTTACGGCTTTCTGATTTTAGAGAATCTGCTCGACCAATCCTCACTGGATCACTGGTGCCAGCAAATCTGGCGTGAACTGGAAGCCAGTTTAGACCAACCCGAAAGTTGGCCCAAAATTCGTAGTGGATTAGATGGTTACCAATATGATCCACCTGAATCTGCTTTGGTTTATCATCCAGCCCTGACCTCGATCATCCAACAATTAGGTGGCGGTGCCTTTGTTGCGGGTGGTGGTGTTCCCACCATTCGTTGGCCTGAACCAGAGAAATCTTGGAAGATGCCTAAATCGGGACACATTGATGCCTACGGTGCTAGTGGATGGTTACCTTTTATGGTTGGAGCTACTACTTATTTGTATGATGTGGAACCAAGTGGAGGGGCCTTCACATTTTGGCCTGGTAGCCATCATACGGCCCATCGCTACTTTCGACAAAACCCTTCGCATGTGGATGGTAGCTTTCTGAGAGAAGAGGGATTTTCTTGGGATACCTTCTGCGATAACCTCTGTGATAACCTCAAGACTGGAGGCAAAGAATTTGTGGCTCGTGCTGGTGATGTGGTACTTTGGCATTCCTATCTGACTCACGATGGCTCAATCAATGTCAATGATTCTCCACGTATTGCGCTTTTTGCGCGTTGGCCTCATCATCATCAAAGACAGTCACCTGAATTTCGATATGAAGTACCAGAAGATCTCTGGAAATACTGGGCCATATAACCTGGTCATTGACATGATAAATCAGGAACGAAGCTACTTGGGTTCGATGCAGAATCGCTTAGCTTTCACTATGTCCAACCTGACTAGCCAAACGCAGAATATCGAAGCCTCGCGTTCCAGCATCCAAGACACCGATTTCGCAGAATATCCTGCCGCTCTTGAGATAAGCCTTCTGCTAAGAATTTAGCTGATACGATAAACCGTCAACTTTGGGTGCTATGGGCCTGATTGGCGCGAGAAATTCCTGCCAATACCCCACCGCTTTACCCCGAAATCACAATCGTGATAGAATGCTTCATCTGGCTAAACCTTAATTGTCAGATTCCTATTGCCAGGTTATCTACGATGAAAAAATCGTCAATTAATATATGGAGTTCATTAATGCTTCGCATTAACAAAATTGCAGTATGTGTGTCTATTTGCTTGTTTTTTCTTGTTCATATAGTTGCGCATAGTAATACTAATCGTGTTTTGACCCTAGATGGTGATGGTGATTATGTAAGATTACCAAGCAATATATTTAATAACCTCGAAGAAGCAACAGTGGAATTCTGGGCTAAATGGCAAAGCTTTAATTTTTTTTCCAAAGTCTTTTCATATGGCAGAATGGAACAAGTGATGGAAATTATTAATGACTGGGAATCTCCACACTTAAGATTTCTTATTTATGATAAGAACCATGCTCCCTATTATCTTCATGTTGATGATGTGCTAAATCTGAGTCGATGGTGTCACATAGCAGCGATATCTGGTCCGAGAGGGTTGAAACTTTATTTTAATGGTGAATTAGTTGCCAAAATGAGTTACACAGGTAGCTTTTTTGCCATTCAGAATGGAGAAAATAATCTGATTGGTGGAAATGTTTGGGGATTGAGCGGACGAAACAATTCAGCCCCCACTTGGCATGGGCAAATAGATGAGTTGAGAGTTTGGAATCATGATAGGACTCAACAAGAGATTAAGTCGAATATGACCAGAATTCTAACGGGAAAGGAACAAGGGTTAGTTGGATATTGGAACTTTGACAACGGTGGTGATGAGGTTAAGGATTTAACGGGAAACAATAACCATGGTGTTCTTTACGATGATGCTAAGGTTGTCGATTCTAAAATTTCACTTGAAGATATGTATTCTGAGGTCCTCAGTGATCGACTATCTAGGAGGGAATTAGGGAGAGGGAAATGGAAAAACTACAGATATACGGATGGCTTAGCTGATAATCAGGTGAATACTATTTATCAATCCAAAGACGGAATGT
>CAZPZZ010000270.1:0-70 GCA_964591245.1 uncultured Vicinamibacteraceae bacterium | reverse complement strand
ACTTTGAATATGGCAGATGGCTTAGCTGATAATCAGGTGAATACTATTTATCAATCCAAAGACGGAATGT
>CAZPZZ010000269.1:0-3323 GCA_964591245.1 uncultured Vicinamibacteraceae bacterium | reverse complement strand
CGAAAGCTGCCGCGCCAAACTCGTCGAGTTGCTGGCGTTGGAAAAGCCCTCCCCGTGCCCGGTCGCAACCCACCGCGACACCGAGATCGAGGGCGTCGAAGTCGAAGCACTGGTCATGCAGGTAAACGACCGCCTCTCGCTGCCGGCCTATATCCTCGTGCCCAAAGAGATCGAGAAGAGCGCGGTTATGGCCATCCACGGTCACGGCACAGTTGGCCCAGCCATCGGCCTCGCAGACGACTACCACCATCGCTTCGCGCTCGAACTGGCCAAAGCCGGACATCTGGTGCTGTGCCCCGAGTTGCGCGGTTTCGGCGCCCTGCAGGATATCGCCGCGCAGGAGGAAGGTCAGCGCCTCGACTACTGGACCGACGCAGAGCCCCGGGGCTTCTCGCTCAGCACCGACGGCTTTCAGCACGGTTGGCCGCTGCTAGGGCAGACCATCGAAGACCTGATGCGCTGGGAAGACTGGCTGGCGCGCGAATACGAGGAGCAGGAGTTGGACGCAGTCGGCATTTCCTACGGCGGCGACCTGGCGCTCAGCTATCCGGCCTTCAGCGCGCGGGTGCGCAAAATCTTCGCCAGCGGCAGCCTCGGCTCGTTCGCCGCCATCTACGCCCGCTGCTACAACGCCCCGGCCCACTGCATCCCCAAGGTGCTCGAGTGGATGGACCGCGCTGATATCGCCGGCCTCAACGCCCCGCGCCCCATCGCCCTGCACTACGGCGAGTTCGACACCCCCGACCGCGACAACTATTCGGCGTCCTACAACGAGACGGTCGAGCCCGCCATCGCCGAATTGCGCGCTATTTACCAGGCCTTCGGCGCCGCAGACGCCATCCAGCGCATCGTCTCCCCCCAAAAAGGCCACGAGATGGACAACGCAGCACTGCTTAATTTTCTCGCCACCTGATATTTTTGACCGGCCGTCCGCCTTTGGACATATTACCCGTTCTATGGACGCACTTCCCCCCCAGGCGACCGCCGCTTTCGCCGCTCTACTCGGCGCGCGCTTTGACCAGAGCCCGCCGGCACGCGACGCCCACGCCACTGCCGCCTCCCCCCACGCCGCCCGCCCACCGCTGGCCGTGGCCTATCCCACAAGTGTCGACGAAATATCCGCTATCGCCCGCCTCTGTACCGCATACAAAGTGCCACTCATTCCCTTCGGCACCGGCACCGCCGTCGAGGGCGGCATCGTCGCCGTGCACGGCGGACTCACCGTCGATCTCTCGCGCCTGAATCGCATCCTCGCCATCAATACCGCCGACATGGACGCCACCGTCGAAGCCGGCGTCACCCGCAACCAGCTCAACGACCACCTCAAAGCGCAAAATACCGGTCTGCACTTCCCGGTCGATCCCGGCGCCAACGCCTCGCTGGGCGGCATGGCCGCCACCCGCGCCTCGGGTAGCGCCGCCGTCGGCTATGGCACCATGCGCGACAATGTGCTCGGTCTCAAGGCCGTATTCGCCGATGGCGCGATAGTCGAGGTCGGCGGTCGCGCCCGCAAATCCTCGGCCGGCTACGATCTGACCCGCTTGCTCGTCGGCTCCGAGGGCACCCTGGCGCTGATCGCCGAAGTTTCGCTCAAATTGTCCAGAATCCCCACCGCGGTATCCGCCGCGGTCTGCCCCTTCGCCGACATCGATGCAGCCATCGCCGCTGCCATTGCCACGCTGTGCGAGGGTATTCCTGTGGCCCGGCTCGAATTTCTCGACGAGGTGCAGATGGCGGCTTGCAATCAGTATTCGCAACTAAGCTACCCGGAAGCCCCGACGCTCTTTTTCGAATTCCACGGCAGCAATGCCGCCGTCGTCGCACAGGCCGAGGCCGCCGCCGAGATCGTCGCCCGCCACGGCGGCGGCCCCTTCCGCTGGGCCACCGCGCAAGGCGAGCGCGACCGCCTGTGGCAAGCCCGCTACGACGCCTACCACGCCTGTCGCGCCTTGCGCCCTGGCGCAACCGGCTATGTCACCGATGTCTGCGTGCCAATCACCGCGCTGGCCCACTGCATTCGCGAGACCCGGGTGCTAGTGCAGGATCTTGATTTTCCCGCGCCGCTCTTCGGCCACGTCGGCGATGGCAATTACCACGTCGTCTGTATCATCGAACCCGGCAACGAGGGCGAACTGGCCCAGGTCAAAGATCTTGGCGCCCAGCTCGTCGATCTGGCGCTGCAGGCCGGCGGCACCTGCACCGGTGAGCACGGCATCGGTCTGGGCAAAATCGCCGCGCTCGAAAAGGAGTGCGGACCCGCCGTCGAGATCATGCGCAAGGTCAAGAACGCGCTCGACCCCGACTACCTGATGAATCCTGGCAAAGTCCTGCGCCATACCCCGTAAAAGGAGCGAGCATGGCCCCCGTCGATTTTACCGGCGTCTTTCCCATTGTGATCACCCCCTTCGATGCGGACGAAAACCCCGATCTCGAATCGTTCGACCGCATCGTCCGCTTTATGAGGAAACTCGGGGTCGACGGCGTCACCATCCTCGGCGTGCTCGGCGAATCCAACCGCTTGCTCGACGCTGAGCGCGAAGCACTGATCCGCACCGCCATCGCCGCCGCCGGCAACCTGCCCGTGGTCGTCGGCACCAGCCATGCCGGCACCCGGGCGACCTGCGATTTGAGCCGCCTGGCCGAGCAACTGGGCGCCGCCGGGGTGATGGTAACCCCCGCGCGCGAACCGGTGCCCAATCCCGACAAGATCTTCGAGTACTTCCAGCGCGTTGCCGAGGCCATAGCGATCCCGATCGTCGCCCAAGACCACCCCGCCTCGACACAGGTCCACATGGCACTGCCGCTGCTGATCAAACTCGTCCGCGAAATTCCGCAAATCACCTGTATAAAACAAGAAGCCGTCCCCACACCGCCAAAAACGCGGGCCCTGCGCGCCGGGCTAAAGAAGAGCCGCGTCAGCATCCTCACGGGCCTAGGCGCCCTCTATGGTCAGTACGACCTCGAAAGCGGCGCCAACGGCTTCATGACCGGCTTCGCCTTTCCCGAGGTGCTCCAGGCCCTGGTCAAAGCCCGCGACGCCGGCCAGCAGGAACGGGTGCACAATATCTACCAGCGCTTTCTACCGCTAATTGTCTTCGAACAGCAACCCGGCGTCGCCATCCGCAAGGAGATCTTCCGCCTGCGCGGGCTAGCGCATAGCAATCAGGTCCGCCACCCCGGCAGCGCCATCGACCCCGAAACCGCAGCCCAGCTCCAGGCCGTGCTGACGACGACCCTGCCCGATATCGACATCACCCAGCCCATTTCGATCTGAGGCCAGCCCAATGAAAATCACCAACGTCGAACGCTTCCACATCAACCCG
>CAZPZZ010000268.1:0-3342 GCA_964591245.1 uncultured Vicinamibacteraceae bacterium | reverse complement strand
TGCCAGCTGGCGTGTGCCTGCAGGACTGCCGCCGTGCCCAGTATCATCTCTGGTGACAACTCATCCGTACAGGTCAACTGGCAATCCGCGTTCGGTAACGTCGTACCCTGTTGCCGTGATGCGACCTCGTGGGTTCCGTGGTCGCCGTGCGCGGTGGCGTTGCCGCCAGATCCGCCATGCATGGGGCCGTGCGCCATGGAACAGGCCTCATCGGCCGATCTGTGCATGGGGCAAGACATTGGCTCCGCGACTCGATGTTCGCTGTGTTGACAGCACAGGGCGACGGAGAGCGCGACGAGCGCGGCGAGATGCGCGCTGCCGGTGGTGATCGCCACACCCGAGAGATGCTGTCTGAGCCAAGACATCGGAACCTCTATTGTTGGCAAGCCGGAGGAGGAATGTCAAACGCCGGTTGGTCCGCCAGAGGCACCAGACACCTAGCAGAGGCGTTGTGGATACAGCTAGCAAGACGCTCGTTTTGGGATAACGGTACAATCCTAAGTTGGCGTCTCTTCAAATCGTGCCCTGTGGCACCTGATGAGGAGGGTCGCACGGGCACGTGTGCGCGCATTGTCATGCTCTGCGGCGTCGGCGTGTTTTGTGGGTGGCGGGTGGTTTCTGGCGTTGGCGAAGCGCGATGATGACGATGCGTAGCGTGGTCGTGGTCGGTTGGGCATGCGGACTGATGGCCTTGGGAGGTAGCGTTGCCGCTCAAGAAGCCATGCGCGTGACGTCGTCCGAAGCCCTTGCGGACGTGGCAGTGGTCCCGTTCGCCAATCTTACGTCCACGCCATCTGATGACTGGCTGGGGTTCGGTTTTGCTTCAGCGCTGGTTGTCGATCTTGGAGTCGCCCTGAGTTCGGCGGATGTTACGGGTGATGCGCGCTGGGTCATACGCGGGAGCTATCAACAGGTTGAGACGCATCTTCGGGTTACCGCGGGAGTTGTTGACACAGAGAGCGGCCGTCTCCTCGATGCCGTGACGTTGGATGGTGACCGGTCGGAGCTATTTGCACTGCAAGACGAATTGAGCGTGCAGCTTGCAGAGGTGCTGGCCCGGGGTGGAGTGTCCCGCCCGCTATCGGTGTCCGCGCCGGGCGACGCCTCCGGGGGGCGGCCAGTGGGCCAGGATCAGAGTCAAGACAGCAGCAAGGTGCCTCCGGTCGCGCCGTTGCCGATAGACATCCCTGACGACCTTCCCGTCGATATTGTGGTACGCGCGATCCAATTGGACGCTCCTCTCGAGTTCGACGGACGACTCGATGAATCGGTGTACCGCGATGTGCCACCCGTTAGCGGCTTTACCCAGCAGGAACCTGCCGAGGGGGAGTTGGCCACAGATCAGACAGAGGTGTGGGTGCTTTTCGACGACGACACATTTTATGTGTCTCTCCGGTGCTGGAGCGAGGATCCGGAGCGCATTATTGCCAATGAGATCAAGCGAGACGGTCGCGGCATCTTCGGGAACGAGACGATTGCGGTTCTGATCGACACCTTTCTCGATCGTCGCAACGGGTACGAATTCAAGACGAACCTGCTGGGTGGTATTTTTGATGCTACGGTGGCCAACGAACAGACGTCGAACCGGGATTGGAACGGTGTCTGGAATGTCCGCGCCAGCCGCTTTGAGGAAGGCTGGTCCGTCGAAATGGCCATTCCTTTCAAGACACTCCGTTACCGGCCGGGTGGAACCCAGCGTTGGGGGCTCAATGTACAACGTCGCGTTGCCGCGAAGAACGAGATCTCCTTTCTTGCGCCCATTCCCCGGGCGCTCTCCTATATGGGGATGTACAAGTTTTCATCGGCCGCGACGATTGTTGATCTGAAGGTCCCGGACTCAGGTCGGCGATTTGAGATCAAGCCTTATGGCATCGCGGATGCTACGACCCAGTTCAGTGGTGCCGGAGGCTCAACCGCACTGGGAGCTGACGGAGGTGTCGACGTCAAGGTTGGTGTGACCGAGGGCCTGACTGCGGATTTCACCTACAACACCGACTTCGCCCAGGTGGAGGTCGACGAACAGCAGGTGAACCTCACGAGATTTGGCCTATTTTTCCCTGAAAAGCGTGAATTCTTTCTGGAGGGACAGGGGCTGTTTGATTTTGGCCCAGGTCGAAACTCTGGACCCATGGCCAGCGCCTATCACTTCAAGGGCGAACGCTATGGCACGGTCACACCGGTTCTCTTTTTTAGCCGCCGCATTGGCCTGAGTGGGGGGAGGACGGTGCCGATCGAGGTTGGGGGGCGGTTGACAGGAAAAGCCGGGCCCTACAGTGTGGGGTTGCTCAACGTACAGACCGGTACAGAGTCAGGGACCGGTGCCGTTCCCACAAATTTCTCGGTTGTTCGGCTCAAGAGGGATGTACTGCGTCGCAGTACCGTGGGGACACTGTTCACGGGGCGCTCGGTTTCCATTGCTCAGGAGGGTGGGAATCGGGTGTACGGCGTGGACGGTGACTTCGGGTTCTACGACAACCTGAGAGTCAATGCGTATCTGGCTCGCAGCGAAAGCCCGGAGTACAAGAGCGATGATCTGAGTTACCAGGCGAAGATTGACTACAGCGGAGACCGGTGGGGTGTGACCTTGGACCACCTGGCCGTCGGCAAGCATTTCAATCCGGAGGTAGGGTTTGTCCGGCGCGCGGATTTTCGCCGTAACTTCGGATCGTTTCGATGGACACCGCGTCCGGCATCCCAGGAGCATGTAAGGCGCTTTCTCCTGGAAGGCAGTCTGGACTATACCCGGGACGGGGCCGGAGCGCTGGCGACCAGAATCCAACAAGCGTTGTTTGCCACAGAGTTCCAAAATGGCGATCGCATCTTCGCCGGCGCGACAGACAATTACGAGTATCTCAACCAACCTTTTCAGATCGCCCCTGATGTCGACATCCCGGTTGGCGCCTATTCATTCCTGAACAAACGTGTGGTTTACGTGCTCGCGAGCCAGCGACTCATCTCCGGGGGCATCAGCGTTGATCGAGGGGACTTTTTTGGTGGCGAGCGCACGAGCCTCGGGTATTCCAGTGGGCGGGTGGCGCTGTCGTCGAATCTCAGTGTTGAACCGTCGATGTCCTTTAATTGGATCTCCCTGCCGCAAGGCGAGTTGCTGATGCAACTGGTCGCGGTACGATCGACCTATACGCTGACGCCGAGGATGTTCAGTGCGGCGCTCGTGCAATTCAATTCCAGTAACAACGCCTTGAGCACGAATATCCGTTTTCGATGGGAATACCAGCCGGGAAGTGAGCTGTTCGTGGTCTATACGGATGAGCGAGATACCTTGCTACGCGGCTTTCCGTCGCTCGAGAATCGTGCGATTGTCGTCAAGGTGACGCGTCTCTT
>CAZPZZ010000267.1:0-3344 GCA_964591245.1 uncultured Vicinamibacteraceae bacterium | reverse complement strand
GGTAACGAGTGGTTGGCCCGCACTCCTGGGTTCATTATTGTCTTCGGTGATTCGGCCGCCGCGAGCGACTTCTCGCCAGTCTTTGATGCTCATCAGGGCCCGATGGTCATGAAGATGGCCGGGTTTCCCCCCTTTGTCGTCTATCTTGCTTACGCCGGGACACCGGATAACGTCATCACCGCCACGCGGCCCGACGGCGGCTACTGGGCGCAGCGCGTCAGAGAGGGCGGCGGCGATGGCTGGCTGCGCTTTGGCGACGAGACGTATGCCATGCGAGCAGAGGAGGTCGTGGGCGACGCACGCATTCCGCTGCTCGAACAGTGGTCGGCGCAAACGGGGATGCAGATGGACGGACCTGGCCCGGAACCGTTGCGTTCGTGGGAGGTCTTCGTCTGGACCCCGCGCTAGCGCCGTACCGGAAGCCGTCGATCCCTCCAGGCTCCTAGGGCAGTGTGAGCGCGACCAATTCGGCGATGTTGTCCTCATCCAGTGCGGCCACGACGATGTGTTGCTTCCCACCGGCCATATAGGTGATGGGGAATCCAGTGGTCGGCCCGCCAGGGAGCTGGATCTCGTGCACCACGTTTCCCGTCCGCTTGTCATAGGCGCGGAGTAACGGGGCACCGCGTGCCCCCTCGCCTGAGAAGAGGAGCGTGGATGTGACCAGAAGACCGGAACCCTGTGTCGGTATCCCCGTGCTGGGTATGTCCACGCCCTGTAGGTCAGGGTGCTCGGTGATGTAGCGCGGAGTCTCACCGTGCGGAATTTGCCATAGCAGTTCTCCTGCCTTGAGATCGATTGCGGTGATCCGGCCGTAGGGTGGTTTGATGAGGGGAAGGTCGCGCACTCTCGGGGCGCCTTGCGCGAATGAGATGTGGTAGCGGACCCCGGTTCCCTCGGTGCCGTCTCGCAGGGCGAAGAGTTGCAGGCGCGTGGCTGAGGGCACGAAGAGAATGCCCTCGTCCGGATCTACCGCACCGCCCGGCCAGTTCACGCCTCCGCCCGCACTGGGTAGTGCAAGGGTCCCACGGTTGCCGTCCGGTTCCGCGATAGACGGCGGCGTGTACAGGGGACCCAACCGGTAGTTCTCAGCAATTTGCAGAGCCTCGGCTCGAAGTTCTGGCGTGAAATCGATGAGGTCCTCCTCCAGAACGCCCTGTCGCTCGAATGCCGGTGGCTTGCTTGGAAAAGGTTGGGTCGGCGACGTCCACTCGCCCGGGACGTCCGACGTGGGCACAGGACGCTCCTCGATGGGCCAGACCGGAGCACCCGTCTCGCGGTTGAGGACGTAGGCGAAACCCTGTTTCGAGAGCGCCACGAGCGCCTTGATGGGGGCGCCACCTACCTGGAGGTTGACCAGGATCGGTGCGGTGGGGATGTCGTAGTCCCAGAGTTCATGATGCGTCAGCTGGAAGTGCCACTTCCGCTCGCCTGTTTGGGCATCGAGCGCGAGGATGGAGTTGGCGAAGAGATTGTCTCCAGGCCGATATCCGCCATAGTAGTCATTCGTGGCCGTTTCGGTCGCCACGTAGAAGAGGCCGAGTTCCGCGTCCACGGTGACCGGTGCCCAGTGCCCGATGTTTCCTGTGTATTTCCAGGATGCATCGAGGAGTTCTGGATATTCCGTCACCCAGGGATGCGTGCCGGTGGGAACATCCCACAGCAACTTGTCCGCCTGTAGCCAGGTGTCGACACCGAATTCACCTGCCTTCGGGACCGTGTTGAAGCGCCAGAGGCGTTGCCCCGTTCGGGTGTCATAGGCGACAACATCACCTGGGAGGTTCATGGGCCAGACTTCGTTGGGTGAGGCCCGGGTCGGCACGCTGCCCGTGTGGAGCGAGATTGACGCGACGAGCGTGTTTCCGAGAATCGCCGGGGGCGAGGTGTTTGCGACTCTACCCGCCCGCAGGGCCGCCGGGCGTTCCTCCCAGCGCAAGTCGTCCATCATGTCCACCACGCCGGCGTCGCCGAACGCGGTCACCCGATCGCCCGTCTGCGCATTGAGGGCGACCAGTTGATAGCTCGGGGTGACGACGAAGATGCGCTCGTCTCCCGCTCCGTCGGTCCAGTAACTGACGCCTCGCCCGGCACTCCGGGCGACGGGCTCGATGATATCCCCCCACCGGCGTTCGTTGTCGCCGGGCTGCCATCCCCACACCAGGTCACCGGTCGCGGCATCGAGCGCCACGACGTTCCGCTGGTTGCCGATGGTGGTGTACATGATGCCGTTGATGACCAGGGGACTGATCTGGGTCCGGCCGGACGGTGGTGGTGTTCCCTGATCTCGTGCGCTCCAACGCCAGGCCACCTCTACCTCGGCGATGTTGCTCGTGTCGATCTGATTGAGCGGTGAGTAACGCGTGGCTCCCGCGTCAGCGCCGAATACTCGCCACTCGCCGTCGGCGGCACCTGGTTGTGCGTATGATCCGGTCGCGTGTAGGACAAATACAGCCCAGAGCGCTGCCAGTGCGAATGCCGGGTTCCGGGTAACGAGTGCGCTGTGCATCGCGTTCCTCCTTCTGGTCCTCACCATATCAGAGCGAGGATGCCCGTGCGTGCGGTGAAGGTCAAGCGCAGAGATGAGCGAAGGTGACACGGTGTGATCTACGATCGGGGCGGCACGACGAGATTCGACGGCGTCTGGTGGGGTGGGCCCACGGGGCGCCGGCGGACGGGGCACGGCGAGAACACGAAAGAGAGAGGTGAGCAATGGCCAACCCAGTATCCCCTGTGATGGGCAGTGGCCTCATCCTGCTGTGCGCGCTCTCGGTCGGCGGCGCGCCCGGCGTCGTCCTGGCCCAATCCACAGACTCACTGCCGTTTCCTTCGGATGGTGCTTACCTGCGCCCTGCGGATACGTCCACCTCCGGGTATGACACCGTCGACGCGGAACGATTGAAGCGACTGGTCGTTGAACAGACCGCGATCGCGCGACGGTATCGAGATGCCGGGAATCAATACTGGGGACGCATTATCGGGACCGGGGCAGACCACGAGACCGCCTCGTGGATGGCCGACCGGCTGCGGCAGGCAGGGGCCGAGGTGCGGGTGGAGACCCTCGACCTCGCCCCGCAATGGGTACCCCGGTCCTGGGCATTGTCGGTGCACGGCAGCGGGGGCGAGTTCAGGCTGGCATCTGCGTCGCCGACCTATGCGTCGGTTGGCACGGCACGGGAGGGTATCGACGTCGAAGTGATCGACGTCGGGCTTGGCATGGATACCGATTTCTCGGGTCGGGTTGTCAGCGGGAAGGCGGTGGTCATTCACGCGATTCCGCGTCCGGGGATCATTTCTCTGACGCGGTCGACCACCCTCAGAGGAGCCATCGCCCAGGCGGATGAGCG
>CAZPZZ010000266.1:0-3369 GCA_964591245.1 uncultured Vicinamibacteraceae bacterium | reverse complement strand
CGAGTTCATTGAAAGCGGACAGTAGTCTGGGGACAAGCGTCCAGAGGGCCGCGTCTACGGCGAACACACCACGAGATACCGGATTCGCCAACTGGCGCGGCGCTCCGGCCGCCGCAGAGCCCCCCATCTGCTCTCACTCGCGCTCCGCCATCATTGCTGGCGGCGGCGCCGTCGGTGCAGTCTCTCGTCTCCGCAGCCACAGGATTCGACCCGTGCGGTGATCCTGTGGTTGACATGGCCAAACCGCCTCCATATTGCCTCACCTGGCCCCCGGCTATAGGATCCCCACTTAGTCGACGATTTTGGCGTTCCGGTGCGACGGCACGCGATTGTGGTGGTAATACCTCGATGAGGCATCAACGTGACGAGGACACCGTCCCCGTGTTTCGAAACTCGCCACCGTCGCCATCTCTGTGGCGCTCGGATCCGGAACAATCATCTCCGTGAATTGACAGGCCGCCGTCCGTAGAGCCCTTCCGGATACCTAGTTCGCCATGTTTCTCACGTTGGAAATTATCAATCCGCCCGTCGATTTCACCGAAGATCCCCGTAACGTCTTCGACGAGCATGGGGGGACTATCGGTCGCCGTGCAGACAATAGCTGGACTCTGGTAGATCCGCGGGTGTCCGGTACCCACGCGACGATCACCTTCCAACACGGTGTCTATTCGGTGGTCGACACCAGTACAAACGGCGTATTTATCGAGGGTGGCTTGACTCGTTTACCACTCGGGCGACCACATGGCCTGCGGTCTGGTGACATTTTCTGCATAGGCCCGTACAAAATACGTGTGTCTGTGCAGTCGACGGCGAACAACGAAGACGCAACCCTTATTGCCCCTCGAGCTCCGACTCGACCGGTCGACGCTCTTCCTCTCGACGCACGCTCCGCTTCGAGTGCCGATGATGCCAGACCTCGTCACCCGGGTCCCGTCACCCGCGTACCACCCGAAGGCACGTTCTTGAAAACACTCGTTATCACGGACCTGGTCGCGAGTACCCGCATGACCGAAGAACTGGGCGACACCCGAGCATCCGAAATTTTTGGCAGACAGGACCGTCTCGCCAGGGATCTGCTCGCGCAATACAACGGGACTGAGATCGATAAGACAGATGGATTCCTTCTTTTCTTCGATCGGCCTATCGAGGCGGTCAATTTCTCGATGGCATATCACCGTGCCCTGGCTGAACTCTCCAGTGTAATCGGCGTCGAAATGACAACCCGGGTTGCTATTCATCTCGGCGAAGTCGTCGTCCGACACAACAACTCGAAAGACATTGCGAGAGGTGCGAATTCGGTGGAAGTCGAAGGATTGGCGAAGCCATTCACTGCACGGCTCATGGGATTGGCCCTCGGAAGACAGACGCTACTGTCTCGGAGTGCGTTCGACGTCGCCCGGCGCGCCGCCGTCGGCATGGAATCCGAACACGGTCAGCTTTCCTGGATCAGCCATGGCGACTACATGCTCAAGGGTGTCGAAGAATCCGTAGAAGTGTTTGAAGTTGGTGTACCCGATATTGGACCACTCATGGCACCACCCGATACTGAAAAGGTGCAACGGAGCCCACGCTCCACCTGACAGCTGACCGAAGACGCCCCCCTACGTTACTATTAGCGTGTTCCTGCTCTGGGATCCCTGCGATGACTAAGAACGAACTTCTGTCCGGCGTACCGTTTTTCAGCAGCCTTGGTGCAGACGCTGTCACCGAACTGGCCTCGCAGATGCGCCTACGGAAGGTCCGGCGGGGAGATCGCATCTTCAGCCAGGGAGATCCCGGTGACTCCCTCTTTCTTGTCGCAAGCGGTCGCATCAAAATTTTCATTGAAGACGCGGAAGGTGAGCAGCTCACGATCCTATTTTGTGGGCCAGGAAACTGCTTCGGAGAAATGGCGCTCCTGGACGGTAAGGCTCGTTCTGCCACTGCCGAAGCGCTGGAGCAAACCGAAGTCTGGGTGGTGACCCGCCGCTCGTTTCTCGACCTTGTACGAAACTCCCCGGAGATCTCGATCGAGGTCATCGTCTTTCTCTGCTCCAAGTTGCGAACAAATCTTGCACGCATGGAGGAGTTCATTTTTCTCGACACCTACGACCGGGTGGGCCGTCAACTTCTACGGATCGCGACAAGAGACGACTCCGGAACTTACACGGTCAAGATCACCCAGGAGGAACTAGCCCGTGTGGTTGGCAATAGCCGAGAACAGGTCAACCGCGTGCTGGCCGACCTCGCGTCGCTCGGCCATGTCTCGGTTAGTCGGGGCCAGATCAGCCTTACGCGCTTCGACGCCCTACGGCAAATGTTTCTCGAGGGTGACGGGCACTGACTCGAACAGCACAGGGACGAAAGACAGGCACAACACACCTAGCCGCCGACGGATAGCTCTCGAAGCCTCCGTAGCATCAATCTGCGCTCGAAATCTGAGAGTTCACCCCCATCCTCGTAGGAGTCCGGGATGCACCACAACGCATCGTCGGAACCCTCGTCTGGGAGCAACTGTGTATTCGCGACCGGGTGAGAGGGCACAGATGTCTGTACCTGCGGCGCCACGGAACCGTGGCGGGTTTGCATGAATGTGAGGATACGGCCGCGGATCACGTTCTCCAACCGTTACTGCCCCCAGGACAATGGGAGTTCGATGTCGAATACCCCGTCTCAACACCCCAGTAATCGGCCCGGCGAAGGATCCCTTGAATCGATTCCTACCTACCGTCCATCAAAATAAAGTCGGCGGTAGAAGCTTCCTGGCGCATGCGAATGAGTTCCTGGTACGCGTCTGAGTTGTACCACTCGAGCGCGTCAGCACGTGAATCGAATCGAATGACCACCGTCGTGGTCGCGTCCCATTCCCCCTCCAAAACGGTGGGGTCCGAACTCACGGCAACAATCGCCCCCCCATATTGCTGAAATACCGCACCGAAGCCGGCTCGGTAGGCGCCGTACGCATCTTGATCGGTGATCGTTACCTTTACAACCATGTACGCGGGTGTATCTTGCGCCATCAGCGCTCCCGTTGTGAACAACACGGCTATCACCATCGACAGTAGGAAAAACTTACGCATCTGTAGCTCCTTTTCCGGTCATCGCCGAGCAGCACGCCCCCCGACCAGCCTGATCGCTGCAGCCCGAACACGCCACACTGGCTCATCTATTTAAAATCTTCTCAGACACGACACCGGCCACGTCCACACGAGGAGTGGTAACAGACCGGAACAGGCAGATTGGCACGCCCGGCAGGGTTCGAACCTGCGACCCTCGGCTTAGAAGGCCGATGCTCTATCCAGCTGAGCTACGGGCGCGTATACGAATGCGCTGAGTGTACAGTGATTCATCCTCGACCTCCACCCCCAGACGTAGACATCTGGGTCCACC
>CAZPZZ010000265.1:0-3414 GCA_964591245.1 uncultured Vicinamibacteraceae bacterium | reverse complement strand
ACGTGAGGCACCTCCTCGGACGCACCGGGACGAACCAGCGCAGGTCGATCCCCACGCCCATTTCATGGTGAGTGTAGCTCAATGGTAGAGCGCCGGACTGTGGCTCCGGATGTTGCGGGTTCAATCCCCGTCACTCACCCCATTTTTACTCCACACAACTCGGTCTATCGGTGATCACGCGTGTCCGCGCTGCCGCCCGGCCTCGCGGCTCTTCCGGGAGGGGAAACATGAGGGCAATACCCGGACACCTACCCTACCTGGCTGCACTGTTCATCGCCGCGAGCGCCTGCGCGGGTTCACCCGGTCCCTACCCCAGCTCAGTAGCCAGTGCGGGGATCACCGCCCCGGCTCAGACCACACCTCGCACTCCAAATGGCACCGGGGGAATCAACGATCCAGAAACCCTCGACAAAGACTATGTGGTACTGATTTCCTTCGACGGGTTCCGTCATGACTACCGCGAGCGATACGACACGCCGAATTTTGATCGCGTCGCCGAGCGAGGCACCACGGCAGAAGCCCTCATACCTGTCTATCCGTCATTGACCTTTCCCAGCCACTATTCCATTGCGACCGGACTCTATCCAGAACGCCACGGACTCGTGGGCAATCAGTTCTACGACCCAGCTCGAGACGAGCGCTACAGCTACCGAGAATCGGACAAGGTGCAGGACGGCTCCTGGTATGCGGGAGAACCAATCTGGGTCACGGCCGAGAGCCAGGGCATGGTGTCGGCGGCGATGCTCTTCGTCGGCACCGAAGCAGATATCGGTGGCATTCGACCGACCTACTGGACTCCCTACGCACGTCGCGGTCCCCCGCGTGAGCGCGTCGATCAGGTCTTGCGGTGGTTCGAACTGCCAGCACGGATGCGTCCCCATCTCGTGACGCTATATTTCTCAGCTGTAGACAGCGCCGGACACCGTAACGGCCCCGCCACCGCCGCGGTCGCGGCGGCCGTCCGGGAAGTCGATCAGGCATTGGGACAACTCCTGGACGGCCTAGAACACTTGCCCTATGGGGATCGGATATCAATAGTCCTCGTCTCGGACCATGGCATGGCATCCGTCGATCCCGCCCGCATCACAAATCTGCATGACATCGCAGACCTGCGGGACACCCGAGTGGTGGTCAACGGCCCCGGGGTCAATCTCTTCGTGAATGGCTCACGGGAGCGGGCTCTTGCGCTACGTGACGACATCAACGACGAGCTCATCAACGGACGTGCCTACCTCCGCGATGAAGTGCCCACAGCGCTGCACTATCGGGCACATCCACGCATCGGTGATGTCGTGATTGTTGCGGAACCCGGCGCCATGATCAGTCTCCGCCGCGCCTCTGCGTCCCCCGCGGGGATGCATGGCTGGCCACCTCTGCACCCTGATATGGGTGGGATTTTCCTGGCGGCTGGACCTGACATCGCACGCAATAGCCGAGTAGGTCCAATCGAGGCGATACATGTATACCCTTTCCTCGCCGAACTACTCCAGCTCAGCCCCAACGCCAATATCGACGGCAATCTGTCTATCCTTGCCCCCCTGCTTACCCGTCCGGTTAGGCTCCCATGAACATCAGGACACACAGTATGAGACGATGACACCGTAGAGACAGACGCCCCCCATAGCGCCCCCCGCGACACGCCGACAGTGGACATAATGTACTCTGGTAGGAATGTTGGTTATTTGGAACCGTCGCGTCCCAGTAAACTGCGGCGAAATATCAGGGTAGCCCCCGTAACTGGTTAGTCGATGGCCGATCTTCCCACCTCCGTTGATGAGCTTCAGGCGATACTCGCACGCGAGCTGTATGTGGCCGACCGTGGATTGGCGACCTCAATTTACCTGGCCCTTCAGCTCCGGCGGCCACTCCTTCTCGAGGGCGAGGCAGGAGTAGGAAAAACTGAAGTAGCGAAGGTCTTGGCGAGAGGGCTTGGCGCAGAGCTGATTCGCCTCCAATGCTACGAAGGGCTCGACGTCACCCATGCCGTGTACGAGTGGAACTACGCGCGTCAGTTGCTGGAAATTCGCATGCGCGAAGCGGCAGGCGCGGTAGATCACAAGGAAACTGCGGCCGATCTCTTCGGATCGGACTTTCTCATCAAACGGCCGCTCCTGCGCGCCCTGGAGTCACACGCCGCGCAGCCCCCGGTACTCTTGATCGATGAGCTTGACCGCGCGGATGAAGAGTTCGAGGGATACCTCCTCGAGCTCTTGTCCGACTTCCAGATCACGATCCCAGAACTCGGAACCCTGCGGGCGGAGACCCCGCCGGTCGTCGTGATCACCTCGAACCGCACTCGAGAACTACACGATGCCCTGAAGCGACGCTGCCTCTATGCGTGGATCGACTACCCGAGTTTTGAAAAGGAGCATCGAATCATCACCGAAAAAATCCCCGAGGCGCCGGTCCGACTAGCTGAACAGGTCGCCCGCTTCGTTCAGGAACTTCGCACCGCCGAACTCTATAAAGTGTCTGGCGTATCGGAAACACTGGACTGGATTGCCGCCTTGGTCGCGCTCGACCGCCAGGAGCTCGACCCAGCCACGATCAACGACACGCTCGGGTTGGTGCTCAAAACCCAGGAAGATCTGGAAGCGATTCGCGGTGCACGGGTGCAGGCATTGTTTGAACAAAGCCTGCGACCGGATGACACCGCCAGGGACGGATGACCTCCTTATCAGGGAATCTCCTCTCCAACCTCTTGCAGTTCAGCCGACTCCTGCGTCGAATCGGCCTGGACATACCCGCCGACAGCATGCACGGGGTGGCCGAGGCACTCATGTTGATAGACCTCGGACGCCGGTCCGACTTCTATCACACCCTCCGCACCCTCCTCGTCCGACGTCCCCAGGATCTAGTTGTATTCGACCAGGCATTCCACTTGTTCTGGCGCCCCCCACCGAGCACGCACACTCGCCACGACCGCGAAACAACAGATAGACGTCCGGGCGCATCGCCACCGGAGGCCGATAAACCATCCACCTCTCCCGCTCCCGACGCGGACAACGAACGCGACAACGCCGCACTACGTCTCGAGCAAGTGGCGGCCCTCAGCTACAGCGCACGTCACGCGTCTCGCACAAAGGACTTCGCCACCTTCACCGACGAAGAAGTCGCCCAGGCGCGCGCCATGCTCGCCACTCTCACCTGGACGCCGGGTCAACGGCGGACGCGACGGTGGCAAACGGGCCGCGGTCCAGCCATCGACATGCGACGTACCATTCGTCAAAGTCTGCGGCACGGGGAAATCGTCAGCCTGCCCCGTCGACGGAGACGGCTCCAAACACGCCCACTCATTCTTCTCTGTGACGTCAGCGGATCGATGGAGCGCTACACCCGTATGTTGCTGCACTTCGTGCACACGCTGGCCATCGGGTTCGGCCGGGTCGAAACGTTTCTTTTCTCCACGAGACT
>CAZPZZ010000264.1:0-3420 GCA_964591245.1 uncultured Vicinamibacteraceae bacterium | reverse complement strand
ACCCAGAGCGAACCGATGACGAAGCCCGTCAGGCGTGTTTCCCATCTCCTCATCGTGCTGGCGCTCGCCGCCATGGCGTGCACCACCTCGATCGGCCTGCTCCCCCCTGCGGGCATCACTGACCTCCGGTCGCGTGCCCAGGCGGGCGTGCCTGGGGCGCAGTTCAACCTCGGGGTCATATACGCCGAAGGGCGCGGCGTGCAACAGGACGACGCCCAGGCGGTCTACTGGTACCGCCTGGCCGCGGAGCAAGGGCTTGCCCAGGCCCAATACCACCTCGGCGATATGTATGCTGAGGGACGTGGCGTTTCACAGAACACAGCCGAAGCGACTCGCTGGTACGACCTGGCCGAGGCCCAGGGATATACGCGCGAGCCGTGAGACCCGCGGGGTCCGTATGACGAGTCCGTCTGCCTGGCCTTGCTCTCCGGTGACGCGCCCTCACCGGTAGCCCACACTACGCTTCAACTTCAGGTATCGAGCCAGACCGGACCGTCACCGCGCCTCACAAGGTACGCGGCGCCACTCGCATTTCAGTCCCCATCCGTTTCCACCACTGGACGCGGTTTGCGTTCGCAACAGTGCCCCCAACTGGTTAACGGTCGCCTCCATCTCTCGCCCCTGTCCACCAGCTGAATATCTTCCACGACCCTGTTCCATTACTCAAACTCTAGAGACTGCTTCCCTCACGCAGGATCTCGCCGGTGTTGTTCCGCCACGAAAAATCGAATTCCAGGCAATAAATGAACTCCACCAGTCGATGAATCTCGAACCGACCGATCACACTGTAGGCGTAGCCTTCTCGCAGTGGGAACGACCTGAAGTATTCAGTCACGTCTTCCCGTCTAGGCACAATCACGGCAGGATTGGTCGTCTTGAACATTGCTGGACTCTCGAAATGCGTGGTAATCCCATCACGGTCTCTGACCATAAAGTCACCAACGAATCCGTCCAACTCGTTTTTTATCAGGGCGGACGCTCGATCACGCGACTGCCCCTGCGACAGACTTGCCAACCCGATCAATACGAGTACGCCAGATCACGTTTTGATCTCCCTCGATTCTTGGCACCAGAAACGAGTGTTTCTACGACCGGTCTATCGAGCCCAGGCGGTATACACTATGCGTGCCCATCTACATCGGTCGCTCTACACGCGGCGTCGACAGGACGTGGCGACTGCAGTGAGCACGGAACGTCGAACCGCGACTCCGTTGTCTCGGCGTTCACGCGCGAGCCTGCCAACACCAGGTATTCGTCCTGCCGCGCTGCCCGGGTGAATGGCAAGGAGAGAGGCGACTCGATCGAGCGAACGTGTTCAAGGTGCCAGATGATTTCTGGGTGCACATTGCACCCTGGCATCCTACGAAGGAGTTGACGATGATTCGACAGGTTCAGGTGCTCTTTGCCGTTGTGACACTCGCCCTGCTCGTCGCCAGCGGATTGACCATCGGCGCGGCACCCCAAGCGCCCACCGACGAACAACTCCGGAACGCTGCCGACGACGACGCCAACTGGCTGATGTACGGGCGGACGTACGACGAGCAGCGATTCAGCCCTCTCCAGCAGATCAACGAGGAGACGGTTGCCCGTCTTGGACTGCTGTGGAGCCAGGAGTTACCCACCACCCGAGGCGTCGAGGCCACGCCCGTCGTCGTCGATGGTGTCATCTACACCACGGGCCCCTGGAGCATCGTCTACGCATTCGATGCAAAGACGGGCGCTCCCCTGTGGACCTTTGATCCCGAATCAGATCGAACCCGCGCCCGACTCATCTGCTGCGACGTCGTGAACCGGGGCGTCGCGTTCTACGAGAACCGCGTCTATCTCGGAACCACCGATGGCCGCCTGATCGCGATTGACGCAGCGACCGGTGTTCCACTGTGGGAAACGTTGACCATCGACCTGGACAAACCGCTCGCCATCACGGGCGCCCCCAGAATCGCCAACGGACTGGTCCTGATCGGCAACGCCGGTGCCGAGTACGGCGTGCGAGGATACGTCTCTGCCTATGACACAGAGACCGGGGGACTGGTCTGGCGAACCCACACCGTTCCGGGCAACCCGGCAGACGGATTGGAAAACGCCGCGATGCGGCGCGCCGCGGAGACATGGAACGGCGAATGGTGGCTGGCTGGAGGTGGCGGCACGGTGTGGGACGCGATCGTCTTCGCCCCCGAGCTCAACCTCATCTACGTCGGCACGGGAAATGCTGACCCCTGGTACCGTGACCTCCGTGGCCGAGGCGGCGACAACCTCTACGCCTGCTCCATCCTCGCCCTGCACGCAGACACCGGCGAATACGCATGGCACTTTCAGCTCGTGCCAGGTGACCATTGGGACTACGACGCCACCCAGCCACTGATGCTGGCCAATCTCGAAATCGACGGGCGCCAGCGTCGCGTGATCATGCAGGCGTCGAAGAATGCGTTCTTCTACGTGCTGGACGCGGCGACCGGCGAATTTCTCTCCGGCACACCGTATGCCCAGATGACCTGGGCGACCGGCATCGACCCGGAGACTGGTCGGCCGATTGAAGCGGCGGCCGCATATGAAGGCATGGAACCGGTGATCGTGACGCCAGATCCCGGTGGGGCCCACAACTGGTACCCGATGGCCTTTCATCCCACGACCGGGCTCGTCTACCTCCCGGTGAAGGACGGCATGTTCTTCATCCATCCACCTGATTCCGATTGGCAACCCGGCAAGCGAGCGTTCAATGCCGGAATCGAACCCGGCTATGACGGGCCACTCCTGGAACAGCTGCTACTTCAGCCCCCGGCACAAGGCAAACTCATGGCATGGAATCCCGTGACGCGACGCGCCGACTGGACCGTCGAGTTCCCGGTGGCCGAGAGCGGTGGCGTGCTGGCCACGGATGGCGGTCTCGTGTTCCAGGGGCGTGCCGACGGGATCTTCGCCGCATACCGCGCAACCGATGGCGCCGTCCTGTGGGAATTCGACGCCGGCACCGGAATCATGGCGCCTCCGGTCAGCTACCTAGTCGACGGCGTGCAGCACATCACGCTGATGGTGGGATGGGGCGGCGTACCCGGCCTCGTCAACCCACCCGGCATGGGCCCGGTCAAGCCGGGTTATGGCCGCGTCCTGACCTTTGCCCTCGACGGTAACGCGTCGATGGCACCGAGGCCTTTTGGTCATACGGAGCCGCCCGCGCCCGCGCTCCCCCTGGAGGCATCCCCCGCGACTATCCGCAACGGTCAAGAACTCTACGAGGGACTCTGTATCGGCTGCCACGGATTCGGGACCGTCGCCGGTTCACTGCCCGACCTCCGGTACGCGTCCGCGACTGTGCATGCCCAATTCGAGCAGATCGTCCTCGGTGGCCTGCGGGAACAACGTGGAATGCCGAGATTCGACGACCTTATCGACGCGGAGCAGGCCAGGGCGATCCAACAGTAC
>CAZPZZ010000263.1:0-3439 GCA_964591245.1 uncultured Vicinamibacteraceae bacterium | reverse complement strand
ATAACCAGGTTGGGTTGAACAGAACTACAATGCAATGATTTCCCAGACAATGGCTGTTTGCCAGCAAGCGGTAGATCAAACAGGTGGTAAGTCGGTGGAGATTGCATCTGTTGGGTTCTCAAGTCAAGGTTTTCTAACGATACCTATCGACAAGAGAGGGGGACTTATTCGTCCTTTGATATCTTGGCAGGATGTGCGACCACAATCAGATATGCCTGATCTTCTGCGCCGAGTTTCAGCTGATGACTATTGTAAAATAACAGGTATGCCTTTTATAGCAAATGCTATCAATGCCAAGATATATTGGATGCGTAAGCATGAGCCTGAACTTTACGAAAGAACTGATCGCTTCGTTCAACATCAGGGCATGATCTTGAAGTCCTTCGGTGCAGAAGACTACTTTACTGATCTGCCTTGTATGTCGTTTTATGGTGTTTGGAATGTTCATGAGTCTTACTGGTCCAGTCAGCTTCTAGATCGATTTGAGATAAGTCAGGAACAACTGGATTTGCCAACACAGCCTGGGACTCAGGTCGGTGAAATTCCGCCTTCCGTAGCCGAAAAAACTGGATTTGCAGTTGGTACTCCTATTTGTGTTGGTGGATTCGACCAAGCATGTAGTGCCATTGGGATGGGATCAATAGAACCTGGTGTAACAACAGTCAATTTAGGTACAGCAGGAACTGCTAGTTTAGCCGTTGACAAACCAACTGTTCCGCACTCTGGTTTGGCTTGTCAACATCATGCTGTTGATGGGCTATGGACCTTAACTGGTGGTTCTCTCTCTGCAGCGAGTTGTTACCGCTGGTTTCGTGACACAATTGGAACTCTTGAAAGCGAACGTGCCGAGCAACAGGGAGGGAATGCGTACCAAGCGCTGAATGATCTTGCTGCACAAGCTCCTGCAGGTAGCCAAGGCCTGATCTTTCTACCTTATCTAAATTCAGCTGGCACGCCGCATTGGAATAGCGATGCACGAGCAGCATTTATTGGTTTATCCATGACGCATGGACGTGCAGAATTAACACGGTCGGTGATGGAAGGTGTTGCGTTGGATATGCATAATATTATGATGAGTTGGAGTCAGGATGCGACGGCAGTAGATAAACTGCGTCTTGGCGGAGGTCCAACTAACTCCCCTTTGTGGAATCAAATACAAGCTGATGTATATGGTCGAGCAGTACAACTTCTCAAAGTAGAGGAGACATCTGTGTTAGGAGCAGCTATTCTTGGAGGTGTAGGTGCAGGGGTATTCAGCAGTGTTGCTGAGGGAGTTGATTCTATGGTTCACGTAATGTCAGAGATTGAGCCGGATTTAGCAAACCACCGTATCTATTCTGAAATGCATAATGCTTTTACTGAAGCCTATGAAGGTTTGGACCAAAATACTTTCAGTATACTTGCATCTTTACAAGTTAATTAGCTCTCAAGCCTACATTTCAAAGGGGGGTGTGCCCTCGTCAGTGACTATGATTTCAGCAGGCAGCAGGCTATCGATGTTCTCAAGGCTTGCATTCTGCTGCATGCCGATACTCCTGATACCCCTAACTGGTACCTTAAGCATCACAAGGGGTTAGAGTATCTCAACTTGGCTATGGCTCAGGTCACTGATAATCCCGCTATCGCTGACGGATCTTCCATTCACCAGGAAGCTAAACAGCAACTCCATAGCTATCTCCGCACTTATATTCAACCTCTCATGCAAGCTGGCAAACCTCTGGAGTTGAACGATATTCTGCATCGTGTTAATATCCGGAAACCTAAGCTGGTTCAGCAACTGGGCAAGCAACAAGTTCAACGCATGGTTCAAATACTTCTTGATCAGTAACTTTGTGGGATGTGTGCTTCTAATGCTGGTTTTTTTACAGGTTAACAGGTTCAACTGAACCTAAACCACCAACAAATTCAAACATGCTGGATTGCTTGATTTGTCCCATAAAAGCTTGAACTTCTGGGGTACTGAAACCGTCACCTTCAATAAACTTCCGATGCTCTTCTTTGTCCCATACGCTGATTGATAAATAGTCGAATTCTCCGCTCTTATCAGGTCTCCAGGGTAAATCAACTGCTTTCAGCACCCGAATTTCCTTGCATCCTGAGACCTTGGGCCATGCGGAACTCCAATTTAATTCTTCCTTAGCATACTTTTCAAATTCTGCTTCAGTAACCCCAGGATTAAGTTTCAATTTGTGGATCCAGTAAACTTCATTTGCCATGATGTTCCTTTTTTTATTGTATATTTTTTAAGTACTATTATATTCGGATGCTGATAAACTATACCCAAAATAGTATACAAAAGGAACTAACTATGAGCATTATGGTCTTAGCCGAATTTTCAGTAAAACCCGAAAAATTTGAGGAAGCTTGGAATATTATAAAAGAAAACCTTCCAGATACTTTAGCATGGGATGGTTGCCACTCACTTGAAACTTTTTCTCATGAAGAAGAGTCAAAATATATCTTCGTTGGAAAATGGGAAAGTAAAAAAGTCTACAACGAATACCTTGAATGGCGATCAAAAACAAGTGCTGAAATTTTTGCTGAACTTGGAGCAAGTGCTGATCCCCTTAAAGTTCGTTACTGCGAAATTAAATCTCTATAAACTGTATCACTGGTGTTAGTGTAGTTTCTGGTATTTTTGTCCATGGAGTTATCTCCTTCTTCTGCTGCGAGCAGGGAAACCTAAACTGGGCAAGCAACAAGTTCAACATCTGGTTCAAATACTTCTTGATCAGTAACTTTTTGAGTGGAACTGGTAATCTTGAGAGGGCATAATGATGCCATTTACCATCATTGATGGGATCGGTAGAAACTAACAAGTCATCTTTATCAGTTTCGGGGTTGCCGGTTACAAAACCAGGAGGCCATTCACATTAGATATATTCCAATCTGTTGACATCTTCCTGCCCAAGCAAATCTTTATTGATAATCCAACCTCCCATCCACCAGTCGACATTCTTGGCTTGAACCTGGGTTGTCTTGGCCCAAAAGACTACCGAAAAACCGTCTCCAAAATCCAACTTTTCGTTGACATCAACTTGAATAATACCACTTCCATTGTCATCAAACTCTATGGCTGTTCCATGTTTCCCCTTCAATGCTGTTAGCGGATGAATCTTTTACATTACGATCTAGAATTGGATTCTAAAGGCACTACCAGATCCAAAGACTCTGTTTCCCCAACATTAAAAGCATCTTGAACCTACTACATTCCTACCTCAATTCCATTTCTACAGCGATGTCATTATAGCCTTGAAGTTTGCAGGTCTATAAAGGAAGACAAAATAGAGTAAATTGCCAGAATCTTCTTTCTCTTGAAAATAAACTTAGACTGATTTTATCGCAAATGAAACAAGAAATGAAAATCTAACCTTTAATATTCGAGATTGATGTTATGCATGTTGCTTAAAGATATAACAAGGCCACAAGGATCTCTATA
>CAZPZZ010000262.1:0-3439 GCA_964591245.1 uncultured Vicinamibacteraceae bacterium | reverse complement strand
CAGTCGGTGTGCGGCGACGCACTTACTGGATGTTGCTCGCTTCTGTGTTGGTGCCTTGCGGCGTTTGCGATTTTGTTATCATCGAGTATTCTTCCCAGCTTGTACGAATTGGTTTTGAGGTCGTGGTTGGGGTTTGTGTTTCCCGGTTGCTCTATATGAACGTCACAATGTTAAATGACGCTCTCGTCGTTGTTCTTGGCCGATCGATAGTGGAAAACATGAAACGCCCTGGGAAATTTGCCTGTTACCTGGCGTCTTGGTGTCTGGTGGCTACCGTCAGCTTGGGAGCACAAACAAACACGGGTGAGATTGGCGGGGTGGTTGTCGATGACAGCGGTGCCGTCTTGCCGGGTGCAACTGTGTCCGCGCTCCATGAGGCTAGTGGGGCCACTGCCGAGCGAGTCACCGATGCGGATGGGCGTTTCTTTCTTCCGGCGCTTGCGACGGGCGAATGGGCTGTTACCGTGGGACTTCCCGGGTTCCAACGATCGACGCAGCGTGGCATCAGGGTCGAGATTGGCCGGGTCCTGCAGCTAGAGTTCACGTTGCCTCTGGGCGCGATCAGCGAAGAAGTTACCGTGGAAATCCGTGCACCACTGCTGCAGGTCAATACGGCCGAGATCAGTGATGTCATTGAAACTCGCGAAGTGGAGCAGGTGCCGTTGAATGGCCGTCAGTTCCTCCAACTGGCCCAGCTCAGCGATGGAGTCGTGATTCCACCGGGCGGAACCCGGGGAGGAGCCCTCCAGCAGGCTGGTTCCTTGCCCAACGTCGGTGGCCAGCGCGCGGGTCACAACATCTATATGCTCGACGGCTTCAAAGTAACGGATGAGTTATTTAACAATCTTGTGATCAATCCTTCGGTTGATTCCATTCAAGAGTTCAAGATCCAAAAATCGATGTATCCGTCGGAATTTGGCGGCAAGGCGTCAGCGTTGATCAATGTCGCGACTCGGTCGGGAACCAACAATTTCCACGGTAGTCTGTTTGAGTTCGCGAGAGACGAACGGTTCGATAGTTATAACTACTTCGACGACAAGAGTTTGCCGGTTCCTCCCCTTGATCAGCACCAATATGGCGGTTCCTTGGGAGGGCCGCTGGTCCGTGATCGGACGTTTTTCTTTGCCAGCTACGAGAGGCAGGATACGCGTCGCTCTATCACCAAGACGTTTTCAGTGCCAGACGCTGCTGTTCGGGCCGGTGATTTCAGTGGTTGGGAGCCTGTCTGTGATCCGCAGACTATTGTCTCCGCGACGGGAGCGTGCACGCCGTTTCCCGGAAACCAGATTCCGCAAGAGCGGTTGGATTCTCTCGCGCAGGCCTTTCTCACCAACGTGCCGTTGCCGACGGCTGCCGATAGATTCCAGAACCTGACCTCGGTCGAGCAGCAGGACAAAGACGTCCATCAGTTCAGTGTGCGGATCGACCATAGACTCAGCAATAACGATCAGCTATTTGCTCGGTTCAGTACCTTCGACGCTGATGAAATTCAGCCCTTCGGTACGAGCGTGCAACAGGAATCTCTTGTGCCGGGATTCGGACGTACGCTCGATACAACCACGCGGAACATCGGCGTCAGCTATACGAAGGCGATTGGCGTCAGCATGTTGAATGAGTTTCGGTTTGGGTACATGGCTGTAGACGGGGGGCAGCGGAGTGCCAACGTCGGGACCGACTTTGCTGGCCAGGTGGGGTTGGAGGGAGTGAGCCGAAATCCTCGCGATGTTGGCTTTCCGCAGATTTCCACTGCGGGCTTGTTTAACACTATGGGAGATCCGACCACGTTCGTGTCGCGCGACAACGAGCATTTCGAGCTCTACAACAACGTGCTGATCGATCGTGGCGTGCACCGGTACAAGTTCGGTGGATATTTGTTCCACCTCCGCTTTCGGCCGAGTAATCCTGATACGGCACGCGGTGCGTTCGCGTACACCGGGCAGTGGACCGGAAATGCCCTGGCCGATTTTCTCTTGGGGTTTCCGACGTCGGCACGCTCGGGGATCGGTGATGGGGGGGAGGATGCGCGTACGACCTGGCTGCATCTTTATGCGCAGGACGACTGGCGCATGCGTGACAACCTGACGGTGAATTATGGGCTGCGCTATGAGTACAACTCGCACATGAAGGATGTCGATAATCGGCTGTCCTCTATCGATCTCTCCGTGCCTGGAGGGCGTTTCGTGGTCGCTAGTGACGAGGCGGGCAATATCTCGTCTGAGGCGAACGCGCTTCTCCCCTTGATACCCATTCCCTGGGTTACCTCAGCGGAGATTGGATGGGACAACAGCTTGCTTCGGCCAAGTAAGGTACGGCTCGCTCCACGGCTCGGATTTGCCCTGTCGCTTGGTGAATCGCGACCGACCGTGGTACGAGGTGGGTACGGCATCTTCCTCAACCAGTGGGCTTACAGCGTTCAGACGGCCTTTAGCAGAAATCTGCCATTCTTTTTTATGAAGCAGATTGACACCCCCTCGGATGAGCGTGTCCCGACACTTCAGACTCGCACGATGCTCACAGGAGATTCCACAGGTAGCATCGGCGGTGCGATCATGAATAACGATTATCAGGTCGAATATACGCAGACCTGGAGTGGTGGTGCCCAGGTCGAGGTAATGCCGCAAACCATGTTCGAGGTCTCCTACATGGGGTCGTACACGATCGGTGCGGATAATTCGACGATTCATAATGTGCCGGAGCCGGGTCCTGGCCCGATCGATTTGCGGCGGCCAATTCCAGCCTTGAGTGCGATTCGGGCTATCCGGTTCGATGGTAAGTCGATCTACCACGCCGTGACGTTCAAGGCCGAACGCCGATTTGATGGTCAGGCGTCGTTCAATACCTCCTATACATTGTCTCGCTCGCGAGACGACGCCTCGAGTCCTGGTGCGACGGCCTTCGAATCGAATGTGCCGCAAGACGTGCGCAACGTCTTTCCTGGTGAAGAGGCGTTGTCCAGCTTCGATCATCGGCATCAGGTGGTGGGGAGCGGTACCTATCAATTTCCCTTTTTCGAAGGAGCCGGGGGCGGAATGGAGGCGGTTGCCGGCGGTTGGCGGGTGACGGCCATAGCAACGTTGCAATCAGGGGCACCGTTTACTGTCAACCTCGGCCAGGACCGAGCCAACATCGGGTCCGGTCCGGCTCAACGTCCTGATCAGGTGGGGAATCCCAATTTACCGGCGGGGCAGCGGTCGGCGGGGCAGTGGTTCGATACCTCGGCGTTTGCGTTGCAGAGTCCGTTCATGTTCGGTACAGCTGGGCGGAATAGTGTTTTTGCCCCAGGCTTTGCGGCGGTCGATCTTTCGATTCAAAAAGATTGGTATGTCAGCGCCGGGGGCCGACTCCAGTTTCGGTGGGAGATCTTCAATCTATTCAATCGGACCAATTTTGATATCCCCAACCGCGTTTTTGGGACGCCGAATTTTGGTCGCATTTTCAG
>CAZPZZ010000261.1:0-3482 GCA_964591245.1 uncultured Vicinamibacteraceae bacterium | reverse complement strand
CGGGCAGGGGGCGGCATCTGGACCCAACCGGCCATCGACACCGAACTCGGCATGGTCTACGTCAATGCGGCGAATCCGATGCCGCCGTACGACGGCTCGGCACGAGCCGGAAAGAACCTATTCACGAACTCGACGATCGCGCTGGACCTCGAGACCGGCGCAATTCGCTGGTACTACCAGACGATCCATCACGACCTCTGGGACTGGGACAACATCACCGGCCCGACGCTCTTCGACGTAACCGGCTCGAAGGGCGAGACGATCAAGGGCATCGCTGCGGCCGGCAAGAACTGCCTGCTCTATATGTGGCATCGCGACACAGGACTGCCGATCAACCCGATGGTCGAGACTCCGGTAGAGACCCGATCAAACGTGCCAGGTGAGGCGGCCTACCCGACCCAGCCGATCCCGTACAACGCCCGTGGCGTCCAGATGACGCCCTTCTGCGCGACGTATCTACGTTTCGACGACCCCGAGTTACAAGCCCAGGCTCGTCCGATGTACTGGCCCTATTCCACCGACGAGCATTTTCTCGTCGCGCACGGCGGTTCAAGCTTCGGCGCGCCATCTTTCAACCGGCGGACCGGCCTGCTGTACGTCACCGGCAAGAACGCGGGCGTGTCACTCCTCGTGAAACCGGTCGCCGACAGTCTCGTACTGGGACAGGGTGGCGGCCATGTGCCCGGCTTCGACATCGATGAACTCAACCGGGTCCCGGAGTTCCCGAGGACCACGACCTTGACCGCCTACGAGCCGGCGAGCGGTGAAGAGGTGTGGCAGCAGATTCTGCCATCGGTAACCTTCGGCGCCTCGAGCGGAAGCGTCACCACGGCCGGCGATCTCGTCTTTCAAGGCACCGAGGACGGGGGCTTCTACGGGTTCCACGCCGAAACGGGTGAACAGCTCTTCCACTCGATGGCCGACAGTGCTATCCAGTCGAGCCCGATGACCTACGAGGTGAACGGCACGCAGTACGTGTCCGTGATCTCTACCGGATCGATTTTGACGTTCGCGCTGCCCTAGCGGAGCCGAAAACCAGGGACGCGGAGTGGTGTACGGTGCGGCGTTTGGAGGGCTCGAGAATTTTCTATCGTCTCGACCGTGATCTACGGCGTAGAGGCCAGGCATTAGAGGAACCGCTCCCGCCGCACCGCGAGCGGTCCTTCATCTCTAGCGAGATCAACACGGAGCTCTCCGACGCGGCACAGCTCAGCACGACACTGGAGCAGATCGCCGGACGCTACGCCAACGGCCACGTCTGTCGCATGGACGGGATGTCGGAAGAGTTTCCGACCTGGCACTTCAACATGGGGCCCTCGAATACCAAGCCCGTGCTTCCACGCACTCTCGAGGACTCGTCCCAACAGGTGCAACATGCACCCGGCACCCTGAATCACGTGAGCGAAACACGGCTGCAGGGTTGCTGACGAAGGCGTCGCCGAGGCGGGTCAGCCGGCAACAGAGGGACAGTACCGTCCTTACCTTCGCCAGAAAACTGGAGGACATGCGGAGAGCCTGCCCCCGGGACTCTCCAGCAACAGGCTTCATTGGATGCAATAGCGAGTCCGACAAGACTCGAGCCATGAAGCTGGAGCATTGCCCGCTCACGCTGACGGCTGTGGATCAATATCGAGCATTGCGTCTCCCATGATCGCCTTCCAGTAGTCGACGCCCATATCGAACTCCTCATCGGAGAGCAGGCACTCATCCAGCAACGATTGAATCACGCCGTGATCGAGATTCTGCCCAATGAAAACGAGCTCTTGTCGGCGGTCCTTCCAGCTCCCCATCCAGTCCTTCCGAAGCCTGGCTCTTTCTTCGTCGGTGCCGCCGTACGCGTCCGGTTCCAGAGCCGTCCAGAGCCCGGTCGCGCCCAATGTCACCAGATCGCCGGCGTGGCTAAACGACATCATCAGGTCATGCGTATGTGCCAACCACACGAACCCCTTGGTACGCAGCAATTGACCAAGCTCGGCGACACGTGCCTCTCTACGGTCGCGGGCCATCTGCTGGACTTCTTCAGGCGACGGCCTGGGGTCGGACTCGCCCTCCACGGCATGCTCCGTGGCGATGTCCTCCACCGCCTCCACCCCGTGTTCTTCGGCCCCGTTTCGACTCGCCACCTCCTCCGGATCCGGTTCAGAATCCTGGTCATCTCCACATCCATTGAGTTGAACAAAAAACCTGTTAATGAACTCAGCCGCCAACCGTTCGGGGTGGAAGGGACGGCGGGCCCGATACAGAAAGGACGTGATTCCGAAGCGGGAAGAGTGACGCGTTGCATCCTCGACAGAAAGCACGACTTCCGAGAACTGCGATTCAACAGTGCGGCTGTCGTCGCGCTTCGTCTCGCAGCAGGGATCTTCTCCCCGAGCTTTTGCAGAAGCACAACAACTCTCTTGCGCTGCTTCCTGGTTCCCTGCTTGGTTCTCTTCGTTGACGATCTCTTCTAGACGATCCCAGTGTTCATCGAATGCGTCAGGATCATAGAGGCCCGTGTCGACGACCTCGATCACCGGAATTCGCGACTCTCGACATGGAATCAACTTCGCGTTGGGATTCAGCAAGGAGACACGATCTCGCACGTCTTGGAGCTGTGCGTCATTGACCAGGTCGGTCTTGTTGAGCAAGACCACGTTGGAATATTCAATCTGCTCGGCCAGTAGCTGCGGCAAGTTCTCCTTGTCTGGCCCCAGTAGAAGAGTCCTGTCTTCCAGCATGCAGGAAACATCGACGACGGTCACACATGTGTCGAGGCGAGCGATCTCCCCCAGCCTGACCACCTTGGCGTGTTCAGACTCGTGGTCATGCTCGTCTTCACAATCTCCAAACAACGCGGCGACTTGTGCCGGCTCCGACACCCCGGACCCTTCGATGATCATGTAGTCAAATTTATTCGACGCCGCCAGCTCCGTGATCTGCTCGACAAGGTCGTCCTGTAGACTGCAACACACGCAACCGTTCTGCATGGCCACAACCTCTTCAGGCTGAAAAATAGCGCTCTGCTCAACCAACGATTGATCGATATTGAGCTCGGCCATATCGTTGACGATGACCGCGCAGCGAAACGGCTCGGTCTCGGAATGCTTGGCGTGCAAAATGTGCTTTAGCAATGTCGTCTTGCCCGCGCCCAAGAATCCACTCAGGACAGTAACCGGTAATTTGTCAGCCTCTAATACCATTGGGTCGCTCCAACGACGACAGCAGCGCGGGGGCACTCAATCGTGGATCACGGGAAAGTTGTATATCAGCAGGACCTGTCTACGAAGTCTCGATTGCGGGCTGAGAACACCGCCGCAATGGATTACCTCGAGCCAAGGCAAGGGGATAAACCGAACTAGGCCCTCCGGAAGCCGTCAAAAGTAGCCCACAAGGCACACGAAAAGCCTGCCCCCGGAGCTCCCCGAGCAACAGGCTTCGTTGGATGTAATGGCGGGGCCGACGAGACTCGAACTCGCGACCTCCGGCGTGACAGGCCGGCG
>CAZPZZ010000260.1:0-3521 GCA_964591245.1 uncultured Vicinamibacteraceae bacterium | reverse complement strand
ACAGGTTGGTCATCGAAGGCACTGGACCAAGAAGATATTGGCCATCCGGCGAAAAACCTACTAGCCCTTGTCGATATTCGGCAATTCGTAAATCCTCCAGAATGGGAAAAACCTGCGAAAAATTGCTTTTAGCCGTTTGCATGGCTTCTTTAGGTGGAGGCAACTCATCGGTAACAAAACCTGGTGCCAATTGATTCAGGTCGAAAGTCGTCGGGTCGGGTTCAAAATAGCCGTATAGATAGCGATTCCCATCTCGACGAACATAACCGCTGAGATCTTTAATTCGCACTACTGGATGATGGTTGGGTACTGGTACGGACTCCGTTACCATTCGTTGATGGCGGATGGTTTCCACAGTGGATTGGATTCCCAGTTTACACATTAGCCGACGGCTCCACGGCCCAAGAGTGACAACGACTCGCTCGGCTTCTATCATTTCTTCGCTAGTCTGCAAACCTGTTACAACACCATCTGATGAAACAACCAGATCGTCAACTTCTTGGTTGAGCCGAATTTCTACCCCTAATTTTTTTGCTTGGTTTGCGTAGGCCATAGCACACCGATGTGGATCTAGGTAACCGTCTGTGGGAATAAACAAAGCTCCTGTTAAGCAGGATGGATCGATATCAGGAGCCAATCGCTGGATTTCGTTTTTATCAACGAACGCCGCTTCGACACCATGCCGCTGGATAAATGACATATTTTGTTGGTAATCAGCCATCCGTTCCTCATTCATAGCTAGCATCAAACTACCAGATTGAATAAACCCTGGATCGCAATCTGTTTCCTCTGCCATTTGTTGAAAAAGCCGAATAGCATACTGTGTGACTTGAATCATGGTTGCTGAGTCCCGCACTTGACCTACTAAGCCCGCGGCTCGTTTAGTCGTTTCCAATGCGAGCTCAGTGTTTCGTTCAAAAACAACAACGTCTTCTTGACCTTTTTGAGCCAAATGGTAAGCAGCAGATAGTCCCCAGATTCCGCCTCCGACAATAGCAACTTTGATTTTTTTATCTGTCATGAAATTTAGCCTTTAGCTATAGTATATTCAACAAAATGATAGATTTTTTGTTAGTCCGATACCAGACGGATTGCACCCAAAACGGTCACTTCACACCCATTATCAACCCTTATAACGGACCTGTTTTGCCATTTAATCGATTTCTAAAGGCTTCTAAGTGTTTTTGCGCCTATAAAAGCACACCTCAGGATAAATACTCTATTCAATGCCAGGCTGATTTTCAGCCTTTTATAAAAATTTGGTAACAATTCACCCGATTGTTACCAAATTGCCAGCATCTTTGATTTGACCGTCTGCCATTACTGAAAAAGTGGAGGTATTCCTAGATGTACCCTTTGCATAATTATGTGAATTCGACCCCGGGAAACTGCTTTTTGCATTCTATCACAATTACAGTTTCGAGGTAAAGTTGTGGGGTTATTAGCAAGGCTCACTCCAAGTAGATAGGACATCTGAGTTTCCAACGTTCTGCAATATGGTTGATGTTTGGGCTAGCATAGCCGTTGCTGATTGTTCCAGTATCTGTTTCTTGGCTAGCCTAGTGGGTTCTGTGTTGGAACGCGAGGATTCTATGTTTTGAATATTGCTCGCCAAGTTAGGTGTAGTTGAATTGAGTTCTGTTTCACTTCAGTAATAGCTACATTACCAATCAAATAGTACGAAGATAGTGTAAAGGAAAGGCAGTATAAGTTTAGGGCTCATTTAGTTTGTGATATAGTGAATAAGATTTTAGTTTTTTTCATACAGGATTAAAGTCGGAACAATTGTTTATTTAAGCTTCTTGATATTCAAAAATGAACTTCTGTCCAAGAAAATCTTTACCCTTCTCATTTGGTTAACATAATGTCGACTGCTAGATCAACTAATCAAGTTCGTTTTACTGCTGTTCTGATAGGTGTGTTGATGATGCCAGTTCACTCGTATTGGATCTCCCGTATTGAAGCTATCGTCTATAAAGGCGGGGGAGGAAGCACTTCCTCGCTAATTTGGACTTCAGTTTATAACATGGTTGTACTGATGGTCGCCTGCCGGTTGATCCAGCGCTTCTGGCCCAAGTTGGCCTTACGTCGGGCTGAACTTTTGGCTGTTTTCTCCATGTTTAATATTGCTGCCTGTGTTGCTGGACATGATCTCATCCAGATCTTGATACCACTGATTACCTACCCGCAATGGTACGCCAGTTCGGAGAATGAATGGGCCCGGATTTTGCTGCCTTATCTGCCTACGGGCATTACAGTTACAGACAAATCGGCACTTTTACGTTACTTCGTTGGCGAGTCGACCTTCTACAAAAAATTACATCTTTTCGCTTGGCAGTGGCCTTTCTTATGTTGGTCGGGGTTTATAGCTCTTTTGCTCTGTGTTTCCTTAGCTATCAACGTAATCGTTGCTAAGCAATGGATAAACACTGATCGACTCAGCTATCCTGTCATTCAACTGCCTTATCAATTATCTGCACCAAGTCGGCGGTTCTTTACAGATCGGCTGGTTTGGCTGGGTGTTACCATTTCTGGTTTGATTTTAAGTGTCAATCATCTTAACCGTATTTTTCCGCAGATACCAATGATTCCACTTGGTTTTGACCTTAACCAATACCTGATCGAAAGCCCATGGAACGCTATTGGGTGGACACCATTCAATATCATTTTTGACTACATTGGTCTTGGTTTTTTCGTGCCGATGGACATTCTTTTTTCCTGTTGGTTTTTTCTTTTTACTTTCAAATTTCAGCAGATTTTGGGCAAGATGATTGGTTCTCAAGGACTACCAAACTTCCCTTACTCCTATGAGCAATCGTCTGGTGGCTATTTAGCGGTGAGCTTAATAGCTCTCTGGCTAACACGAAGGCATCTAAAATGGGTGGTGGAGACACTTTTCGTTAATACAAGCTCTATCTACCGATTGGCAGTGTTAACCGTTATCATTGGCTTAGGAGGTTTGACCTTATTTTGCAGTTATCTCGGTATTTCGGTTTGGGTGGCGGTATCTTTTTTTCTAATCTACTATTTGATTCAGATAGCGGTTAGTCGAATGCGAGCTGAGATAGGGACTCCACTCCACGACCTCCATTTTGGTGGGCCTAGTACTATTTTGATGAACGCCTTTGGCAGTCGCCGATTTACGCATAGTACGTTGGTTGGTTTGGCACAACTTTGGTGTATAGATCGAGCCTATCGTTCTAACGCTACCCCACATCAGCTAGAGACGTTGAAAATAGCGGAGAGAGTTAAGGCTACTTCCATTAGTTTCATCTATCCAATGATCGTAGCTTGTCTATTAGCTGGGCCAATGGCGATCTGGGCTATGCTCCACCACAGCTATGAGGTCGGCATTCAGAACGCAGCTCCCGTCAACCTCTATTTTGGTCGAGAAACATGGATGCGGTTTCAGTCATGGTCATCTTATGCTAGTGGAACAAATGCCGTGAATATTGGCTTTACAGGCTTTGGGTTTCTAGTAACAATAGGCTTGATGTTAGGTAGAATACGGTTTATATGGT
>CAZPZZ010000259.1:0-3528 GCA_964591245.1 uncultured Vicinamibacteraceae bacterium | reverse complement strand
CCGCCGTCAATCTGGAAATGATCAATCAGGGCTCGAGCGAAGTCAGCATGATGTTTGGCATCAAGGCCGAAGACATTCCCGCGGCGGTGCGCTCGCTCTACGCGGAATTCTTTCGCGAGTAGGCGCACCGAGGGGCATCAGCTCCCATTTTAGGTCTGCGGATCAATCGGCCCACACGGTCTTGTAAGCGACCATTTTCGCACCACCAGCGATGGTCTCGGGACCGACTTCCACCGCGTGCAGCGGCCGGAAGAGATAGTGCATTTCCGCCAGTTGCGGATACCAGTTGGGCAGGATGACCAGATAGTCCGGCTGGACTTTTTCGAGGAAGCGCAACACGCCGAGATCGGCCGCGACCCCCGGTGCCAGATAAGCCAGTACCTCGGGCGTTGCCAGCCCGACAATATCGACAATTCGCCGCCCGGAGAAATAGGCGATGGCGCCGATATCATGGGTGGCCACGACCGCGTCGGTGGTCGTATTGGCAGCGAGCCAGCGCCCCATCGCCACGTGCATGCGGTCAATATCCGCCACGTGGGCGGCATAGTCGCTACCCTGCCGCGCGTTCATCACCATTAGATTGCCCAGCACCAGCACCCATACCCGCCCGACCAACCCGCGGCGCCAGCGCCGGGCCACCCCATAGCTCAACCCCTCGCGTAGCACCTGCCAGGCGCAGCGCAAACCGTCCAATCCAATCACCGTCAGTAAGGGCACCAGATAGGCCGCGTAGCGGCCCTGCTGAAAGGTCGCCCCTTTGAAGGGGGCCAGGATGCCCCTCAGCACGGGAAAGCCGATCACCACCAGCAGTATCAGCCAGGATTCCTCGCGCCCTCTCTTAGCCACTGCCAGTAGCCCCAGGGGCGCGGCAACGGCCAGCACGATGTTGTTCTCGACGGCGAAGCGCGCCAACTCTTGCATTTGCTCTAAGGGATAGAGCACCAGCGCCGCCCCGGCCTGCATCCAGGCTCCTGCAGACAAAGCTCCCAGCAGACCGAAGGCACCGACCTTGGCGTAATAGGTGTTGGGCAACACACCGCTGCCGTAGTTGTAGTTGAAGTAGGCCCAGGGAAGCAGGGGCAATAAAAATAGCAGCACGTGGCGCCAGAAGTCCGCGGCGACGCGGCGCCATTGCCCCGTCGCACGCCAGCGGTCGGCAAAAGCCAGCGGTAAGAAAATCGCGCACTCCGGCCGGGCCAGAGTCGCCAGCGACCACAGTGCGGTCGCGCCCCACGACGGCGCGGCGGCAAAGGCGCGCAAATGCAGCACCAATCCCCCGGTGGCCAAAAGCGCATAGAGCAAAATCTCCATACCCGACTGGCTCGCCCATAAAAAGCGCGGTGTCAAACCCACCACCAATCCCGCCAGCAGCGCCCAGCCGCGGTCCAACCCGATTCGTTGCGCCAGCCACCAGGTCATTAGCGCATTGGCAAAAAGAAGCAGCGCGCCTGCGGTCTTAACTGCGGCGACGACATCCCACGGCAATAGGTGCAATAAGGCGACCAACAAGGTCCACAGCGGCGCGGTGGATAGTGAGACCGGTTCGTGTGGATTGAGACCGAAACCCGCGCCAACGCTTACATTTCGCGCCAGCTGCAGGTGGATCCAGGCGTCGTCGAGTGGAAAGCCCCCACTGCCGATCGCGCCGTATACCCCGGCGCCCAGGCCGCTGGCCAGCGCCAGGAATAGCACTGCAAACGGCGGCCCCATCTACACCAGACTCTCCAGCGCCGCCAGCAAGCGATCGACATCGGCCCCATCGTTGTAGAGATGGCCCGACACCCGGACTCGCCCATAATCACCCCAGACCAGCACACCGCGCTCAGCCAGCGCCTCGCACAGACCATGCGCGTCGGCGGCGGCAAAACAGGTATTGCCCGAGCGGCGCGATCGCGCAGCGGGCGAGATCACCGTTTGCCCCAGGCCTTCGAGTCCAGCGGCGATCCGCGCGGACAAATCGCGATTGTGGTCTTCAATGCGATCAATGCCTATCTCGAGCAAGCGGCCCAGGGCGTGGTCGAGATAGAGTACCGAGACCATGCCCGGGTTGCCCGGCTCCATTTTTTCCGGCATCGGCTTTTCCGGGGCATCCGACGCGCGCTCAGCGCCTTGCTCGGGCCACACCGCCAAGTTGCGCCACCCGAAAGCCGTCGCCCGAATCTGTGCCTCGGCCCGTTCGCTCATATAACAGGGCGCCACCCCGTGCGTCGCCAGCAGCCACTTATAGGCCGAACTGACGCAGAGATCGGCGAGGTCGGCCTCTACTCGCACCGCACCGGCAGCGTGGGTGGCATCGACAGCCAGCAGCGCCCCGCCGCCCGCCAGCCCCTGTGCCAACTGGGCGATATCCAGATTTTGGCCGGTGTAGAAACTGACCTGGCTCACCGCCAGCACCCGCGTGCGCGCATCGGTAGCAGCGAGTAGATCTTCCTCGCGTACCAGCCAGTCGCGGTGCGGCACCAGCCGCAACTCTACCCCCGCCTGGCGCAGATTGCGCCAGTTGTAGGCCACCGAGGGAAACTCCAGATTGGTCGTCACCACATTGTCGCCTGCCCGCCACTCGAGCCCCCGCGCCAGCCAGGCCATGCCCTCAGCCGCCGACGGCATAAAGGCGATCCGCCGCGCTGGCGCGCCCCACAATTGCCCGATGCGCTCCCGACAGCGCTCCCCGAGAGCGTAAATTTGCCGCCGCCCGCGGTCTCCATAACTTTTCAAGCGCGCAAATTCGGCGTAGGTCTCGACCTGACTCTTCAGCCAGGGCGCCTCGCCGCCAGTGCAGAGATGGGTTACTTCGTCGAGGCCAACGAAATCGTCCCTGGGTATCAGACCGGCCATATCAACCCTCGGGCGCAATGGCGCGATCGAGTATGCGCTGAAAATTGCCGCCGAGTATCTTCGCCTTGCTCTGCGGTGGCAAATCGGCCCACAAAACCCAACCTAATTGCTGCCGGGGGTCGCGCATCGGCGCGTCGCTGCCAAAGAGCACGTGTTCATCGTCGGTGGCGGCGACCAGAAATTCGACCACCCTATTGGTCACCGGGGTCAGGGTGATCTCGGCATAGACATTGGGGTGGTCGGCGATGCAGGCGGCCACCTCCTCGGCGAAGGCATAACTGCCGCCCGAGTGGGCGATCAACCAGCTCATCTCGGGATAGCGATCGGCCAATCGACCGACGCCCGCCACCCCGCCGGTGTGTCCTGCCACATGCATTAGTGCGTAGAGCCTGTGCGCATTGCCGAAGGCCCACCACGGATCGAAATCCGGGTCTTCATACGAGAGATTCATTCGCACGTAGGGCTTGAGACCGACGAAGCCCTGCTCGACATAGCGGCGCTGGATTTCCACATCTATTTCGCGCCGATCCATGTGGGTAGGATCGATCACTGCAACGCCGATGATGCGTTCGCCGTGGGCTTGCATCGCGCGCCACACGATGTCGTTGCCGTCCACCGCGTCGGTGCAAACCGGCCCATGCCAGCTCATCATCGCAATGCGGTCGATCCCACACCACGCATTGACCTCCAGCA
>CAZPZZ010000258.1:0-3563 GCA_964591245.1 uncultured Vicinamibacteraceae bacterium | reverse complement strand
CTCCTTGCTCTCGCCTTCATCCACTTCGATCTCGCGCCGCTTTTTTGGGGTCTTCGGCGCGGACTTGCCCAGGTTTTTGAGCAATAGCGGGAGTTTGAAGTTGAGGCGCAGCGACTTGTCGTTGCGGGTGATGATATCCAGCGTCTTGAACGGTGCGCCCGTCGTCGAATCGATCGGCGCCACACCGCGCCGCTGGGCCGGATCGTTCCGCTCCTCGTAGTTGGCCTTGAACGAGGTATTGCCGTCCAGCCACTGGAATGGACGCAGCGAAAAGCTGACGTCGGCGTTCTGCTTGCGCCCCACCTCGCGGCCAAAGCTGCGCGCGTCGGGCTTCCACTTCTTGCGCAGGTCGCGGTCGATCTTGAGGTTGTAATCAACCGCCAGCCCCTGGAAGGGATTGAGCTTGGAGGTGTAGGTCTCATTGAGACCGAAGTCCTCCTGCTCGGTCGCCTCCGCATCGCCGCGGTGCAAAAGCCGCGAGACCCGACGGCTGCCATTCATGGTGTAAGACATACTCGACGGCAGCGGGCGAAAGCGCAATCCGCGCAGCCCCTCCGGCATGAAACCCGGTAACCATTTGAGGGCTTCCAGCGAAGGCTTGGGCAGCGGCATGCGATAGTTGAAGCTCGCCGTCTGTGCCTCACGCGCATTCTCCAGCCGCACCGGGTCGGTGCTATTCTCGCGCGAGTGCGACATCCGCAGATTCATCTGGTCCAGCGTCCAGCGCAACAGAAAGTTCTTGCCCTGCCGACGGCTGATCGATACGTCGTAGAATTCTCTGGTACTGACCGCCTGCTGCTCGCGCTTCTGCTCGGGGGTCAGCTCGACATCGGAGCCGGGCCCAAAGCGCGGCAGGCTCACCCCGCGACTGAGGTTGACCTTGACGGGTATCGAGAATCCCCAGCCGCCGGGCAGAATCTTCTGTGCGTTGGAGGAAGCCGACATCGCCGCCTCGCGGTCAGTGCTATTGCCGCCAGACCCGGCAAAAGAGCGGAAGTCCTCCTGCCGCCACAGCACGTTGCCATCGACGCTCATGAAATCGGCCATCTTGGTATTGAGCCGCGCGAAAGCAGCCAGACCAGGATCGTTGCGCGCCTCGTCAAGGCGCAACTCGTCGAGGAAAATTCGTCCGCTGTAGACGCGCGACGAGGCGCGATTGCGCAGACCGATGCTCAACTGTTTGACCACCTGCATCGACGGGTTGCCCCGCACCCGATAGACGGCCTGCTCTCCGTCGCGCAGCCGCGGTCGGGAAAAGACCTGGTTCAACGCATAGCGGTCGACGCGGGGGTCATAACCTTCGGCGCGCAGTTTTTCCAGTTCGTCCTGGTGCAACAACACCTTGCCATCGATCGGCGCGCCGCGGGCGTCGCGGACCGCATAGGTGTAGAAAAATTCACCCGTCGTGGTGTCTGCCCGACCCGAATGCAATAGCGCCTTGAGCTGCGAGATCGCCAGCAGATCGACATCTACCTGATTGCCCTTCCAGCCCTTCCGACCGTTGGTCCACCCCGGAAAAACCGGGCTGACGACTTCGTAGTAATTGGTGGTGTCGGCGCCAAAGCGCACGAAGAGCTCGAGGTCGCTCGAGTCGCCACGCACGTAGTCGCTGGTCTCGGTCGAGTCGCCGTGTACGTACATCCGCAACCGCTGATAATTGGTGTAATTGGCCTGGCGAGTCAGGATCTTGGTCGCCGACATCTGATGCCCCGGCTCCAGCCCCTCGTAGGCCAGCACCAGCGATTGCTCTCGTTCGCGGGTGCGCGATTGCACGTTGCGGCGCAACTTGACGCCGGGCGGCGGCCGGTAGCTCAGGCTCTTGTCGGTGCCGATGACCGTCACATCCAACGCCTCCTCCTCGCCGATCATATAGCGCTCGTCGAGCCGCACCACATCGTCCTCCTGCCACTCGTTGCCCACGACCTCGATCAACGCGATCTCGGCCAGCACCGTGGCCGCCGGATCCGCCAGCGGCGCACTCGACAGCATCAGCCGCGCATATTCGATGCGGCTCGAGTCGGGCAGGCCGACCCGCCCGACGTGGTCGCCGAAAAGCGGCACCCGGATCTGGCGCCAGCCCTCGCTCTGGGTGCCGGGCACCTCGTAGCGGTCGGAGGCGAGGTCGATCTGGTAGTGGTAGTAGTTGTCGCGCTGGTCGAGTACGCCATTGTTGTTAAGATCCTCGGTATCGGGCCGGTCGCCGCTCTCGAGATCTGCCTTGTTGCGCTGAGTACCGTTGATGCGGCTGTAGTCGTTCTTGTTGCGATTGGGCTCATAGCGCCAGTTGTCGCCCTCCGGGTCGTCGGCCGAGCGGTTGGGCTGCAGCAGATCGCTGCCGTAGACGGCGGCGTAGGCCTGCTTGCGCTGGTCCAGCGACAGCGTGGTATCGAAGCCGGCGTCGGCGAGCAGCAGGTAGTAATTCAACTCGGCCTCGTCGTCGCGACCGTCGATCCCGACATCCTCCTCCTTCGACACCAAGCCATCGCCGGTCGAGCGACCGGGGAAAGGCTCGTCCTCGGTGTCGAGCCGGCCATTGGCGCGGTAGTCTTCATTGATCTGGTCGCCCAGATCCACGTGCAGCATCCCCTGCTCGCCGCGGACCCACACTTCGAGAAATTTCGACTGCGAGAAGTCGTTTACCGCCGACAGCGCTGTAACCACCCCGCCCCAGGACTCGACGACCTCGGGATTGGGAAAGAGTTCGAGCGCCAGAATGTCAGCGCGGCGGTTTTGCGCCTCGAGCTGCTCCTCCTGGTTGGGCCAGATGTCGGTGCGCTGTATGCCATCAAACGGATTGTACCAGATAAAACGCCCGCGATCCGCCTCCGCAAACAACGCGTCGCCCGGCACGCTCGAAGGCGACCAGCGGGTGCGACCGATCGCCAGTGAGGTCGGCCGTTCACTCCCCTCGAAGTCGTCAATATAGCCCTTATCCTTGGTATTGAGATTCGGGCGACTCTGCGCCAGCTCGGCGTCGAGGGTGATCTCCGAGGGGGTCGCGGTCTTGATCAGCGGCAGCATATCGACGAGGCGAGTCAGGATCGGCGCCTCGCGGTGGGCACGCACGTCGAAGTTCCAGATGATCGTGCGCTTGGGCTCGTTGCCCACGCGCACCCGCCGCTCAGAGGATCTTTCATTGTTGTAGATCATGGTACTGCCGACCCGGCCGTCGCCACCCCAAAATTCGTACTCGCTGCGCAGGCCGAGCAAGGTCTTCTGCTGGCTGCCCAGCCCGAAGACATCTTCCGACTCGAAGGAGATCTCCAGGTCGGCCCCGGGGTCGGCGACTTCCTGCGCGACATTGCCGACGAAGGTCACATTGCCGACGAAATCGACATTGTAATCCGATCCCCGCGTCAACTGGCGGTTGTTGAGGCGGACCTCCACCGTCTCGGGACGCACGCCGCCGAAGGCGCCTCCCAGCCGGATGCGCTGTTCGGAAGAGGCGGCGCGGACCAACATCTTGTAACGGCTGGCCTCGATCTGGTCGCGCTGCTGCTGGTTGTCATAGATCTCGGGGATCGTCTCTTCCAACCGGCCACGGTATTTGGGCGCGCGCGGGG
>CAZPZZ010000257.1:0-3626 GCA_964591245.1 uncultured Vicinamibacteraceae bacterium | reverse complement strand
ACGTGAGCGTGGAGGTCATGCGCGGAACCGATCGATTGGGGCAAGTCGGCCAGGCGGTACTCGTGGGCGGCACTGATCCTGAATTGACAGATGCTCGCCGCCACGATCAGGTCCTAGGTCGGATGGCTCACGCAACCGGGGGGCGGCCCATCAATGCAGGAGAGTTCGAAGAGCTGTCCGGGTTGGTGCAAGCAGAGGTATTCGACGTGCCCCCACCTGCCGTTCGAGACGCCTGGAACACGATCTGGGTTTTCGGATTTGTGGTTGTCGCGTTAGCGGCCGAGTGGGGATTGCGGCGGCGATGGGGACTGCGATGAGGCGACGCGGGTGGCGCAGTTGGTGGGGAGCGGTCGCCGTGGGAGCGTCATGTTGGAGTGTGGCTGCCGCGCCGGTCCTCGCGCAGGATCACTACACCCTTCTCGTAACTGGGGCTTCGGGCGGAACCGGTTTTCAAACACAATTCGACGGGTGGCGGGCGACACTGGTAACGGCGCTCAGAAACCAACCCACGTTCGACGATGAGCATCTGGTCGTGCTCGCCGAGACGCCGGGGCCGGGTGTTGGACGAGCGTCTGCGGACGGTGTCCGCCAGGCACTCGACAAACTTGCCCAGCGTGCGACGTACGACGCGGTGCTGTATGTCGTGTTGATTGGGCACGGGTCATTCGACGGGGTAGACGCGAAGTTCAACCTGGTGGGACCAGACCTCGAGGCGTCCGCGTGGCGGAGATTGCTTGACGGTGTTCCGGGTCAGGTTGTCCTCGTGAATACCACAAGTTCAAGTTTTCCATTTCTTTCTCAGCTGTCTGGACCGAACCGTATTGTGGTCACTGCGACCGAATCGACCGTTCAGCGTTATGACACGATTTTTCCTCAGTTTTTCGTAGAAGCCTTCGCTGACCTTTCGGCTGATCGTGACAAGAATGGGCGGGTCTCGTTGCTCGAGGCCTTTGACTTCGCAAGCGCAAGGGTCCGCCAGTGGTATCAGCGGCACGGCCGACTAGCCACGGAACGGGCCCTGCTGGATGACAACGGGGATGGGCGCGGACGCGAGGCGGGACAGCCCGGACCGGATGGGTCGATAGCCGCGCGCCTACACCTGGGAGCGGGCCCAGAAACGCCGTCACTGCGCACGGATCCCCTACTGAGACCCTTGGTGACGCAGCGACAGACTCTCCTGCGGGCGATCAGCGAGCTTCTGGCCGTGAGGTCTCAAATGGCCGAGGGTGACTACCTTCGAGAAGTTGAACGGCTGCTGGTCGATCTCGCGCGTGTCTCCCGAGAGATTCGCGTTCGTTCCCGCAGTTGACTACCCATCACATACCGAGGGCGCGGACACGGGCCCTCGTTCTATAGGATCAGCCCGAATGCAGTGTGCTCAATGCCAGACCGAGATAGCAGAGAATGCCCTGATTTGTTTCCGGTGCGGGGCAGCGACGACCGAGCGAGAACGTGCGCCAGCGACAACGCCCCGACGTCCAAGCTGGCTGTGGATGGCGTTAGTCGCACTAGGGGCGGGATTCATTCCCGTCAGCCAGTTATTTGAGGCGACCGTTGAACGGGTTGGCGTTGGGGCGCTATTCGCGTTGACAGGACTGGTCCTGTGGTGGCGTGTTGGTCGAGCGCTAAACTAGCCCGGACGGTTCGCGATGAGAGCATCGCGGGCCATCCAGGCCGGGAGGCCGAGGTCGTCACCTCAGTCTCCAGTACGAATTCGTTTGCAGGCCTGTCGTTTACCGTGCAGCGATCGAGACATAATCGCGCTCGGCCTCGCCGACGTAGATTTGCCTGGGGCGTGCGATCTTTCGGGTGCTGTCCGAGACCAGCTCTTCCCACTGAGCGAGCCAACCGGCTGTTCGTCCAATTGCGAAAAGCACGGGAAACATGGCGGGGGAGAAACCCATGGCCTGGTAGATGAGCCCCGAGTAGAAGTCAACATTCGGATAGAGCTTGCGCGACACGAAGTAATCGTCCTCAAGTGCGATCCGCTCCAGCTCGAGCGCGATGTCAAGCAATGGGTTGCGTCCAGTGACCTGGAACACCTCATCAGCGGTGCGTTTGATAACTTTCGCGCGCGGGTCGTAAGACTTGTAGACGCGATGGCCGAATCCCATCAGCCGTCCCTCACCAGCCTTGACGCTCTTGACGAACTTGGGTACCTGATCGACCGTGCCGATGTGGCTCAGCATCCGGAGGACGGCTTCGTTCGCGCCTCCGTGAAGCGGACCGTAGAGTGCGGCAACGGCGCCCGCCATTGAGACATAGGGGTCGGCATTTGAGCTGCCAATATTACGCATGGCGCTCGTACTGCAGTTCTGTTCGTGGTCGGCGTGCAAGATAAAGAGCACGTCGAGAGCACGTTCGAGAACTGGATCGGGCTGGTAGACCGATTCGGTGTGTTTGAAGAGCTGATTCAGAAAATTACCGGCGTAGCTGAGCTCGCTGTCCGGGTAGATGTAGGGCTTGCCGACGCTGTGGCGGTAGGCATACGCAGCGATACTAGGTACTTTGGCGATCAACCGTAGTGTTTGTCGGCGTCGTGCGTCCGGATTATCGATTTCCTTGGCTTCCGGGTAGAACGTCGAAAGTGCCCCGACAGTACTGACGAAAATACCCATCGGATGGGCGTCGTAATGGAATCCCTCCATGAACGTCTTGACGTTCTCGTGGAGCATGACGTGTTCAGACAGATCGTGCCTCCACGCGGAGAGTTCATTGTCGGTCGGCAGCTCGCCGTTAGCGAGGAGATAGGCGGTCTCGACAAATGAGCTCTGTTCGGCGAGTTGCTCGATTGGGTATCCGCGGTATCGCAAGATGCCTTGCTCGCCATCAATGAAGGTAATCGCACTTCGACACGACACGGTGTTCAGAAATGCGGGATCACAAGACATCATCCCGAACTCGTCCGGATTGACCTTGATCTGCCGCAGATCCGTTGCTCGGATTGTGTCGTCGGTAATCGGGATTTCGTACTGCTTGCCCGTGCGGTTGTCGGTAATCGTCAGCGTGTCAGGCATGTGTCAACAAAGGAATCAAATAGTTCCGGGAACTCAAGGCTCTGGAGCGCGCGACTCGGCTGTACAGCCAAGGGACCACGAACGCGCTCAAGTTCGCTCGTCCAGATCGTCATTGTCCGGTACCGAGGTCATATCCCCCGGCACGCGATAGCGCCCATCAACCCAGTTGCGCAGGTCGAGGAGCTTGCATCGTTCGCTACAGAATGGTGCCCATTTGGATAGCACCGGTTCTTTACGGCAGTATACGCAGATCGTGTGACCCATCTCCACTGGTGCCCTTGAAGAACCGCGGCGCACTCGCCTCGTGAGCCGAACGCGGAGCATTGTAGGTCGAATCGAGTCGTAGGGTCGAGGCGTCAGACGTGACTTCCTGGATTCGCGGGGGTAACGGTCCCCCCGCGCGATCCATGTCGACGCCCGGTCAGGTGTCCGTAATGCCACGTGATATTCACTATTTCAGTGCAGATTCGTCGGTTCTTTCCCGTTTCCCGTGTTGCGGTTCGTCGACGTTGTGCCCCAAGAAGGTTCTCGAACTCGGTCCATCGTTACTACCCGTGTCGCGTGACGGGAAAGAGTCGTCCTCGGACGCTATGGGCTATAGACATCGAC
>CAZPZZ010000256.1:0-3774 GCA_964591245.1 uncultured Vicinamibacteraceae bacterium | reverse complement strand
GGTGCGACTTTGAGTGGAATGGAGAGGGTCGTGTTGCGGACCCGCGTGGTTCTGGCCAAATTGTCATCCGTGATCTCGAGTATGCGGGGGCTGTTGTAGACCAGATGAACCACGAGTTCGCACTTGAACCGGATGTCTGGCGATTACACAGCGCGGTGCCATCGCTTGGAGCATTCAGCGATCTAATCGTTGATCCGGATTCGTGGAATTACCGGCTGCACGCGCGTCTTGAGGACGCCGATCTTGGTCGTGTTGCGCAGTTCTGGACCCCTTCGGCTGGCCAGGTAGCGGGAGCGGTGACGTTACGGGTCGAGGCGGCCGGTGCTGTCATGGCGCCGGCCCTGTCGGACATCAGCGTCGACTTGGATAGGCTGGATGCCCGGGTGCAAGAGATTCCTGTGGTTCTCGGGTCTCCTGTCCGGGTCCGGTCGTCGGTCGACGGCGTAGCACTCGATGGGGATTTTCAACTTGAGGTGGGGGGCGGGCGTGTGGTCGCGCGGGGGGGCATGCGGGCCGATGGGGCGGACGTACTGACTGTCCGTGTACTCGGCGATCTCAGAGATCTTCACGTCCCGATGGCCGTATACGGAGGACCAGGAGCGGCTGCGACGGAAGGTAGCCCCGTGGAATTGTCAGGCCCCTTTCGGCTAGAGGCCGAGGTGGGAGGAACTGTCGCTCGACCGGTACTCACGGGCAATTTCTCTCTCGACGATGCGGTCGTCGGAACAGGGAAGACGGCACCGCTCACTGACCTGAGCGTCCGGGCCAGATACGACGAGACCGGGTTGTCGCTGGGTGAAGTCAGAGGACGTTGGGACAACGCCACCATGACGGCGCTCGGTTTTGTGCCCGTCAGGCTGTTGGCTCCCTATCTAGGATCAGGAATCGAATCTCGCGCTGAGACGATGAACGTGGCCCGACTGCACGTGAGGCTCGATGACGTTCGCCCCGAGGTGTTGTCTGGGGTGGTGGATCCGGTGGCGTTGGAAGAGGTGGCTGGAGCACTCGGGGTGGTACTGGACCTCGAAGCCGACGCACTCGATCTCGCTAGCGTGCGGGCTACTGGAACCTTGCGGGATCTCGACCTACGTGTGGCCGGGCTTCCGATCACCCAGCGGGGCCAAACCAGGGTGCGATTCGAGAATGGCCGACTTGCGGTGGAGCGTTTTGCATGGCGGTTTGGTGAGGCCGAGACCGTCCTGACGCTAGGGGGAGAGGTTGAGATGCTTCCCGAACCGACGGCAAGTCTGGCGCTCACGGGTACCGCCGATTTGAGCGTACTCAACGCGTTTTCCCCAGGCGCTGCGCTGGGCGGGACCGCTTCCCTGGCTGTAAACCTTGGCGGGACGATCGCGCAGCCCTCTATCACCGGTGCGATGAAGATCATGGATGGGGAGGTACGTGTTGCCGAACCACGCTTCTGGTTTGCTGATCTGAATGGTGGCTTGGTGTTTCAGGGTGCTTCCATGCATTCGGTCGAGTTGGGCGGTACGGCGAATGGTGGTGCCGTACAACTCGACGTTGATCTGGAGTTTCTCGGGTTGCGTCCGCAGGGGACACTCGGCGTACAGGGGCAGGAGATTCCGGTCGTGTTACCTCCCGGGATTCGCGCCGAACTCGGCACCAGTCTCGTGCTTACGTTGGGGGAGGTCGACACGGAACTCGGGGGCACCGTGACGATTCACCGAGGGGACTACCGCGAGCCGGTCAATACCGCGGGCGGGTTGCGTGCACTGATGACGTCATCGTCTGATCTTGAACTTCTCGATATGAACCCCTCCGCTCTGGATCGCCTGCGTTTGAACGTGCGGGTACGGACCGGGGAAGAGATTGTCGTCAATAACAACTACGGCGTCGGCACACTTGGTGGCGATGTACGAGTCGTGGGCACGTGGGGCGAGCCGGGTGTTGTGGGGCGTGCGACGGTCGGAGATGGCAGTCAGCTCTTTCTTGGAGGTAATCGATTCGAGATTGAGACAGGGACGATCGATTTTGCAGATCCAGACGGGGTGACACCGGAACTCGATGTGGCCGCCAGTACGCGGGTTGGCGGAAATCTGATCAGCCTGACACTGGAAGGGACGGCTGACACACTTACGTCCACGCTTGAGGCTGAGCCCCCCCTGCCGGAGAGCGACATCGTATCGCTCTTGCTCACGGGGCGTAGGTTGGACGAGGTAGAGAGTGCGCCGGGTGTGGCGGCCCGGGACCAGGCGCTCGGGCTTGTCTCGGGTGAGGTCTTGGGGGTGGTGGGGCGGTCTGTTGGTTTGGATACGGTGCGCCTTGACCGAAGAAGCGCAACCGAAGCCAGTGTTCGTTTTGACGATAGCCTGGTGGCCGGTGAGGCCAACCCAGGGACCCGGTTGACTGTTGGTAAGAATGTGAGCCGACAGGTGGAACTGGTCGCGTCGCAAAACCTGCGGGAGAGTGGGCGGGTGACCTGGATCGTCAACTTCCTGCCACGCCGGAATGTCGAGCTACGTCTCGTGGTGGATGACGAGACTGATCGCTCATATGAGTTCCGTCACGCGGTTCGGTTCGGGGCAACCGGACCACGCCGGGTCACGTCAGCTCCGTCTTCGGTCCCACGGGTGGCCGCAGTACATGTGACTGGAATTGGGCCGCTCTCAGAATCAGAATTGCGCGGACTCGTCCGGTTGCGGGCCGGTGACCGATTCGATTTCGTACGTTGGCAAGAAAGCCGTGACCGTATTGAAGAGGCGTTGTGGCAGTTAGGGTTTCTGGAGGCGAGCGTACGGGCGCGTCGCTCGAGCCAGGTTGCTGAGGGCGTTGAACGTGTGGCGCTGCAGTTCGACGTGCGCGCGGGCCCGAGGACAATTCTCGACGTGCAGGGGTATCGACCCCCCAGGCGTGTGCGGCGTGCGATGGAAGCAGCGTGGCGGAGAGCGGTCGGAGATGTGTTTCTGTTTGAAGAACTCACTGACCTCATGCGACGTCATCTTGTCGAAGAGGGGTTCCTCCGGCCGGTGGTGGCGGTTGATGTAGTGGTCGTTCTTGATGCAGTGAGGTTTGAGGGTGAACGGTTTTCTGAAAAGCGGATCATCGTGCGTATCGAGCCCGGTCCTCGCTTTCGCGACCGCGCGATTCAGTTTGCGGGCGGGCAGCGTCTGGCGCCAACGCAGCTCTCAAGGCTGCTGACCGTCGATCGGGCGAACGATGCCTGGGTGGGTGGAGACGCGTTGACACGTGCGGTGTTAGCGATGGCCCAGGGTGAAGGTTTACTCACGGCGGCGATAAGGGTGGCGCCGCCGGTGTTCAACAACGACGCCGCGACACTCACCGTGGAACTCGAGGAGGGTGCGGTTTTTCGGGTCGATGAGGTGGTTGTTGATGGGGCCGAGCGTTGGTCGGCTGAACAGGTTCTCGCCGCGGCCGGCGTCATGCCCGGCGAGATCTTCCGTCCTGGACTGAGCGAAGAGATCCGAACCGGTATTCTTCTCGCCTATCGGCGAGCAGGGTTCACGATGGCGCGGGTCGGGGTTCGTTCGATCGTCGATCGATCACGCGCGATGGTGAAGATCCGGGTTGAGGTCGCGGAAGGGCGGCGGCAGTTACTCGCGGCGGTGGAGGTCGAGGGGGCCGTGGTGACAGATCCTCGGATTGTCGATCGAGCCCTTAGATTGACGCCGGGGAGCCCTGTTGATCCGGTAACGTGGGGCGAAGCCCGCAAGCGTCTCTACGAGTCCGGTGTTTTTCGCAGTGTCGATATCACTGCGGTCCCCGAACCGGTGACGTCTGTGGAACCCTCCGGCG
>CAZPZZ010000255.1:0-3856 GCA_964591245.1 uncultured Vicinamibacteraceae bacterium | reverse complement strand
GCGTGCGAGTTCACAGGTAGGACAAAGTTCCGATACACATCGGCAGTGCCTGCCGTCAGGGTAAACGCCGCCTCTGGTTGGACGACCAAATCCGGTTCCCCAAGCTGCCATGCACCAATTGCCTGGGCCGCAGGCGTACCGGCGAGATCGCCAGATGGGGCACCCGCAGCAACCCACTGACCCAACATCGCAATGTCGTCGGCGGACAAACGGCGCTCATTCTGAAACCGCCCATGCCCCTCCACCGGTTTCCAGGGTGGCATACGTCGCGCAGCGGTAACCTCGGCAATCTGCTCGGCGCGAATTCGCGCAGACTCGTATGTCGACAGACTGAACGGCCCGATCGCGCCGGACCGGTGGCACACAACGCAGTGCGTATTCAGCACTTGCGCGACGTCAGCCGCGTACGTCACACCATCTTGCGCCCATGCACGGGAGGCCCCGGCACACACCTCGCCCACTACCGCGGCTACCACGAAGGCACGAACCGCAGCGTTCCAACAGATTCGTCTCGATCGCATCCGACTGTTTACCTTGGTGTGATCGCGCCAGGCTCAGGCTTCTCGGTTGTTCCTAGCTCCAACCCCTTCGCCTTCCAGTCGTTCAGCCCACAGAATTCAACTGTCTCGTATCCATTCATTGTGAAGAGCTCCGCAGCACGGGAGGCTCGGCTACCGCCGTTTCAAAAGAAGACGAGCCGTACATCCTTCGGGATGTCCGGCATCCGTCCCTCCAATTCTGCGAGCGGAACGTGAATCGAACCAGGCATCGAGCCAGACTCAACCTCCCAATCTTCTCGAACGTCAATCAGCAGCATCGTTGATCCCGAATCGAGCGCCGCCTTGAGTTCGTCGATCGCAACACGCTGATCCTCCGGCGCCTGACTTGCAACCACAGAACCGGCGAACGCAAGCCAGACGACCCATACACCCCAGGCACGAAAACGGGAACGCGCGAACGTCATATGCATGCTGTACCTCCAGAGATCCAACCTCATAAGGGGCCAGCTTACCAGATGCTGCCGGTAGCCGAGCAGCCCCGAGGCGAACCCGGAGTCCGGCGTTTACTCGTCGGCGGCATGCAGGAGTCTCATCCAGCTCGCTGTACCGCAAGACCGACCAGACGCAAGGACTCATCCGCCTCAAGTCGTCTCCCACCGTACGGCGCACGCAACATGGCACGGAGCAGAGCATTCCCCCAGCGCAACACTGCGGTACCATAGTGGCGTGGACAACGTCGCACGAACTGCCTTCAATACTCTGAGTCAGGAAGACCTTCGCAAGCGAGAGCAGACACTCGATGCCGATTATCGGCGTTTTCAAGAAGCTGGCCTCGCGCTTGATCTCACCCGGGGTAAGCCCAATCCCGCGCAGGTCGCGCTTTCCGACGAGCTCGATGCCGCGGGCGACGGGTGGATCGCCTCAGACGGGACCGACACGCGCAACTACGGAGGCCTCGACGGTCTCCCTGAGGCCAGGGCACTCGGCGCGGCCATGCTCGATGTTGCCCCAGATGCCGTCTGGGCGGGCGGGAATTGTTGCCTGTCATTGATGTACTTCTATCTGTTGAATGCATGGCTCTATGGTCCGGCAGGCCCAGGCACGGCATGGCGCGACACAGGACCGGTACGGTTTCTATGCCCCGTACCTGGATATGACCGACACTTTGCCATCCTCGAAGATCTCGGCATTGACATGGTGAACGTGCCGATGCGCGACGATGGTCCGGATATGGACGAGGTCGAGGCCAGAGTCAGGGGTGACCGAACCATACGAGGGATTTGGTGTGTACCGAAGTATTCGAATCCAGGGGGAGAAATCTATTCGGAAGCAACAATTGATCGACTCGCCCGTCTTCCATCCCTTGCGAGCCCGCACTTCAGGGTCATGTGCGACAACGCCTATGCGGTGCACGACCTCGACAACAATTCCCCGACGCTTCCCAGCATCATGGACGCCTATCGGCGACACGGCGCAGAAGACAGTCTCGTCCTCTTCGCATCGACCTCAAAAATCACCCGGGCCGGCGCTGGCATCTCGTTCATAGCGGGATCGCCGGCGACACTCGGACACTTCCGCAAACGAATGCAGGTCTGCACGATCGGCCCCAATAAGATCAACCAACTCCGACATGTACGCTTTCTGCAAGACCTGGCTGGCATTCGAGCTCATATGCGTAAGCATGCCGCAATTCTTCGGCCCAAATTCGACCTCGTGTTGAAACACTTATCCGACGCGCTCCACGGAACCGGACTTGGATCATGGACCACGCCGAGGGGTGGCTATTTTCTTTCTTTCAACGCATTACCAAATCTCGCCACCGACATCGTCTCGCTTGCCGCCGGTGCGGGTGTCAAACTTACCCCGGCCGGAGCAACTTTTCCCTATCGCCACGACCCACAAGATACGAACATTCGGTTGGCGCCAACGTTCCCCGAACCTGAAGAACTCAGCCGGGCGATGGACGTATTCGTTGTCTGCGTTCAGCTTGCGTCTATACGCAAATTGCGAGAGCGGAGGTGACAGCAGGGGATCGGACAGACGCCGGCAGGCTAGCATTGCACTGTCGACTGCCCTATCTGTTGACGCACAAATGCAGTCGCATCATCAACCGTCGCCACGTGCAGGATATCTACTGGCAAAGGAGGCCATTGCGATCCGTCCCCATCTAACACCACACACGGTCGATTGTATTTCCTGGCCAGCCGCAATTCGCTAGCGGTCCCTGCCCCACCTGGCAAACCGATCACCACGGCGGCACTCAGAACGTTGATATGGTTTCGGGACTGTAGCGCCATGCCATCGGCGCCGCGGCACGGAAGGTGCGTGTGGATGGCGATTTCGATCCAGCGGTTCGGGTATCCGCTGGGCGGCTGAGACCGGGGATCACCTTCCCGACTCGGTAAAACTCCAATGGACATCCCCTCACGGGGGCTGGTCTCCACAAATGCTCGACTAACGGAGGTCATGACTCCTCCTCCGCCCCCCGTGAGGAGGTGATAACCCTGCCTGGCGATCCAGTGGCCGAGCGGCGCCGCCAAGAGTTCGTGCGATACACGGCCGGAGCCGAGGACGGCAATGACCGGCCGCCCGTAATCAGCGCCGTCCGTCAAGCCGTCCTCGAACAGCAAAAACAAAAATAACTTAAGGAAAGGAGTCGATAGGACAGTGCCATCATCAACAACTGGCCCGCCTCAGCAGAAACTACGTAGCAATCTCACTACTTAGCAGATTTCTTAGAGCCCTTCTTCTTTCCCCTTCGCTTTTTCGCCCAATACTTCCTCATGCGCTCGGAAACAGCCTTCTTCTCAGCGGCGGACATACCTCGCCGTTTCTTCCTCGCTTTAGCCTTCTTCTTCAGGGCCGGCTTGGGCGCAGCCACACCCCCAGACAGCAACGACTCGACCTCACTCAAAGCATCAATCTCTACCTTAAGCCGGTCAATCTCTGCTTGTCTTTCCGCAATAGCTTTCGAAATAACAGTCATCGTGCAAAGAGATTACGGCTCTCACTCAAGGAATGTCAAATCCTGAATTCATATGTTAATCAGAAAGATTCCACCGGCGAATAACAACTTCCGCTAATTTGGCACCACGAGGAAACGCCCCGATTGAAATCAAGCAACGATTGACAACACCGAGTGCCTACCGTGACCTCTCATCCACACAACCTATTCGCCGTCAAATATCTTCTTGGCACTTCAAGCATTTTCTGTAACCACTTCAACGAGACCACGAGTCTGGATAAAACACAGAACCTCAGAAAACGTCTGATTTCCCCGCACCGGGTGATTGTGATAGCTTGGAGTCTGAGTGTCGGGGCGTGGCGCAGCCTGGTAGCGCGCCTGCTTTGGGAGC
>CAZPZZ010000254.1:1295-3925 GCA_964591245.1 uncultured Vicinamibacteraceae bacterium | reverse complement strand
CGGTCGAACGTACGCATGATGACTGCCTGATCGAAACAGAGAAAACTGGCTTCGACCGCATGGTCGGGATGAATCACGAGCAACGACTCATCTGCCAACGCGCCAGCAACGCTGGGAAAATTGTTAAGAGCGCGCAATCGCATACTCGTCTCCCAGAGACGTCCTTTCGGGTCGCAACAGAAGATCACCGTCCGTGCCGACGCCGTCCAGCGCGCCAGCGCGCTGAATCGAGTATCCTCATCGAAAATCGCCATCGGCATCTTCAGCGTGAACCCACCATCGACGAATACGGCCTGGGCATCGTGCGGGTACGCCCGGCCGGTCGAGAGATGCCGTGGAGCCATAGCAGGCCCCATGGCCAGCGGTACCAGACACGACGCCTCAAGCACCCAGTGGTAATTCTCCCGGGTCAGTGGGCGCACGAATTCGGACTGTAGCGCCTCGGGCAGTTGGGTCGCGAACACGACGGGATCAACCGTGTAACGCGGGAGGTATTTCAATGGTCCGGGGAACTTCCGGGTCGCGGCCATGGTGAACAACTTGACCAGATCCGAACGCCCGGGTACGCGCCCATCACGACGCATGACCCGTGTGGTAAAGACAAGCAACCGGCGACGACTCGCCTCACCAAATACGCCCTCGACCTCCGCCTCGCCCATGACGTAGCGAATAGACGCGTGTAAGTGCCGACGGAATCGACTACGTGGCCAGGCGTTGGCCACCAGAGGGTCGAGGGGAAACTGATTCGGGATGGCATCGTCTCCCCAGGCCGTCCAGCCCTTGAGGACCGTGGCCTCGGTCCCGGTCGCCACGTCAGCAGCGGCATACCCCCCGGCCGACGCCCCCATGGTCACCGTCGGGTAGATCCCCTGACGGCGGGCCCATGCCATCAATTCATAGAGCACACCGCCTTGCCACGCCCCACGACCCGCACCCCCTGAATCGAGAATCCACCGGTGGGATACAGACGAAAATCCCGATTCATGCGATCCTCTCAGGCCATGCTGCGCTTCGACTCGCCCGCTGCTCATCTCCGTTCGGTGGCCCTCCTCGAAGGCCTCTCCTACGTAATCCTGCTCTTCATCGCCATGCCGCTGAAGTATATGGGCGACATGCCCTTGGCCGTTCGCATCGTGGGATCCGCCCATGGAGCGCTCTTCGTATGGCTCGGCTCACTCGTGCTGGCGGGCCTTACCCGTCGCGGTCGCCCCTTCGGGTGGGCCGCACGGATCATGATGGCCTCTCTCGTACCCTTTGGCACCTTCGTCATCGATCGACGCCTCAGGCTGGAGGTAGACACTGACGCACGCGCCGTGGCCGACACGCGATGAATTGCATCGTAGCGACCACAACACACGAATCGTGTCCTACATCGGATCAAAGCGTCCATCGACAGCGGTCCAGCCGCCATCGGCCATCAGTAGCGTCCCGGTCACGAAACTGGACGCATCTGACGCGAGGAAGACAGTAGGACCAACCATCTCTTGCGGCGTCGCCCACCGGTTGAAGACGCTCTTGGCCGCATAGGCGTCATGCCAGGCTGGCTGATTGCGGATCTGGCTCGTCAGGGGCGTGTCCACGACACCGGGGCCAACGGCATTCACCCGCACACCGGCCGGCCCGAGTTCAGCCGCCGCGGTGCGAACCAACTGCACGATGCCCGCTTTCGTCGAGGCGTACACCGACTGCCCGGGCTCGACCACCTGCGCGCGAATCGACGAAAAAAGAATGATGCTTCCCCGGCGACGCGGAGCCATGAGGCGACCAGCCGCCCGCAACACGTGAAAGCTCCCTTTCAGATTCACATCGACGACCCGGTCAAATTCTTCGTCGGTATAGTCAACGATCGGCTTACGCACATTCACGCCTGGCGTGCAAACAACCACATCGAGCGCGCCGTGTTCTTCCACGACCCTGCCCAGCGCCCCATCCACTGCCGTCGGATCAGTCACATCAAGACCGGCTGCTGTTGCCGGGCTATGCTGCTTCAGAATTGCCTCAGCGGTCGCGCTGGCCGCCTGCAGGTCAACGTCGAGACAACACACCGTGGCACCCTGCTCGGCACACCCCAAGGCCACGGCCTCTCCAATACCCGACCCGGCCCCGATGATCGCCGCGACTCGTCCCGCCAAACCGAACAAGGATTCTTCCGTCATGGTGGTTCTACCATCTCTGCATCATGCCTCACGCTGTCATGCACGGCAGTCCTCCCGGACCGAGCACACGAGCGCTGAAGCCGACGCCGCGTGCCCTGAGCCCCGCGCGGCCGCCCCGCGTCATCTCGCATAGACAATCGCCTCATAATCGTCTTGCGTCAACTCTTCGACGTGATAGGAACCGGAGAATCCGCCAGTGTCAGAGAGACATACGGCGAGACCAGCAACGGATATTACGATAACCGGGGGATGTCGTCTAGGTGCCGTCGTCCCCGCGACTTCGGTCCCGAGCCTGGGGATCTACCCACATCGTCGGAGATCGAGGGAATTGCGGCCGCCGCGAATGATGACCCGCTGTTGTTGCAGCGCCTTGGCGTCGTTTTATCGAAATTTAGCGCCTATGAGCTTGCAGAGACCTACCTAAGGCAGGCCTATGAGACCCATCGCAACCGCGTGAAACCGCTCATTCAGATC
>CAZPZZ010000254.1:0-1195 GCA_964591245.1 uncultured Vicinamibacteraceae bacterium | reverse complement strand
CGAGTTCGCCAGGCTCGAGTAAGAAGCCAAAGACCACGGCTACGATTTTCACTATCATCCCTTCGCCTTTGGAACGGAGTTCGCTTCCTGAAACGGTTACACACCCGGCCCGGACGGAAGCAGATCGCTCTACAATCTTGCCAGCAAACCTTACCCGGCGGACCGGATGACTCTGGTGTCATCGAACGCGACGTCACTCACACGCAGGAGCGACGCCGATGACGAGCTCACAGAACCATAGTTCCGCAGCTGAAGGGCCGCAACACTCGACCAACCGAGCGCAGCGCCTGGATAGGGCATAATGCCCGGACGAATGAACAGAGTGTAGAGGAACACACGATGCGACTACTCGAGAACCGGCGCATGTATCAGGCCCTGGCGATGCTCGCCGTCATCACAATCCACGGGCTGTACCCGTCCGACGCGGAGGCGCAGGCTCGCACGAGTCCCGGAGGGAATCCGCCCTCGATCATCACCGGCCAGAGCCAGACCAACTGGGAGAGCAACAACCTCGACCGCTACAACCAGCGCTTCTCCGGGCTCGACCAGATCGACACAACCAACGTCGGTCAGCTGGAGCGCCTCTGGTCATTCGCCGTACCGAGCACCATCAACGTCAGGCAGGTCACACCGCTGGTCGTCGATGGTGTGATGTATCTCCACGGCCGGGGCTCGGTGCTTGCCATTAACGCGGTCACGGGCGAGTCGGTCTGGACCACGGAAGTCGAGGGCGTGACCGGCGGTACCGTGCGCGGCCCCTTGCACGTCGACGGCCGCATCTACTCGTACCATGGCGATCAGCTGGTGGCCACCGACGCCGGGACAGGTGAGCTCGTCGAGGAGTTCGGCGACGGCGGTATCCTGCCGGTGCTGAGCCTCGCCCTCCAGCATAAATACCCGGATACCTATCCTCCCGGATTCGATGCGTTGTCGATGCGCTACCGGATCAATAGTTCACCCGCCTATCATGACGGGACCCTGTATGTGGGCTCGGCCATCTCGGAAGGCAATATCCCGGGTGGTCTCGTTGTCGCGGCCGACGCCGACACCGGTGCAATCAAGTGGGTGTTCAACACCGTCCCGCAACGGCCGCAGGACGAGGGCTTCGAGATCGCCGACCCGACCTGGGGCTACGGTAAACGGGCAGGGGGCGGCATCTGGACCCAACCGGCCATCGACACCGAACTCGGCATGG
>CAZPZZ010000253.1:3656-3991 GCA_964591245.1 uncultured Vicinamibacteraceae bacterium | reverse complement strand
ACAAACGTTGAGGAAGGTTTCAACGCGCAGACCGAAACCTACGAGAACCTCATTAACGCCGGCGTCATTGACCCGACCAAGGTGGTTCGAGCAGCTCTCCAGAACGCCAGTTCAATTGCGTCGCTGTTGCTGACCACCGAAGCACTGGTCAGTGAAATTCCTGAAGAGGGGAAGGACGCTCCGGCGGCTGGTGGCCATGGTGACATGGGTGGCATGGGCGGCATGGGCGGAATGATGTAAACAGCTCACTGCTCCCACAAAACGGAGGGGGGGGAACCCCCAAGAGGGGGGAGACCCAAAATTTTAAAAAAAACCCCCCCCCCCCAAAGACGATG
>CAZPZZ010000253.1:0-3646 GCA_964591245.1 uncultured Vicinamibacteraceae bacterium | reverse complement strand
GGGGGTTTGGGGGGTTTGGGGTTTTTTTTTTAAAATTTCTCTCTTCTCCTAAATTTGGGTGGGGCGTCCTTGTCCTGGTGTGTGCCGCCCCTTTTTTGATTTGATCCCCGCCACCACAGAAACAGTACGCGATGTCGTAGCGCCCAGAAACTCTTGACACGAACTACCGTAAAGTAAAGCTGAGCTCGATCGTCACAGCTACCGCGACCGGTTCACCGAAACGGGTACCTGGCAGGAAACGCCATTCCTTGGCGGCCCTGATCGCCTCTTCGTCAAGACCGAAATTGCGGTCGAGTGACCGAACCACAGTGACGCGACCGACTGATCCATCGGGAAGGACTACCGCTTCGACGAGTACCACCCCCTGAACCTTGGCTCGCATCGCTTCCGCGGTGTATCTCGGGGTAACCTCCCGTAACAAGCGCGGAGCTTCCACTCCATTTCCAGGTCGATAAACTCCCCCCCCGGCACCTCCACCTTCGCCGGGTCCCAGCCCATCTCCATCTCCCGATCCGATACCGCCGCCATCACCCGTACCAGCGCCTTCGTTCGTACCACTACCGGCCGAATTCGCCGCGCGAGACATCACCCCTTGCAGTAAACCGGCACGGGTCTGCTGGGCAGCGGCCATCGGCATCGCCGACAACTGGATGTTCTGCGCCAGAAGCGGCTCCGGCTCAGACTCCGGTGGTGTCGGGTCTTCCACCACGGCCTCCGGTACCTCAACCGGGATATCCAACGCATCCTCGCCGGCGACCTCGACTTGCCGAGGCATCTCCAAGGACTCGTTACCGCCGCCACCGCCGCCGCCGCCCAGACCAGCCTGCGGGATCCAGACAATGTCATAGTTCGGCCGCTCTGGCTCAAAGGTTTCCTCGATCGGCGCCGACCCGATACCGAACAGAATCAAAGCCACACCCATCACGTGACTCAGAAAGGAAGCACCTACTGCCCGCCCGATCCGCTTACGTTCCACACCCAGCAGCGGAACATAACCATCCCGCTGAAAGGCCAGAAGACCACGAGGAGAACTCCCGCTCCCTGACTGACCAGAACCGCCAGTCCGTGTTGGTTTCTCACGCCGGCTGCGAGCAGATGCGGTATACCCGGGAGGAAACGGAATGAGACCGAGCCCCAGGCCGGAACTCATGCGACGCACTCCATAGGAAGCGGCCGTTTACAACGGATGGTACTGGGTGGGGATTGCCGTGGGTGTCTCGCCACTGTCTCAGCCACTATTCTAAAGATAGCCGCAAGAACTGTGCCGCGTCTAGCCCGACGCCGCCCCTTGGTCTTCGCACCTTCGCCTGAGCGAAAACGCGCGAATTGCACATTTCTGTGGACACCGCGAACTCCGGAGAGTGCACCTGACCCGTTAATGCCCACCTCGCACGCTCCGGTATCCCCTGTTCCAACCGACCGACGTGGAAGCAATGCTTCCCCCTCTACCTGGCGATCAGGGTAACCGGTTCCCCAACACACCTTTTCACTGCTCAGAGCGGTACCGTAGCGAATTTCGTCTCGCTCGACGCACACTCAACCTCCTGCGCCGCAGTCTCGCTGGGTACAGTGCGTACCCATCTAGCTCTACACACGGCCACTCCACGCCCCGATAGCCGCATTGCCGCCACCGGTCGCAAACAACACCGCCAGCGCGTCGGCCGCGCGCGGCTCACTATGCACCGCCACAAGCACGCCGCCCCGAGCGGTCAATGTCTCGAAGATGAACCCGTCATGTTCCTGGAAACCGGCACGTCTCATCGTGCTTGCAACACCGGTTTGATCCAGGTCATTCGTGATCCCCTGCAACGTGCTCACCAGCGGCCCATGGGCAACTACTTGGCCAATCTTCGCGATGTCCAACTGCGCTCCATCCACACCGAAAGTCCGCTGCACCAACTCAGACGTCTCAGGGCTTTGCTTGCCAATCACCGAGAATGATTCCGCCGTGAAACCCTCTTGCTTCAGCGCCTCAAGTCCCCGCTCTGCCCAGGAGACATCCTGAAACACCCCAACTGTGAAACACTGCCGATCTGCGTCGTCCATGGCCTATCCTCGCGCATATGCGCTCTTTCGCGGCTTCTCTCTCCGCAAAGCTAGTTTAACCCGCATTCTCAGGGAACCCACGTCGTGCGATCTCCCAATTGCACGCCATCTATCACTCGCTCCTAGAGAAGAATGCGTTTCTGCCCGAGGCGCCGAGTCACCCGTTCTCGGTCCATGTACTCGAGCAACGGAATGGCAAACTTGCGGCTAACCCCGTATCGGTCCTTGAACATCCCGACGTCAATCTCTGTTGTTCCATCGGTCGACCGCAGTGCACGCAGGTCATTCTTGAGTCGTTCCATTGCTCCAACATCAAACACCAAGGCGCCCACACGCACGAGTTGTTTCTGCCGGACCAACAGCCGTACCACTCGATCAAGCAGCGCTCCATCGGTCTTGAGTTCTTCGCACAACGCCGCCGGAGCCGATGGCCGCAACCCGGCTTCTCGGAGTTTTGTGAGAACGGCGGCACTCACCTCGTTCTCCTCTGGCGACAGCGTCACCCGATGACTCGTGAGCGCAAGGTGATCACGCGCCACCAACGTGCCCTCAGATACAAGCGTGTCAAGAATCGCGTCGAACACCCCCGGCCCCGCCTGCCCACAGAGTCGCTCACGAGCCTCTTCCCGCGGCAACCCATCACTCAATGGGGCCGAGTCGTGGAACTCCTTCACCATCGCAATCAGTCGCTCGCGACTCTCAGCGAAGATGGTTGCATCCACAAGCAGGTCTCCCACCCGGTGAGCTACACCCGATGCAAGCAATCGAGTGCTGACCTCCTCCGTCTCCTCTGGTGCAACCCCGGCCCGTACCACCAGTGCCATCGTGGTGAAACCACTCAAACCCCTCTCTGCGACCATCACTCCAATTGCCTGATCAAGACCACCCAACGACTCGAGCTCTCCCCCGCAAAAGAGCCGCTCAAGCCGCACCCGCGCGGCAGCTGTCCGGATACCGCCCCGCGCTGGCTCTGGATCTAGCACAACTCCGCCGGCAATAGTGAGCGGTGGAGAATACGCGCGCAAAATGAATCGGTCTCCGCGTGTTAGTACGGCGGGTCCTTCGAGCCGAAGTCGTACGAAGGCACGCCCTCCTGGTGGCAGCGCCGCAGGCGCATCTTCGGTCATCTCGAAACCGCGCACGGTCGGCCCGATCGAGACCCTGCCGAGCACCTCACTGGTTCCCTGGTGAAACCGCACCCTCGCTCCGTGCCTGAGCCCTCGAACAGATGGCAGTAGATCCAGCACCGCATCTATCCGCTGTGTGGCGTCAAGGCCGCACGGCATAACCGCCGTATCCCCGCGCATGATTTCTGCGACGCCAACCCCAGCCAAATTCGCGGCAACCCGTTGCCCCGCCACGGCTTCTGACTGGTCCAAACCGTGCACCTGTAGGCCCCGTACCTTCACGTCGCGACCTGCCGGCATCACCGACAAGCTATCCTCCACGGTCATCCGGCCAGACACCAGCGTCCCCGTCACGACGGTGCCAAAACCCTTTACGGTGAATGCCCGATCGATCGGCAACCTGGTACTCCCCCCACCGGTCCGTCCGACCGTTCCACGTGCCATTGCCAGCAGTGCTTCACGTATCTCCGACA
>CAZPZZ010000252.1:0-4017 GCA_964591245.1 uncultured Vicinamibacteraceae bacterium | reverse complement strand
ATCGAGGGACATACCGACAACTCGCCCATCCAGACCCCACAATTCCCCTCGAATTGGGAGCTCTCGACGGCCCGGGCGATCTCGGCGATGCGGTACCTCGTGGACCGGGGCGTCGATGCGCGGCGCATCGGTGTGGCGGGGTATGCCGACCAACGTCCCATTCAGTTGAACGATACCGCCGAAAGCCGCACGGCCAACCGACGGATCGAATTTCTGTTCGGGCGCAGCAATTCGTGGATGGTGCCGACGCTCGAGGAGCCCGCCTCCGCCGATGCGGTGACAGCAGTGCCAGACGTCGGCGCTGGCGCGGCGCTCGCTGTCACTCCCCTCAACTGACGTGAGATTGGAACCCTGTTTCACACTCAGGCCGCTCCTGCTCTGTTTGACGGTCTAACGTGATGCCAGCCGACGACGAAAGAGCCACGCCATCCACGGCAGCTCCCACACCAGGCGTCAGAGCCGCCGAGGATGTCTTCGTGGCCCGGCAGCCCATCTTCGACCGGCGCAAGAACATCTACGGATACGAACTACTGTTCCGGTCCAGTTTCGAGAATTCCTGCCGGGTCACGGATTACTCGAAGGCGTCCCGGCACGTGCTGCATGCGGCCTGGCTCGATCTTGGTATTGACGCCCTCGTCGGATCTGCCCGTGCCTTCCTGAACGTCACGCAGGACGTGCTCGTGTCCGGAGTCGCCACCAACATCCCGGCCGACGCCGCGGTGATCGAATTACTCGAAACCATCACACCAGACGCCGACGTGATCCAGGCCTGTCACGAGCTGAAGGGCCAGGGGTACCTGCTTGCGCTTGACGATTTCGTCCATTCCCCTGAGCTCGCGCCACTGGTGGCCCTGGCAGATATCGTCAAGATCGAATGTGATCGGAGCGATTTTTCGGAACAGTGCGAGCTCGCCCGCGGGATGGCCAGCGAGCGCGTGACCTTGCTGGCCGAAAAAGTCGAGACGAAATCAGACTACGAACGCGCGCTGCGTCTCGGCTGTGGTCTGTTCCAGGGCTGGTTTTTCTGCCGCCCGGAAATTATCGCCGGACGATCTCTCCATGGCTCCAGGCCAGCCTACCTCAAGTTGATCCACGCGGTGAGTGGGTCGGAGATCGATCTTGACCACATTGTCGCGATTGCCGGCAGCGACGCCACGATCAGCCACCGCTTGCTGAAATTCCTCGGCTCTGCGGCATTTCCCTGGCGAACGCCTATTCGTTCTGTCCGCCACGCGCTCGCGCTGCTAGGTGAGACGCATACCCGGCGCTGGATCGGATTGATGGCCCTGGATGCTCTTGCCGTCGACAAACCCCATGAACTCCTTGTCACCGCCGCGGTACGCGCGAATTTCTGCGATCTCCTGGCCGACAGCGCCGAACTCACGGATCAGAAGCCAGATCTGTATCTCCTCGGTATGTTATCGCTCATCGACACCATGCTCGATCAGCCCATGGCGCAGGTACTTAGCGCGTTGCCGGTGACTGACGACCTGCGCGACGCCCTCAACGGAGCGCCCAGTCCCCTGCGTCCCGTCCTCGAGCTCGTCGAGGCCTTCGAACGCGGTGACTGGACTGCACTCGCCGCGTGCTGTGCCCACCTGCAGATCGAGGAATCGACGGTGGTTCCCCTCTACCGCTCGGCGATCGCGTGGGCGACGAAAGCGCTTGAACGCTAGAGGCCTGGCGGCGGAATTGTCGCGGCACCGTCTTCCTGCTTTCCCGGCGCCGGCCATCACCCGAAGCGAGGCTTGACAACCAGAGCGACTATCCATTTCTATAGAGCTGCACTCCGCTCTCGATGGAAGAGGAGAGTCATATGCCAGAAGCGCCAGGACTCAGTAGCCCCGTTGGCTCCATCTCTCTGGAACGGAAGGAAGAGTACCGGGACCGTCGCCCGACAAGGCGACCAAAGGACAAGAAAGACGCCCTCGCTCCCGCTGCCGAGCCAACGGACCCGGACGAGCCGCAGCGCTCACCACGGCACGCGAGCGTGGGAACTCGCCTCAACATCTTGACGTGATCAGGGAGCCGGGTTCAGCGGCCGCCGAGAGGATCGACACCAAGGATACGTGACTCGGGCGTGCGTCCTTGTCTCCGGACCGCGCAATGTTTGGTCCGTCGGGTGCGGGACGTGCGATGGTAGTCTTGATATCTTGTCTGACGGGTACATGTCAGGAGTACCCGTGTGGCGTTGAGACATTCAGCGAGTATCTGCAAGGGTGAAGGTTCTGGTTCAGGATAAGAGGACTGGTGTGGGCATTCAGGGTGTTCCTGAAGATTCGTGGAGCGCACCGGGGCTGCGGGTGCTGCGATGGGGCGTCGTTGCAATGCAGGTCTCGGTGGTACTGCTGACGACGGGCCTCGGGATTGGGGTTGCCGAGACGTCCTCGGGAGCGCCCGCGGCAGCATCGAGCGCGATTCAGCAGATCCGGGATGGCAGCCGTCCCGCCCACCGGGCGTTTCTCGATGAACATTGCGTCATGTGTCACAACGGTCGTCTCCACACGGCCGGTCTTGCGCTGGATACGGTCGACCTCGGTGACGTGGGGCATGAGGCCGCGATATGGGAGCGCGTGGTGCGGAAGCTACGCGCCGACGCGATGCCTCCGGCCGGCCGACCACGGCCCGATCCGACGGCCCGCCAGTCGCTTGTATCCTGGTTAGAAGCGGAACTGGACCGAGAGGCGACGGACAATCCCGATCCGGGTCGCCCCGCCATTCACCGGCTCAATCGGACGGAGTATGTGAACGTGATCCGCGACTTGCTCGGCCTGGAGATCGATGGCCGGTCGCTCCTGCCTGGAGACAACGCGGACGTCCACGGCTTCGACAACAATGCCGACATACTTTCTGTCTCTCCGGTGTTGATGGAGCGGTATCTGGCCGCGGCCCGGAAAATCAGTCGTCTTGTGGTTGGACGCGCTACGACCCCGGACTTCCACCAGCACCGGGTACACAAGTGGATGGTGCAGGAAGACCGGATGAGCGAGGACTTGCCCTTTGGGTCTCGTGGTGGTGTCGCCGTGCCCTATTTTTTCCCCGCCGACGGTGAGTACGAGATCCAGGTCGAACTTCAGCGGACTGGGAATCAACACATCAAGGGGTTGGGGGCGGCGCATCAACTCGAGATACGTCTGGATGGCGCCCTTGTCCAGCGTTTCACGATTGGCGGTGGCGAATGGATAGGTCAGGCGCCTCCGGAGAGCTATAGCGGCAATATCAATGTGGGGCTGGCCTGGGAGGACTACTCACACAATATGGATGGGGCGCTGCTGGTGCAGGTGCCCGTGCAGGCCGGTCGACACGTCGTGGGCGTGTCATTTGTGGGACATCGATGGCAGCTGGAGGGAATTATCGTCACCCAGCCCCAGGTCGGCGTCTCGCAGTCACGGAATGAGATTCCGGATGGCAATCCATCGGTGGCGAGCGTGACGATTGGCGGTCCGTTCAACGCTGCGGGCGCGGGGAAGGAGACCGTTCCCCGGCGGCGCGTATTCGTGTGTCAGCCAGGTATCCTCGATGAGGAAGAGCCCTGTGCCAGGGACATCCTGTCGACGCTGGCTCGGCGTGCCTATCGGCGTCCCGTGGTTGAGGCCGACGTGGAGACGTTGATGCGTTTCTTCGCGATCGGGCGAGAGGATGGAAGCTTTGAGGCGGGTATTCAGCTCGCGCTCGAACGGTTGCTCGTCAGTCCATCGTTTCTCTTCCGCGTGGAGGCGGAGCCGCCACCTGCAACGACCGGGGCGTATCGTATCAGCGGTTTTGAACTTGCGTCCCGTTTGTCGTTTTTCTTGTGGAGTAGTATGCCTGATGACGAGCTGCTTGAGGCGGCGGAGCGGGGTGCGCTCGCTGACCCAGCGGTGCAGGAGGCGCAGGTGCGCCGTATGCTGGGTGACCAGCGCGCCCGCGCACTCGTGGACAACTTCGTAGGCCAATGGCTGGCGGTCCGAAATCTTCGTGATGTCGTTCCTGACTCGGATCTATTCCCAGAGTTTGACGAGAACTTGCGCCTGGCGT
>CAZPZZ010000251.1:0-4064 GCA_964591245.1 uncultured Vicinamibacteraceae bacterium | reverse complement strand
ATATTGATCAGTTGGTTGAGCGCATGCGGGCCCATGGATTGGCCGAGCTTGAGCTCGAGAATGAGAAGGGCCGGGTTCGGCTCCGGATGCACGAGGCTGCCCAGGGTGTGATGCCGGTGACGGGATCGGAGCCGGCGGCCGCTACGGGTCGGGTCGTTGTGGAGGCGCCGTTGATCGGCACTTTTTATAGAGCGTCGGCTCCAGACGCGGCTCCCTTCGTGTCAATTGGCGATACCGTGGCTCCCGGCGATGTGTTGTGTCTCATAGAGGCGATGAAACAGATGAACGACATCCCGTCGGTGCATGCCGGGACCATTGAGGAGGTCTTCGTCGAGAACGGCCAGCCCGTGGAGTATGGACAGCGGCTGTTTGCGATCAGCCGCCGGTGATGTTCAAGAAGGTACTGGTACCGAACCGCGGGGAGGTCGCCCTTCGAATCATCCAGGCCTGTCGTGAGCTGGGAATCTCGACCGTCGTGGCTCATTCCCGAGCCGACGCTGGTGGGTTGCCGGTGCAGCTCGCTGACGACGCCGTGTGCGTGGGGCCTGCGCACAGTCGAGACAGCTATCTAAATGTGGCCGCGATCGTGACCGCGGCACGGTTCACCGGGGCTGACGCGGTTCACCCAGGTTACGGCTTCCTCTCCGAAAATGTCGGCTTGGCTGAGGCATGTCAAGCCGGTGGTCTCTCCTTTATCGGCCCGCCCGCGGATGTGCTTCGGCTGGTGGGTGACAAGACCCGAGCGAAGCAGGCATTACGAGATGCAGGGTTGTCCGTTCTGACCGGGAGTGACTCCGTCCCGGACCTCCAGGTTGCCAGACGTGTCATCGAACGACTCGGTTATCCCGCGATCCTTAAGGCAACAGCAGGAGGTGGGGGGCGGGGCATGCGGGTGGTTCGGGGGGAATCAGAGCTTGTTGAAGGCCTCGCGATGGCGGCACAGGAGGCGGAGGCGGCCTTCGGTGACCCGCGGGTGTATCTGGAGACCTACCTCGAAGAACCACGACATATTGAATTTCAGGTCCTGGCCGATGCGTTCGGTGGGGTCGTGCATCTGGGAGAGCGCGAGTGTTCGCTACAGCGGCGGCACCAGAAGGTCGTAGAGGAAAGCCCGTCTCCCACCTTGAGCGCAGACACCCGCGAGAAGATGGGGGAGTCCGTGAATCGGGCGGCCCATGCGATTGGATATGTCGGGGTGGGTACGTTCGAATTCTTGGTAGACACCCAGCGGCGTTTTCACTTTTTGGAGGTCAACGCTCGTCTGCAGGTCGAGCACGCGGTGACAGAGATGGTTACCGGAGTGGATATTGTGAAGACACAGATTGGGCTCGCTGCAGGGGAGCGGCTCTCACTGCGACAGGCCGACGTGGCGTTGAATGGACACGCCTTGGAATGTCGGGTCAACGCAGAGCATCCGGAGACGTTCGCGCCTAGCCCGGGTGCGATTCGTGCGCTGACGTTGCCCGGCGGTCCAGGAATTCGGGTGGATACCGCCGCACGCGTCAATGAGATGGTGTCTCCGTTTTATGATTCGCTGCTCGCGAAGGTGATCGCGCAGGGACGCGACCGAGCGGAGGCGATCAGTCGTATGCGACGTGCGTTGGATATGACCATCATCGAGGGAGTCGAGACGACGTTAGGTCTGCATCGACGGCTTCTTCGGGATGCAGAATTCCTAGAGGGGCGCGCGACGACCGCGACCATCGACCGACTCGTCTCCGGTGGGGCTTTGTGACGATGGCCGCATGGCCGCGCCTCTATGCCATCGTTGACGTGGCGGTGGCACGACATGCCGGTTGGAATCCTGTCGATCTCACCAAAGCCTACTTGGAGGGTGGCGCGCGATTGCTTCAGTTACGGGCGCCGGGTGAGCCGACAGGAGAACAATTGACCTTGTGTCAGGAGATGGTGCGTCTGGCGTCCTCGGCAAAAGCGCGGGTGATCGTCAATGATCGCAGTGATCTGGCGCTGATGAGCGGTGCCGCTGGCGTTCACGTGGGACAGGATGATCTTCCTGTGTCTGCGGTACGGAAGCTGCTCGGTCCCGCAGCCGTGGTCGGGCTGTCGACTCACGATCTCGATCAAGTTAACGCGGCGCGGTCGGAGGCTGTCAGCTATGTTGCCATCGGGCCTGTGTTCGACACGCGTACGAAAGAGACAGGCTACCAGGCGATCGGACTGGAGTTCGTGCGGCGTGTCGCCGAGGCCGTCGGTGAGTGCCCGCTTGTCGCGATTGGGGGGATCAGGCTTGAGACGGCCGCGTCCGTTATCAGCGCAGGAGCCACGTCGGTGGCCGTGATTGCGGATCTGCTCTCCGGTGGAAATCCGGCACAGCGAGTGCGATGTTATCTAGACGTACTCGGTGAGCGTTGAACGCTGAGGGTGTCGAGGGCGATGGCGTTGCCGGAGTTGCGTCGCCGCGCGGAGACTTAAAGCGACGCGATCGTGAATCCGATGATGACGGTGATCGCCGCGGGGCAGATCCAGCGAATCAAGAATCCCCAGAAGCGTCCACTGGGGAAGACCAGCCCATGCAGGGTTATTTCCTGTATCGCGGGGCCAACGCCCCATGCTCTTCCGACAAAGATGGCGGTGCCAAGCCCCCCAATAGGCAGGGCGAAATTGTTCCAGATGGTGGCCATCAGGTCGAGGAAACTCATGCCGACGAGCGGTAAGTTGCCGAGGATGCCAACGGCGCCATTGCCGAGGGCTGAAGGGATGGCTAGCAAGAAGACGGTCGTTGTGACGCCGATGACTGATTTCCTTCGTGACCAGCCATGGCTATCAATGAAATGAGCGACGGGGACTTCGAGGAGCGAGATGGTCGACGTCAGGGCGGCCATTGTGAGGAGGATAAAGAACGCCGCGCCAAACAGTTGTCCACCAGGAAGTTCAGCGAAGAGCCGTGGAAGCACAGCAAAGATGAGGCCAGGGCCACTGGTGCTTGGGTCGAATCCGGGAATGGAGAAACCGGACGGGAAGATGATGAATCCCGCGAGCAATGCAATGCCGGTGTCGAGGAGGACCACCCACCCCGCGGCGCTTATGAGGCTTTCGCGCTTGCTCAGGTAGCTCCCGTAGGTCAGCATGGTGCCCATGCCCAAGCTGAGAGAGAAGAAAGCTTGTCCGAGGGCAGCGTTAATCACTGAAGGGTCGAATAGCCGCGAGAAATCAGGTCGAAGGTAATACGCCAGACCTTCACCTGCGCCTGGGAGGGTCATCGCCTTTATGGCGAGGATCACGAGCAGCGCGAAGAGCGCTGGCATGAGAGTTTTTGTGACCCGCTCGATTCCGGCCTGGACGCCGCGGATGAGGATCATGCCGGTCGTGAAAAGAATGACCAGCGTTAGTCCGAGACTCAGTGAGCCATTGGCAGTGAATGCCCCGAAAAACTCACCGATCTCGGCGGCGTTTCCGGTGACCGCGCCAGAGCCGGCGAACCAGATATAGGCGAGCGACCAGCCTGCGATCACGGAGTAAAAGGACAAGATGCCCGCGCCGGCGAGTACTCCCAAGACACCTACGAGCCACCAGGGTGTATTGGGCTTAATGGCGGCGTACGATCCGACCGGATCACGCTGGCCTCTCCGCCCGATCACGAGTTCGGCGATCATGATCGGTAAACAGATGAGGAGCACACAAACCAGATACACAAATACGAAGACGGCGCCTCCACCTTGACCGACCTGCGTAGGGAATCCCCAGATGTTCCCGAGTCCGACGGCCGAGCCGGCGGCAGCGAGGATAAATCCCGCTTTTGAGCCCCAAGCATCGCGTGTATTGTTGGATTCCATCCATAACCCTCGTGCGGTTCAGCCCCGGCAACAGGCGGAAGTCTACAGGATCACGCCATGCCTTGGGTGGTGTTCCGCGTCGGAAGCGGGGGCGGCGGGCTTCAACGTAAGGCGTATCAGTGACCGTGGTACCATCGAGTGAAAGGTCGACTGTTGGTCATCATGAGTGAAGGTCATTCCAAACTGGAACCCGAACCGGCCGTTATGTCACGTGTGTTCCAGACCTCCGGGTATGCGATGGCGGGGCTGCTGGCCGGCATCGCCGTGATG
>CAZPZZ010000250.1:0-4082 GCA_964591245.1 uncultured Vicinamibacteraceae bacterium | reverse complement strand
CGGCCCACAGCGGAGGAGGCTCGTGAGGCGCTCGATGGCTATACCGCATACTTCGGCCCCTTCAGCATGCACTCAGATGATGACGGGAACTACGTGATTCACCACCGTCTTGGTCAGATCAATCCGACTGGCGACGCGGATGCCAAGCGGTACTTCGACATTGACGGCGAGCAACTTGTCCTGACGCCTGCGGCCAGCGACGGCAGTAAAGCGCGTGCGACGAGGCAGGTGATTTGGCAGCGTTTGCCAGATATACCGTTGTCCGACGAGGAGCAACGATTTGTGGGGTTTCGAGGGCTTCTGCATACGGACCGGTATACCGAGCGAGACGGAGAAGTTGTCAGCCACGGGCAACGGAACGACAGTCGGGCTGGGTCATACATCATCTATACGCCCACTGGACACATGATGGTGCACCTGACCCCGTACGAGGAGCGTGGGCGCTACGCCGAGGCGAGGCCGACACCGGAAGAGGCGCTGGCCGCGTATCGATCGTACGCCGGGTACTTCGGGCGGTTCACCGTGCACGAAGAGGCCGAGCAACCCTATGTTCTGCACCATTTGGAGGGGAGACCCCGGCCCGGGGAGCCAAGCGACGCGTTTCGGCTCTACCAGCTGGATGGAGACGTACTCCGGCTGGGGGCACGACCGCGGGTGGAGAATGGGCTGGCGACAGGCGGACATCTGTACTGGGAGCTTCTACCGACGTTGCCGGAATAGTCTAGTCGCCGATGGACCGTCGACCGGAGTCTCCGTTGCTGGTCGCGTGTCTGGTTCTCAATTCACGGGATATCTCGGTCAGGGAGCTCAAGCACGACATCGAAGTCGACCCGCACGTCTTTGCCCAGAAGTCTGGTGTTTCCCGCGATGCGTATCGGCGCGCTCCCGAAGTCAGACGGGTGCACGGTCGTCGTGCCGGTGAATTGATCTCCGCGGCGCACCGTACGGATGTTGAGTGGCAGGAATCGTCCGCGTATTTCGAGTTCCCCCCGGACGATCCAGACGCCTGCACCCAGTTGCTCAATCGTGAGCGAGTGATAGGTAATCCGTGAAAACCGCTCCGCGTCGAGGCCGTCAGGGCCAAAAATTTTTTCCTGGAGTATTTGGCGTCGCTCTGGCGAGAGCCCTGGTGCGACGACACGCATTGCCCCCACATTGATCACCAGTGCGAGGTGTGGTGACTCCGTATCTTCGAGCGACCCTTCGGCGAGGGGGGCTTCGAGTACCGGACCAGCGCCTTCTCCGGACCAGGGGCTGGAGAGGGAGAGGTGTATCCTGACCGTCGAGCGTTCGGTGTCGACCCACCGTACTTCGGCGCTGGCGCTGGCGCTGACGACGAGAAGCCAGAAGCCGATCATGAGGGCGCGCCAGGATAACGTGTCATGTCTGGAGTCGGCCATCGTCTCTCGCTTTCGCTCCGGGTAGGTGTGGCACCCCTCAGCGTGAGAGGGCGTTGTCTGTGGTGTGCTCCAGTAATTGTTCGAGTTCCGTCGTTGGCGCGTCAGCGGCTGCTTCGAGACGGGTGATGACGCGTTCGATCGCCGGGGTGTCGCGTACACGACACCACGTACGCAGCGTATAGGCCCGGATAGCCGGCGAGACTGACACGGCGTCTGCCAGGAAGCGAAGTGCGCCCTTGATGGCCTTGTCACTCAAGCGGATGAGCTCACCGCGTTCATCCTCGAAGGTCGCAAGCACTTCGGTGACTACCAGAGCTGCGTCGACGTCGGAACAGGCACGGTCCCAGGCGATGAAGGTCTCGGCGAAGCGTGCTTCGCCGTGAGTGGTGCCATACGTGGCGAGTAGCCGTTCGAGCCGTGCCACGTGGAGCGGTGAGGTTGCGTATCGTCGGAGAAAGTCTTCACGCATTTGCTTGGTTTGCGGTGTCCGTGGTTGCCGGTGGCGGTACCGGGGCGTCTGAGGCAAATCGCCGCAGGACGTTCTCGGTGATTCGGGAGACATCGTTCGTATAGTTATTGAACGAAAGGCTGCCGCACCAGGCGATGGAGCTCGTTGAGAAGACCGCGCCGCCGTTGGGATACTCCAGAAACACCATGTCGGCCCGCACGAGAGGGTTTTCCCGTCCGCCCGGATCTGCACCATTCGATGTATTGATCTGTTCGACGACGTGTTGGTAGGCATCGGAATGGCCGAACGACGAGGCTAGCACCAGAGCATGCGCCGGAGTGCCGAGGGCAAAATCGGCCCGATCGAGTTCGGATCCGGCTGCGCCGAAATCGAGTACTAGTGATGGAAAATTTCCGATGAGGGCATCCGGTTCGACCCCGTCGAAGATCCATGACGCACGCGGGTTCGTGCTGTCCGGCATTCGGCGATACGGCGAATTGCGGTCGAAACCCTGTGCGGTGAACCCGACCCCAAAGAGCTGTTGTGGGGCCAATCCGCGAAAGCGCCAGAGTCCGCCGGGTTCCCCGGTCAGACTGTGGTGATGCTCTCCTGGTGCCCCCTGCCAATGCTCGGTGCCGTCCCGTCGTCGCACCTCGATGTAGCGGCCGGTCGGGTCGGGAACGGTGACCCAGTAAAAGCCGTTGCCACCCATATACATGAGACGGCCCCCTTGACCGAGATAGGTCTGGAGCGCTTCGAGCATGTCGAGCGAGTAGTACTCGGGGTGGGTGGCGGTCAGGACTACGGCGTAGGGAGTCAGCAGGCTGGCACCCTCTTCGTGCAACTCGTCGTCGGTGAGGACGTCGACGTTGAAGCCTTTGCTGTCGAGCCAGTCGATCAAGTGGGTATCGGCCATGAACTGCCAGGGGTTGTTTGTCTGAATCTTCGGCCGCATGTTCGTGAGCGGTCTGAGCCGGGAGGAATAACAGACCCCGCTTCCGTCACTGTGCCGCGAATACAGGCTCAAGGGGCGAAACGCGCTCGTGCCTGTGCCGCCGTAGGCCAGATAGCTGAATGTAGGGATGATGAGTGCGATCCTGGACGAGGCTGTACCGCGGCGAGGTCGAACGACGAAGGGGACGTAGTCTTCATCGCTGCCGGCCCGGAGCCGCGCGGCGTAGAGACCGCTCGGCAGGTCTGCTGGTACCGTCAGGGTAAACGCGGTATCCCACTGCGCGTCGTCGAGGTCGTCGTCGTGGAAATGGATCGCTCCGTACTGGTGCCTGGCTCGGCGATAGTCGGTTTCCGAGGTGTCCCAGTTGTGTCCGGTCATGGCCCGTGTGGGTAGGTTGACTGTGTGTCCGTGGAGTGCGTGAGGTGACACATCACTGACCACGTGTGTTGCGATATCGCGTGCGAAGTCCCAAGAGGCAATAGCGTCGGTTGGGCCGTTCTCGTCACGAATGGCGTCGATCTCGGTGCGAGAGAGAACTCGGCCATAGACCCGGGGATTGTCTATTTTTCCGTTGTAGTACTCGTTGACCGCACCGGAGGCTGTTCCTGCGGCTGCAATGAGTAGCGGGGCCTCGTTAGAGACAAGTTCGCGAATGCCGGTGATCCGTTCGGTGGTCGCGCGGGTGGCGTCGAAGGAGAAATCCGTCTTCGGTTCCTGGACAAGCAAGACATGGCCGGTTGTGGCGTCGAAGGTCACGGCCACGAAGTACCACGCCGTCGCCACGCCCTGGGGACGGTTGTTCATCCCGAAGATGGCAGGCACCCAGGGACGAAGCGGGTGGTCGGCCCGCAGAATGTCCGTTGTCCCGTCCGTTCCACGGAGGCGAACCGAGAGTCGACCTGTTTCGTCGATGAACACACCATAACCGCCACGATCTCCTGCCCACTTCGTGACCACACCTTCTGACCCGACAAAGACTGAGCCGGAGGCACGGGGGGTGTCGCGCTGGCTGGTTGGGGCGATCCATGCGGTGACGGTGAAGCTGCCGTCGAGCCGGAGGAGCTCGTGATCGGGCACGCGTGCGTAGGAGCCAAGCGCTACATCTTGTCGTTGGCCGGCGTACTCACCATTGACAGGTAGGTCGATGACGCGCTCTTTGATCCCTGGTCCCTCTGGATTTGCGTCGCCATGGATGAGGCGGACAATATCGGCGCGATACCGGGTGTGTTCGCTGCTGACCATGACGCGAATGTCACCGTCGGGTTCGACTGAGAGGCGG
>CAZPZZ010000249.1:0-4099 GCA_964591245.1 uncultured Vicinamibacteraceae bacterium | reverse complement strand
TCACGATTGAGATCGCGGTGAGACACCGTTCACTCGTCGCACTTCGCCTCAATCCTCTTCTTCAACACGATCAAGCAAAATCTGCAACGCGCCGCCAGAGCACCAGATCTCCAGCAGTAGACTGACCAGTGACGCGCCCATAAGCACGAGTGCGACTTTGAAGCTCTGCCGACCAAGCCACTCTGCACCGTAAACCAGCGAGAACATCGACACCACGCACAGACAGAGACTCACCGCGCCGAGCAACTGCATCCAACGAATCAGGCTCAACCGCCGGCGCAGGTTGTCGATCTGCGCACGGAGCGCTTTATCCTTCAGCTCAATCCAGTCACGGTGAAGATTGCGTACCAATGCCGCGAGATGCAGAAAACGGTTCGTGTAGGCCAGAAACAGGAGGCTCACCGCTGGGAACAACAATGCGGGAGTCGAGATTTCCATGCTATCCATCGTGCTTCCGTCTCTTCTCGGCTCTCCGCGTTGTCTCGTGTTCCATCTTGTGCGCCATCGCTCATTCCCGCGAGCGTGTCTCCGATGCACTCTGCTTCCGTTCTCGCCGTCATTCCGGAGTGGGGTCGGTAGGAAGAAGGCTACTGCGGTGGGGCCCCATCATCTGCCTGCGGTGGATCCGTGTCTTCGGTCACAACGACGTTGAATTGGCGGTAGTTCCGATAGCGCGCGGTACTCACCATGCGTCCTCCCAGCCCCTCTTCCACCACGCGGTCACGCATTTCCACAGGCACCCACAGCCCGAGACGAGGCTCCAGGGCAAATGTGACCCGTGCGTTCGCCTCGGTAGCGGGCCGCTCACGGCCCACGCGAGGGTGATTCAGCTGCAGTTCACTTGCATAGACCACGCCGCTCTCCGGATCGAGACAGAAGCGCCCACTCGCGGGAAGACTGATTTCCTGATACCCCCGGGCCATCGTCGAGTGCCCGATCTCTTCGAAGGTCACGTCCCACGCGGTATCAACTCCGGCACAGCCACGCCCGTCCTCTGTATACCGGAACCGCTGGAGGTTTTGCGGATGCAGAAACAACAGGGCATACGTTGGCACGTTGAAGGTCCGCTCCGCTGACCCCAAATTGTACCTGGCGCTCTCCTCGCTAATACGACGGGCGCGCGCGACCGGGTTCGCATTGCGCCCGAGGAACAGTGATGCAAGACGGTCCCTTCGGTCCCGCAACATTCTGCCATTGACCTCGAAGACATCACGAAATCCGATCCACTGCCCGGCGTCCGCCTCCGTCCGCATCAGCAAGAACTCGGACACGAGTTCTGTCTGCACTGGCGGGCGCCCACTGGCTCGAAAATACGTCTGTTCATATTCCTCCTCCATGACAACGTTGGAGAGGGCCTCGACATAGGACTCCACGTAGGCAGACGCCCGTGCAGTGACCGCATCCACCGTCAAGGGGTCTTGCGCCACAGCGGCGCCCCGGAGTAACACCAGACTGATCGCGGCAAGCAGTGCTGCCGTCCGACAAGTGAGCGGCATGGCTTCTTTCCCAATCCCCTCTTAGCGGGAGGCTTTTCTATCCCCCGTCCATAAGGTGAATATTTTCCAGCTTCCTGTGGCATTACCAAAGAGATACAGGCTACTGCCTTCAAACAAGGTTTCATCGGCACTGTTGTATCGAGAAAAATCGAAATCCACGTAATAGATAGACTCTGTCAGTCGTTGAATGTCCACACGTTCTATCCGGCTGTAGGCATACCCTTCTTGCAGCGAAAGTGAACGAAAGAATTCCGCAACCTCGGCATGGCTCGTCGCCACAACAGCGGGATCTGTCTTGAACATCGCCGGAACTTCAAAATGCGTCGCAATCGCCTCGAAATCCCGCGCGACAAAATGCTCGTTGTAGGCATCCAACTCGCTTTCTACGAGCGCGACATTTGGATCCAGCGACTGTCCGTACGACAGACCAGTCCAGCAACAGAATAACAATCCGAGAAACAACCGTGTCATACCACCTCGATCTGCGAGAACGGAACGCGAATACTCCATGCGTACGTGTTTGGGTTGGTCTGCCCGGACGGCCAGTCAGGCCTTCGGGGCACGGACCAGAGCCGCTCGTCCCCTGAAGCGACCATGCCAGCCGCGAACATCGTCCGCTCCCGAATCACACACAGGAAGACCGCCCATCTGCAACGTGTCCGACCATTGTACAAATACAGCCCGGAGGTTTGCTGTTTCTTCCTACTTCTTCCGCCGGCCCCCTTCAGCGACTTGACCCGACTCCGCGTGTCCGTCACCCTTGGCGCCATGTTTCCGATGTTCGTACGACGCCGATGCCTGGCTCTCATGATCTCCGTCGCCCCGCTTGCCTCGCCCTCCGCTACGGCACAGGACGCCGGCGAGTTGCCACTCGAACATCCCGTGATCAAACCGATGGAGGGAGCCACCCTCAACGACGATACGTCCCGAATGGACGACTTCGGCCAGATGGCCGTGCGGTACCGGCAGGATGGTCGCAGCGTGAACGTGACGGCGGAAGGGCGCTTCTGGCACCTTGAATATCAGCTCCTCGACACCGCGACAAGCGGTGACGAGATCATGGCCAATTACGCCTCCGAGGTCAGTCGCCTGGACGGCGAAGTCATCGAACAGGGCGGGACCCGGCTGCGCTTCCGTCTCTTCAGGCCTGGCGGAAGCATGACGTGGGGAATTCTCGACGTGCGCCGCGGAGGTCGCTACGAGATCGAGATCATCGACGAGACAGGCCTCGACCTCAGTCTCGAATTCGACGCCGACGCCCTGCTCGGGGCGCTCACCAGGACCGGTCGAGTCGCCCTGTACGGCATCCTTTTCGACGTGGACTCCGCCGCGCTCCGTCCCGGCAGCGGGGAGGTACTCGACACGGTCGCTACCGTGCTCAAGGGGAACCTGGGCCTGCGTCTCGAAGTCCAGGGCCATACCGACTCGACCGGTACGGCCGACCGCAACCGGGACCTGTCACTCGCGCGTGCTCGCGCGGTAGTCGCTGCCCTGCAACTCTACGGCGTGGGAGACGACCGGCTCGTGCCCCGCGGTTTCGGCCCCGACGTGCCGGTGGCCGACAACGCCACCGAGGAAGGCCGGCAACAGAACCGGCGGGTCGAACTTGTTCGTCTTGACTGACCGACCAAAGAGATCCGCGTGCACGCCGGCCTGATTCACCGGGACAACGCTAGGCCTTCCGTGCCCATCGCACCAACGTGCTGAAATTCGGTGGTTTCCCGTGTAGTAGCAACCCGACCGTGAACACCTTTGCAGCCACCCAGAGCGTGCCCACCACCGAGGCGAGGCCGACTCCGATGGAGAGACAGACCTCCCACCAGGGCGGCGGCTGACTCGACGCGAGACGAATCATCATGGCCGTGCTATTGAGTGGTGGAAGATAGTTGGTCACGACCGCCAACAGCGAGTTCGGGTTACGCCCGATCACTCCGAACAGTAGCACGGGCGCCATCATGCTCATCATGATCGGAGCACCGTGGTCTTGCGCGCCCCATTGGGGCTAATGAATCCATGCAGGCCGTAGTCCGGCACCAGAACATCCAGGCGATCGACCGCGCTCGTTGAGCCGAACGCCTTGCTTACTCCGTGTAGTTGAATAGCTGGATCCACCCGTCGATCTCCTGTTCGATATCCTTCGAGGACGTCCATGATGCAGCCCCCTTTCGACCCTCACAGAGCCACCAGGATGGCAGGGATGCTGCCTAGAGCTGCGTGCGGTGCAAAGGTGTTGCATTCGACCAGATTGGGATCACGTTCACAAGGCGCAATAAGTGTCACATCGCCGAAAATTCCGTCGGCCACTGGCCCTTTCCTGTCTCGAGGGTCTCTGTATCGAGATGTCGTACCCGTCGGGACGCATCCCGTGCCACTCCAAGACGCCACACCTCACTGACAGTCACGATCACGGCCCATTTCGTGTCCCCGAGAACACGTCGATGTCTTGGTCGTCGCTGCTATCGAACCAATACGAATAGCTCAAGCGCCCGGTCGCGGCGACAAAGGTGCCGTTGGTGGCCAGCAGGTCGTCGGGAGACGTAAGAACAATGCTGGTGACCGTGCCCATGGTCTGCTCGGTCAGGTTGACCTCAAACGTCGACGCA
>CAZPZZ010000248.1:0-4200 GCA_964591245.1 uncultured Vicinamibacteraceae bacterium | reverse complement strand
GGTGTTAACCTTTGGCCAGAAAAGATGAAGGTTACAGTTCCTTCCAATGAAAATCGTGTTTGCCAAATCCAAGCCAAATTCCCAGAGAAATTTGTGACGCACTCCTTGCCAATTGTAGTGGACGTAATATGGAATGGTAAGAGGTTGGGTGAAATTGCGGAAGCCATTGCTTACTGGTAAGCTGACGGTATACGTTAGTGGTACCTATTTCTATCAAATACAAGCTGGAGATTACAGCCAGGCACGCAAGAGGGTGATTCTGAAGGGGAGGACGACCTAAAGGTTTGTCAACGGAAGCAAAATTGGCAGCGGCAGCCGCTGAAACCCTTTATCGTGAAGGGAAACTTCCCTCCTCTTTCCCTTAGCCTCATTAATCTTTTCATGATTGACCAAATTTTCTCATTTTTGTAAACTGTTTTGGTGACAAGATTGGCTTTTATATACTTCCACCAGTTAGCGGTAAGTTGGTTGTAACCAGTAGTTCTAATTTCAAAATAAGTGCTAGTTATGAAGAAATTGACTGTTATCCTACTGCTAATTATTACAATTGATTGGAAATGCCAGGGGATAAAATTTTTTGTTGTAATGATACTTTCACAAAGGCGATTTAGGTTGCAAAACTCTTTATTGCTAACACTACTTGTTTTTTCTAGCCCTGTTTTATCACAAGCTCAGAATAACCATATCAACAATAATATTATCAAAGGAACATTATGGACCTATGAGCAGGACATACCACACCAAACGTCAATTGTCGTTGAAGCTATCCATATTGACGGAAATATTTCCAAAGCGACGCAAAGTGACTTCTCTGGCAACTACCAATTATCTGACTTAATTGTTGGCAATTACTACCTAAGATGTCATGGGAGAAATGGTTTTCTTTACCATCAAGTAAATGGCCAAAAAACCGTGATTGACGTTAAAAAAGATAGTTATGTAGAAGGTATAGATTTTGTTTTTGCTCCATTTAAGAACGGACAATGGCAGAACTACAACTATGTCGAACACGGATTAGCGCATGAAGATGTACAATCGATTTATCAAGCAACAAGTGGCGTGGTCTGGTTCAAGACGCGTGGAGGAATTAGTACATTTGATGGTCAAAAGTTCACAACTATCGAATCTACTGGAGGTAGTTGGTGGACTACAGGTGATTTTTACGAGGATTCTAAAGGTGCTCTTTGGTTCGGCACCATAAAAGGTGGTGTATTCCAATATCGAGATAATGAGCTTGAAATCATTTTGCCTCATAGTCAACTTAGTCAAATTGAGGTTTTAGACATTGGACAAGATCATGATGGTTCTATCTGGTTTGGAACGGTTAGTGGACTGTTCAAATACTCAGGAAATACCTTGACTCAATTTACCACTGTGGATGGCCTAATTACTGACCGTGTTCAGCAGATTATGGTAGATAGTCTAGGCCAACTCTGGTTAGCTTATAATAATCAAAGTGAAGAAGTTGATAACGGATTAGGGCTAACAAAATATGATGGTAAGAATTTCCAAACTTTGACGACTCAGGATGGACTTCCAAGTAACAGAATTACATCCTTTTGCCAAGGCGAAGATCATCGAATTTGGATTGGAACTGATAAAGGATTAGCTTTTTACCAGCATGAGTCGATTCATTTATACGAAACTCAAGGCAGAATACTAGATCAAAAAATACATTGTTTGATGCGTGCCAAGGATAAGTCAATTTGGATTGGAAGCCGGCAAGGAATTACCCAAATTGTTAACCATTGTTTTATTAATTATACAACTCGAGACGGATTAGCTAGTGAACGTGTGAGTTGTATTTTTGAGACAAAGGAAGGGATTATTTGGATTGGGACAAATCAAGGAGTATCTCGATTTGATTATATCAGTGTTGCTAATTTTTCAGCGCAAGATGGCTTAGCCAGTAATCAATTGAGTGCGATTTACTTTGCGAGTGATAATCGTCTTTGGATGACATCAAATGGATTTGGTCTGACTAGTTATGATGGCCAGAAATTCCATCATATAGAAACAGATGATGGTCTGATCAACTCCGCAAACCGAATTGAGGAAGGAAAAGGTGGCATTTTATGGTTCGGGCGGATGGAATACCAGGAAGCCTCTTATGGAGGACTTTCTAGTTACGACAAAGGTATCGTTCGCCATTATTCAGTAGAAAATGGTCTTCTGGGTAATAACATTACGGCTATACATAAAAGTGCTGATGGATTATTATGGATTGGTTCCACGAATCGTGGTGGATCAGCCAAGGGACAAGCAGGTCTTTCTCGGTTTGATGGTGAAAAATTCACATCTTTTCCAATGTCAGCCTTAATTGGATACGAAAAGGAGGGGGCTGCAGTCCGACTGATCGACAGTGATTCTATTGGCCGAATCTGGATTGGAACTAAACGTGAGGGCTTATTTTGTTATGACGGTAAACAGTTCATTAATTATACAACTAAGGATGGGCTGACTGATATTGGTACCAGATCTCTTCTAGTCACCGAAGATAATAATCTCTGGGTCGGTGGCTACCAAGGGGTTAGTACTTGTAATGTTGATCAAAAAAATATGAATATCAAATTTAAGGCCTATCGTACCGAAGATGGTTTAAGCTACCCCGAAATTAAAGGTGGTATCTATCAAAGTGATGATGATTTGATTTGGTTTGGGACTGCTGGTGGTGGTGTCGCCATCTTTGATGGACAAAATTGGTCATCATTAGATCTGAGAGATGGTCTTGCCAGTAACGGTTTATACAAACCACAGAGCATTAGTCAAGATGATCAAGGTGATATGTGGTTCCTAATGGGTGATAACGATTATGGGGTTTGTCGGTATCGACGTAGCCATGTAAAACCTGCAGTTGAAATCATTGCATTGAGAATAGGAAAAGCGGTTTATACTTCTCCTAATATAAATTCAAATAATCAGGTTACGTTAGGAACTCGTGTCACAATTCAGTACAATGCAATTGATAATCTTACCCATCCATCAAAGAGAAGTTACAGATATCGTATGATGGGTCCACTAACGACTAATCAATGGAGTCGTAAAACCGAAAAAGCCGACTTGGATTATATATTTGCGAGGCAAGGAGGATATATCTTTGAAGTGCAAGCGATTAACAGGGACTTAAGATATTCAGAATCTGTGAGCACGAGTTTTGAAGTTGTTCCTGTTTGGTATATGAACAGCTGGATAGTATTTCCAGCAGGATCAACAATTTTAGTTGTTTTTGTCTTATCCATTGTCAATGGAATGCGATACTATCAACAGCGAATTGAATCAGAACGACTAGAGCGAGAGACAAAGCAGTTGCAAGCTCAAATGTTGGCACAAGAGCGACAAAACCGCCAAGCTTTAGAAGCGGAACTATTAGATGCTCGCAACATGCAGATGAATTTATTACCAGAATCTGCTCCAGCTTTACCATCTCTGCAGATTGCTGGTCGGAACATGCCAGCTAAAGAGGTAGGAGGTGATTTCTTTGACTACTTGGAAGGCCAAGAACGGTTCACAATAGCAGTAGGGGACGTTAGCGGTAAAGGCCTGAAGGGAGCCATGAATGCTGTCATGGCCAGTGGGATTTTGCGCCTCGCTTCGGACGAGAATCCCACTTCTGATAGCTCCGACTTAATTAGCAAAGTCAATAAGTCGCTTTGTCAAAGCATGGAACGGGATATGAATGTTACCATGGTACTGGCTCAGTTTGATCTGACACAAAATCAGATGACTTTGGCTAACGCAGGACAGCACGCCTATCCATTGCTGAAACGTGGTAATTCAGTTGAATCAATACAAGTTAAAGGGTTAGCTCTGGGTATGATCCCTTCCGTTCCCTATAAAGCGTTAAAACTGGAACTTCAATCAGGCGATTTGTTGTTATTCATGACCGACGGCATAACTGAGCCACGCAATGCTGAAGGTGTGATGTACGAAGAATCAGGACGTTTTCATCAAGTTATTTCGGAATTAGAAGATCAGTTAACAGCGGAAGAAGTAGTGGAAACCATTATCCAAGACGTAATTAATTATATGGCTGATGAAGAAGAGCGAGATGATGATATCACACTTGTAGCGGTTAGGGTAACTTAAGCTATTAAATTACTACTCACATACGCGCAAAAGATAACTCATGTATGGGGTATCAACGGCCCTTTCCTTACCCCACCAGTGTAAATTCGACGATGCTGTTGCTGTTTAGCAGAA
>CAZPZZ010000247.1:0-4244 GCA_964591245.1 uncultured Vicinamibacteraceae bacterium | reverse complement strand
CGAACGAGGGAAGCCACCACCTCAAGACAACTCGGAAGTCAACATTGGAGGTATGGCCGGGCAAAAATTATCACTTTTTCGTGGTCTGCTGGATGAAGTGGCGCTTTTCAGCGTGGTGTTGCGTAAAGATGATATGAGAAACCTAATGAAAAATGGGGTCCGCCGGACAATGTTGGATGTAGCCCCTTTGAACAAACTTGCAACCTCATGGGGTGCCATCAAATCCCAATGAGCGGTTATCACCCCCAAATTTATAGGACTCTACCGCTATATCCGTCAACTTTTAATTGTGCCGTCTGGGTACAGTAATCTCAAACCGCTATCAGTTCTGGTATAATCGGTTTTCAAGAACATTCTTTTACTTAGGAAAGATGATGAAACAATCACCTAAAATTGTGGGTTTAGGAGCAATGTTGTGGGACATCTTCCCGGATGCAACCCATTTCGGGGGAGCTCCAGCTAACTTCGCTTGCCACGCCAGCATGCTGGGCGGACAGGTGTCAATGGTTAGTTGCGTAGGTCGAGATCAACTCGGTTTCAATGCACTGGAATTTCTGCAACAATACGGTGTCAATACCGCTACTATTGCTCAGTCTGACGATTATCCAACAGGTACTGTATTGGTTACACTTGACCAAGTCGGCAAACCCAATTTCGAGATTAAAACCAATGTGGCCTGGGATGCGGTTCCCTGGTCAACAGAAATCGCTCAGTTAGCGCTAGAAACAGATGCTGTCTGTTTCGGTTCTCTGGACCAGAGGTCGGAGATGTCACGAAAAACCATCCAGCAATTCTTGAAAACAACCAAGCAAGACTGCTGGCGGATCTTTGATATTAACCTGCGGCAACATTACTACAGCCCGGAATTGATTGATCAGTCCCTAAAACTAGCCAATATTCTCAAATTGAACCAAGAAGAGCTATCCGTAATCGAGTCTATTATCGGTCTAAGAAATGGTGAAGTAGATCAACTGTCGCAACTGAAAAAACAGTTTGAACTGGAACTGGTGATACTTACCAAGGGAGAAAAGGGATCGGTACTGGTCAGTAACCAAGGTGTACTAGAACATCCCGGACTGACAATTAAAGTGCAGGATACAGTAGGTGCCGGGGATGCCTTCACTGCTACCTTGGCGATTGGCTTGCTACAGGGAATCGATCTTGAAATCATGAATCAGCATGCCAATCGGGTGGCCGCCTATGTATGCTCGCAATCCGGCGCTGTACCATCACTTCCACCAGAGTTACTAGAATTCGGAACAACACACGGGGTAGAATTTTAAAAGTATACTTGACGAAGTAGGTGAGTTTAATAAGAACCTATCCGCTGATAGACTCAACGGTATTCCCTCCAAAAGGCTGGAAAAAGCCATATCCGTCTCTGCCGAAGCTAGACTCACAACAATTTGGGGGAACCTAAAGGCATCTCACCACTATTAATCACTAGTTTTTTTTGTCGCTTTAACCTGCACTCATCAAGAAGAAAGGGATTAGTTGGAGCTCTCACTCAGTACCCAATATAGGAGCTTCCCCGTGAAGACCATTACTCCTTCTTACACATGCAAGTTATCTTTTACGTGGCTACCCGTGATTTGTCATCCGCTAACGCTTGGTTTAGTTTTACTTCCAGTTGCTAATTTCTGCCTCTGATACTACCCCAAATAGTAGTTAATTTGTTCCCGGGTTCTACACTCCAAATTTCATCTAGGCTTTTATCAATCAATGTTTGAATATCCTTTTCTTCTAAAATGGAATCGAAAATAACAAATTCATCGATCTCTCCCTCATAGTCACGGTTTCCACCATCCCATGAACCAATTCGGGCTGGTCCTAATATGGCTGGTCCCACGGCCGTATACTTGCCCTCGTTTTCCAATACCCCATTGATATAAAATTTAACGTTTTTTTGAGGCGCACTGTAAACAATAGCAATATGAACCCATTTGTCTTTTTGTGTATCGTTAATTTGTGTAGTTTTAGCGTGTATATCTGTTGGTGTATTGGTGTGGATAGACCAACCAATTTGGTTGCCAGGATATAGTTGGTGATGAACAGCTCCTTTTTGCCAACCATCAACATTGATCCATACTCGCCAAGCACCAATCCTACCAGTACATTTTGACCAGTGTGCTACCGTCACTTCATCCATCTCAGGTAGTTCCGGCGTGGTTACACCATCACCTTTGCCAGACAAGCTAATCGCTTTCCCAAATTTACCGTCCACAAATTTGGTTTTACCCATTTTTTCACCATCATGGCCGTTATCAGTCATATCTTTAAAGTTTCCATCAAAAGACCAAGCGGCAACAACAGAATCCTTCAATCCTTTGGCCTCCGCAAAATCGATAATTTCAGTTGACAGGAACATTAGATATAGAGCTAGAACGGCGACTAAAATCAGTCGTTTAAACATGATTGAATTTTCTTCCTTTCTTTTATAACAGCAAAACTAACTAAAAAATAAGAGGACGACATATCAAAATCGATTCGGTCTTCCGTTGAATCTTGATAAAGGCAAGCTAACGTTAATAGACAGTTCGAATTTTGGCCCAAACAGCAGTAGCTTTACCCACGGCATCTACGCTGGTATCGCCACTTAGTACAGTCGCTAAACTCTTAGTAGCTATAGATTTGATATGGGTGGCCGATAAAGCAGTATTGAAAATGGCAAATTCATCAATTTCACCTTCATAGTCACGGTTTCCACCATCCCAAGAGCCAATTCGGGCTGGGCCTAGTATGGCAGGACCAACTGAAGTGTACTTGCCTTCATTATTTAATTCACCATTGATGTAAAATTTAACGTTTTTTTGCTTTGCACTATAGACAACGGCAATGTGATGCCATTTGCCCTTCTGCTTGTCATCAATCAGCAATTTAGCTTGTACATCTGTTGGTGTATTAGTGTGGATGGACCAACCAATTTGGTTGCCAGGATATAGCTGGTGATGAACAGCTCCTTTTTGCCAACCATCAACATTGATCCAGACCCGCCAAGCACCAATTCTACCAGTACATTTTGACCAGTGTGCTACCGTCACTTCATTCATCGGTGCTAGTTTTGGTGTGATCATGCCATCACCCTTACCAGACAAGCTGATTGCTTTCCCAAATTTCCCTGAAACGAATGTCGTTTTACCCAATTTCTTACCATCATTGCCGTTATCAGTCATGTCTTTGAAGTTTCCTTCAAAAGACCACACGGCAACGGCAGAATCCTTTAAATCTCGAACCTCAGCGAAACTAATAATTTGAGCCGAAATCAGCGTAAAGCATAGAGAAAAACTGGCAACTAAAACTAACCTTTTGAACATGATTTGAATCTCCTTCTATCTTCTATATTAGAGTAGGGCTTCGTATGATTTTGTGCAAACTGTTTTGATGGTATCATATTTTGATATTATATTTTCGGCTTTTTTCTGATAAACAGAGACTGTTCAAAAGAAAAAGGAAGTGGACTACTAAGAAGATCGAGACAAACCTCAATTCATATAAAGTATATGACATTTAGAGCTAAATCAAAACACCTGATGTTGCTGCGGTTAAAAGCGCGCTGGTTAGCAGATTGTAGGTGATAGTGCTCGTGTGCAAGGAAGAAAAAAGTGGTGATCTTGGCTTTTTGCAAGCCGGTTTTGGGATGAGAGCAGAGGACCTAAAGGAAGCTAAAAGGGTATCAGCCAGGACATCTGATACCCGTCTGATTACTCCGTACAGGAGTTAAAGCTATGAAAACTGCTAAGCCTCAGTTTCCTTGGATTCTTTCAAGCCCTTTCTAACACTATCCAAGCTGAAAGTACCTCCATAAAACACCTCATCTGCTGTCCCCTTGGATGCTATCCAAGCTTGGGCTAAAGCTTTTGGCATCTGATGCATTGGATATCCTTGAAATGCTTGTACCGCATAAAAGCCATAGATGGTAAATATGCGCCAACCTTCTTTTTGGCGACTATTGGCTCGGTGCCACAGCCGTTGATCCCACATCACTACATCTTCTTTGCGGGCTAAAAATAATTCCTGTGCTGACCCATTATAAGGATTCAAGCTTTGGTCTTGATGGGATCTTGGAACTACCGCTGTAGGGCCATCTTCAATATCCTCCATATCACGATAGTAAATCCCTAAATGCACACCCAATGGATAATGATATTCGCTGCCCGGCATGCCCTCATGCTGTCGATCCTTATGCCACCCACCTGCCATCTCACCACTTTGGCTAATTAACCATGCCGTTTCAAACACCGAAA
>CAZPZZ010000246.1:0-4253 GCA_964591245.1 uncultured Vicinamibacteraceae bacterium | reverse complement strand
GCGGTGGAATCGGCTATGATGCACCGGTAACTGAAGTGGATGACAGATTGCCTTGTGTGATGTCTTCGCAAGCTGCTCTATCACCCGTGACTGTCTAGATTTGCGGAGCAGAGCGATCCCGAATCCAGCCCGAATTTTGGAGAGCCAGTAGGGACTGGCGAGTCCGCGGACCGGACTTCGCGTCGGAGCGGACGACACGACCGGACAGAAGGCAGGGATGGGTGACTAGGACAAGGAGTATCAGCCGGCGTCTTCGCGTCAGCCTTACACAGAGTGCTCTGGTGCTGGTCTCGGGCGTCGTGCTGTCTGCTCAGTCTCCGGCGGCCGGGCAGTTGGAGCTCGACTACCTGTACTTCAAGGAACGGGTGCAGCCAATCTTTGCCGAGGCGCGCGCTGGGCAGGAACGGTGCGTGACCTGTCACACGTCCGAGGCTCCCCTCCTTGAGGAGCTGTCACCCGGGGCCACGACCTGGACCAACGCCCAGTCGCGGCGGCAATTCGAGGTCTGGGCAGAGCTGGTCGTTCCTGGTCAGCCCATGAACAGTCCGCTCCTGACTCAGCCGCTCGCGCCAGGAGCCGGCGGATCTGCCTTTCACACGGGTGGGAAACGATGGGCATCTCGGGCGGACCGAGAGTGGTTGACGCTCGCGGCTTGGGTGCGTGGCCAGCGACTGGGTGGTTTGGCGATGCCTTCGAGCGCCGCGTTTGACCGAGTGCTGCAGGCGAACCCAGACGGGCATAGGGTTCTTGTGGTCGATCCTGGAACCCGAGAGGTTGTTGGCGCTATCGAGGACATCGCGACACCGGGCGGGATCGCGATCGCAGCGGACGGGCGACGCGTGTTCGTGACGAATCGGGGGGCACAGACGCTCGATGTCGTCGACGTCCGGACGCTGGAGGTGTTCAAGCGTATCGCGCTGAGTGGCACCCCGAGCGACGTTGATACCGCAGCGGACGGCGTGCGGATCTACGTGGGAATTCGTGGCGAGACCGGCGGTGTGGATGTGATTGACGCGCGGGCGCTCATCCGAACGGACCATATCCCGGTGGACGGTTCAGTCGAGAGTGTGCGACTGAGTCCCGACGGGACCCACCTCTTTGTCGGGACGCCAGAGCTCCCCGTACTGCAGGGCATCGACGTCGTGTCCCACGATGCCGTGACCTGGCGGGTCGCGTTGGATGCGGGCGTCGAGACCATGGACTTCGTCAAGCGCGGAGATGGCTCGACGCGGTACATCGTTGCGCAGGTCAGTGGACAATACGGCTTTACGGTCATCGACTTCGGAACACGCCGAGTAGTGGCGCAGATCGAACTTCCGGGAACGCCGTCGGGCGAAGTTCCGTCCTACGGACTAGCCCTTGACCCATCCCAGGCGACGCTCTGGGTCGCAAGTAGTCATGATGACTCGGTTGTGGCCTATGGCGTGCCGGGCCGGTGTCCCCCCGATCAACCGTGCGTATGGGAGCGGCTTGAGTCGGTGGGTGTGGGGCGACGTCCGGCTTGGCTGACGGTGACTCCTGACGGTCAGACCCTCTACGTGTCACTGACCGGCGAGAACGCCGCGGCCCTCGTGGATACCGGAACGATGGTGATGATCGACAAGCTCTCGACAGGCAATGGACCTGGCCGGAACCTCGCCGGAACGCTGGCAACCAGATAGGCTACCCAGGATGAAACGCAGCAGACTTCGGCAACATATCGTGTCCTCGGCACTCGGGGTGGTGCTGCTGTCCAGCCCTGGCCTGGCCGCAGCTCAGCCCGCGACTGAGCAGGGATTCACAGAGACCGTGCGGCCGTTCGTGAGGCAGCATTGCACGGGGTGTCATGGAGGGGCGAGTCCGGCGGCACAGTTTGATCTTGAGAGGTATGAGACCGTCGAGGCTGTCGTGGAGGACCACGCGCGCTGGGAGCTGATCATGGAGCGGCTCGACGCCGGCGAGATGCCGCCAGCGGGTCAACCCGAGCCTCCGCGTGAGGAGCAAGAGAAGGTTGTCAGCTGGATCCGGGGCATGAGAGATGCCGAGAGTCGCCGTCGAGCTGGCGATCCTGGCATGGTCCTGCCCCATCGGTTGAGCAACGCCGAGTACCGGTACACCATCCGCGATTTGACGGGTGTGGACTTACGCCCGACTCGGGAATTTCCCGTCGACCCGGCAAACCTGGAAGGTTTTGACAACTCGGGGGAGTCGCTCACGATGTCGTCGTCGCTCCTGACCAAATATCTCCAGGCTGCGCGTGAGGTCAGCGTGCATCTGGTGCTTACCCCGGATGGACTCGAGTTCGCGCCGCATCCGATGCTGGTCGAGACAGATCGTGAGAAGTACGCCATCCAACGAATCGTCGACTTCTACCGTCGGCAACCGACCGATTACGCTGACTACTTCGAGGCGGCTTGGCACTACAAGCACCGCGACGCCCTACAGCACGAGGGCGCCACGCTCGAGAGGGTGGCGACTGAGCGACAGTTGAGCGCGATATATCTGCCGTTGGTCTGGCAACTCCTCGAAGGCTCGGTGCGTGAGGAGGTTGGGCCCATTCTCACGCTGCGCCGCATGTGGAGGGCACTGCCGCGACCAGGCGCGGGCGGCGGGGAGGTACTACGCGCGGCAAGCGTACGAATGCGCGACTTCGTGGTCGAGGTTCGACGACATACCGCGATGCACTTCGCTGCTCCCGAGGTGGACGGCCTGAGTCCCTGGTCTCAACCACTGATCAACTGGAAGTACGACCAGTTTGCCTCGCACCGTCGTGAGTTCGACCGGACCGCTTTGCGAGAGGACAGCGACCCCGAACCGGTTCCGCCCGAGATCCCGCGGTATCCGGGCCTGGGCCAAGAGGTGGCGCATCGAGCCCGCGCACTGCAGTTGCACGCACGGGCAGGCAGCCCGGACCTGGTCGTGCCCGACGGCGAGCTGGCCCGGTATGAACGCGCATTTGCCGCGTTCGCCAACGTGTTTCCGGATGCGTTCTATGTCAGTGAACGCGGCCGTTTTTACCCCGATGATTCGGCGGATAAAGGGCGGTTCTTGAGTGCCGGATATCACAACGTGATGGGGTATTACCGGGACGACCAACCGTTACAGGAGTTAGTCCTCGATGACGACGGGCGGGCAAGGCTGGACCGCCTCTGGGATGAATTCGACTTCATCGCCGACTACACCGGGCGGACCTGGGTGCAGTATTTCTTCAATCAGAGCGGCGAAGTGAAGTGCGATGCTCGCCGTGGGTTCCAGTGCCGTGAGTCAGGCAGCGACCGTCCCTCTGATGCGGAGGTGAGTGCCACATCCGTCATCCGTGAGCTCCGGGACGCCTATGTGGCGAAGGCGATGGAAGACCCTACAAATGATCCAATCGCACCGGAAGCGATACGGGTGCATTTCCGCAAGGTGGATGACACGCTCCGGCGGATAGAGCGGATGCGGGTGGATGCCGAGCCGCTTCATCTGGAGGCGCTGCTGGACTTTGCCGAGGGCGCGTATCGACGGCCACTTACGGTGCTCGAAGGTGAGGATTTACGGGCCTACTATCGCTCTCTGCGAGACGTCACCGGACTGTCCCATTTGGAGGCGGTTCGCGATTCAGTCGTTAGCATTCTGATGGCGCCAGACTTCCTGTATCGCCTGGATCTGGTAGATGTGATGTCGAGCCCTGAGGCCGCGCTGAGGCCAGCGGTGGGCCAGGTGGCGGATGCGGTGGAGGCTTATGCCCTGTCTCCGTATGCGCTTGCGAGCCGCCTCAGCTATTTCCTCTGGTCCAGCATGCCCGATGCGGAGTTACTCGGCCATGCGGCGGACGGTTCGCTGCTGGAGCCTGGTGTACTGGTCGCCCAGGCCCAGCGAATGCTCAAGGATTCCCGGGTACGAGGATTGGCCACCGAGTTTGCAGGTAACTGGCTCGAGTTCCGTCGATTCGAACAGCTGAATTCCGTAGACCGGCTGCGATTTCCCGGGTTCGACGGCGAGTTGCGGCAAGCAATGTTCGAAGAGCCGGTGCGCCTGATGGAAGACGCCCTGCGGCAGAACCGTTCGGTGCTGGATCTGATCTACGGCGACTATACGTTTGTGAATCCGACACTGGCCCGTCACTACGACATGCCTCAAGGTGCTGGAGACGAGACAGTATGGGTACGTGTTGACGACGCCGGGCGCTATGACCGCGGTGGTCTGTTGCCGATGGCGGCCTTCCTGACCCAGAGTTCGCCGGGCCTCAGGACCAGCCCCGTCAAGCGCGGGTTCTGGATCGTGCGCCGGAT
>CAZPZZ010000245.1:3878-4324 GCA_964591245.1 uncultured Vicinamibacteraceae bacterium | reverse complement strand
TGGCCAGGAAACGGTCGCGCAAGAAGCAGCGTCGGGAAACTGAATAACGCTCCAGAGACGGGACTCCACAGGCATTTTCAGGCAGGGGGGTTCCGTAGTCCTGACGCCGCCTGTTTGTTTTTAAATAATTGTCTAGAAACAACTTGTGACGTTCACGCAGGAGTGCTTCGTGCGCAGGAGAGCCCCTGGGAGATTGTGTAAAGCACACTCACGTACGTGGCGATCCTGAAACTACGCGTTAGTGTCGCCTGACGCTTCCCGCTAGCCGTGTCAGCCCATATCCGGACGTCGATCCGTGGCTGGCACGGCATTTCCCTTTCCCGCCTAAGCCGTTGACTCGAAGCCCGGCCAGAGGATGTCCATGACCGGCACTCGCGCGTCGCGACTGGCGAGGGGGGGGGGCTGCGCATCCCCCCATCGGGGAGGAGGCACTCCCGAGTACCGCT
>CAZPZZ010000245.1:0-3868 GCA_964591245.1 uncultured Vicinamibacteraceae bacterium | reverse complement strand
GCCAGAGGATGTCCATGACCAGCACTCGCACGTCGCGACTGCCGAGGGGGCTGCGCATCCACCCATCGGGGAAGGGGAACGCCCGAGCGCTGCTGGCTCGCCTCCACGCGACAAGCGAATCCAAACTGGTTTCAGCGTCGTTGTCAGACGCTGGCACCTTCAATTCGATTCTCGCTGGCGAGGTCGTCCAACACCCCACACCAGTTCGCGATCTCCGGGTGACAGCGACACCGCACGTCTGACCCGGGAAACCCGCACACGGGAATGACCACACCGGTCATGACATGCCGCGGGTAACGTACCACCGCCTCAAGCCCTCTCAACTGCATGAAAAATAGACATATTTTCCCGAGATTCGTACGCTGGCGCGGGCATAAATCCCAACGCTCTTCGCGAGTCGTGTGGTCACCGTTCCCGTCAAACGTATATCATTCTTATTCTGGCACCCCACAATGGGGAAAAGCCGAGTCCTTGAATGCCGCCGATCGGTGTGAGGACGACTCGTGAATACTTACTCGACAGGCAATGCGGTAGCCCATGGCCGAATTCAACATCCAGTCCGACTCCATCGATGTCACCAAGGTCATGGCGCAGATCCGCCAACGCATTAAGGAAAAACGCGGCGCGGACTACACCGAAGATCAGATCCGCGAGTTGGCCTCGGTAAAGCTCGAGCGCATTCTGGACCCAAAGCAGGTCCGGTCTGATCTCGTCCAGCATTACCAGAAGCTCGAGTCACCGAAGGGGCTCGATCCGATCGCGCAAGTAGCACCCATAGCACTCCCCGACGCCGTGCCATTCGATGAAGAGACAATCTACTCGTCATCTCCGGGACTGAAAGGTCGCTTGGTTCGACTACTCCGGCGAGTCATGAATCCCGTTCTCAGGATATTCTTGAACCCTGATCCGATTATTTTCGCCATGGCCAGACAGGCAGAGATCAACAAGCTGACTATCCAGCTCCTTCAGCGTCAAACCGACCTCGTGGAACGGGTCAATCAACAATTCGAGCGGGTCGGCAAGAAATTCACGGCGCGTGAAGATATCGACAAACTGAACTTCGAGGTACTGAACAACCTCGTTGTGGAAATGACCCGCCTCGCGGTCGACGTGAAGAACCACAAGATGCGGGTGGAATCAGTGGCGGGACGACTCGACTTCGACGAACGACGAAACCGGGCCCTAGAATCTGTTGTGCAGCGGCAGTCTGCCCCGGCCGCAGGGGATGATGCACGCTCGGCGGAAAGCGGAGAAGAACCCCGCCCTCGCAGTCGACGGCGACGCCGTTCTCGGCGACGGTCCGGGACATCGACGAACGCCCGCCCCGATGCGACCACCGCCGAGGGCTCAGGCAAATCCGGCCCGCCCTCACAAGCCAGCGAGCCTCCCTCGGGTTCGGGATCGAGCAGCGCTGACGCCAACAAGGCAGAGCGAGGGAAATCAAACGAATCCGGCGCCGCGGAGCCCCCAACAGTATCGGCCTCGGCGGAGCACTCAACACCCAACGCCGAGACACCCGACAACTCAGCCCCGCGGCCGAACCCGCCCAGCAACGACCAATGAAACTGGCGGTCGTTGTTCAGCGCTATGGCGCCGACCTGAACGGTGGCGCCGAGCTACACGCCCGCTACATCGCGGAACATCTCGCAAAGCATGCAGAGGTCGAGGTCTTGACGACCTGTACCACCGACTACATTACCTGGCGCAACGAACTCGACCCCGGCATGCAACTGGTCAACGGGGTGCCCGTGTACCGCTTTCCAGTCCACCACGAGCGAGACCCTGACGACTTCGGTCGACAGTCCACGAGAGTCTTCGAAGAAACGCATTCAATCGAAGCAGAACTCGCGTGGTTGCGTAGCGAAGGCCCGACCAGCCCGGCGCTCATTGCCGAATTGCGTCGACGCGCCCACACCTACGACTACTGTCTCTTTTTCAGTTACCGCTATTACCATGCGTATCACGGTATCCGCGCCGCTCCCGCCAGGGCTGTGCTCGTCCCCACTGCTGAACGGGACCCGGCCCTGGGACTGCGGATTTTTGCCGACAACTTTCGCTCTGTACGAGCGATCATGTACAACTCATTCGAAGAACAGGCTCTGATCAATCAGGTGTCCAGCAATGACCATATTCCAAGCGTTGTGGTTGGCATCGGGTCAAACGTGGAACCTCACCCTGAACCGGCGCGGTTCCGGCAGGCCACGGGCATAAAAGGGCCGGTGCTGATCTACGTCGGCCGAATCGACCAGAACAAAGGCTGTGCCGAACTCTTCGACTATTTCCAACGTTATGCTCAGACGGCCCCGGAACTCACGCTCGTCCTGATCGGCAAACCGGTCATGGACCTGCCCGTTCATCCCAATATTCGACATCTCGGCTTCGTCACCGATCAGGAAAAATTCGACGCCATCGCTGCGGCCGACGCCCTAGTCATGCCCTCATATTACGAAAGTCTGTCGATGGTGACCCTCGAGGCCTGGGCGCTGGGCCGACCAGTTCTTGCCAACGCCAGATGCGACGTCTTGTGCGGCCAGTGCGTCCGCAGCAACGCAGGGCTGTACTACGAGAACTACGAAGAGTTCGCGGCAACACTGGAAACCCTTCGCCTGGATGCTACTCTCCGCCAGCAACTCGGACGCAACGGGGAAAGGTACTTCAAGACTCATTACAGCTGGCCAGTCATCGAGAGCAAGTATTTGGACATGCTGGAACGACTCGACCGCCAGGACATGGAAGACGTGCCGCACCCCCCTTCACTTCCTGGGTGGATCCGCCGACGACAACGCAACATCCCACCAGGGAGACAAATCGTCGATCAACTCCCCACTGGCCCGGCAACCGGGAGATCCCGATGATCACCCTTTCTCTCCGACAAAAGACGAGGCCGTGGTAATCAACCAGTGGCTTCCAGCCGCGCATCAGGGCGACGCCGTGGGCGACAGCGCACGTCGCGTACGAGATCTACTGCGAGCGAGCGGACACGATGCCGAGATCTACGCACTGACCATCGACGATGAATTGCACGGAGAAGTCCATCCATTTTCAGATCCCCAAGCCCGGCGCGGCCAGATCACGATCCTGCACTTCGCAATCGCCTCGGCAATGAGTGAAGAACTGGCCACACTGCCCAGCGGACGGGTCATCCAGTATCACAACATCACCCCAGCCCATTTCTTCGCCACCTTCGAGCCCAACATCGCCGGATTGGTCAGGCGGGGACGCCAAGAACTGGCCACACTGGCCGGTCGGGTCGACCTCGCTTTGGGAGATTCCGAGTACAACCGTCAAGAGCTCGAAGCTCTCGGGTTTCCAGACACCGATGTCTTTCCCATCGCCGTAAACACCGAACGCCTCACCAACGCTCCCCGACGCCCGATTCTGGAACATCTCCTCGATGACGGATTGAACAATATCCTCTTTGTAGGACGCATCGCGCCAAACAAGAAACTCGAAGACCACCTGCGGTTAGCTGAACACTACAAGCGGTATGTCGATCAATACTATCGGTTCATATTTGTAGGACGGCAGGACGCCTGTCCACGTTACTATGCGGCGCTACGCGCTCTCGCGTCCGAATACCGTATGCCGGCTGACCGATTCTGGTTCGTGGGGCCAGTATCCGACGCCGAATTGTCGACGTACTATCGCACGGCGCGCGCTTACGTCTCACTCAGCGAGCACGAAGGCTTCTGTGTCCCACTCGTTGAAGCAATGGCAACCGATGTGCCCATTCTCGCCTATGCTTCAACAGCGGTGCCAGAGACCCTGGGTGGCGCCGGAATCGTCTTTTCTCCCAAGGATCTTGAGCACGCCGCTGAGATACTTGGGTTACTCGTGTACGATGATGAACTGCGCGCCAACGTGATCA
>CAZPZZ010000244.1:0-4353 GCA_964591245.1 uncultured Vicinamibacteraceae bacterium | reverse complement strand
CTGTGCCATGGGATGTGTCTTCTGTGCCAGCGGACTACTCGGACTCGATAGAAATCTGTCGCAGGCCGAAATCCTCGAACAGGTCCTCCGTCTCACCAGGCGACTCGAACCCGACGAACGGCTGACCAACCTCGTCGTGATGGGCATTGGCGAACCACTGGCCAACCTGCCCGCTCTCCTGGGAGCACTCGAGGAAATCCATGCCGAAGACGGGCTGGGAATCAGCCCGCGTCGCGTGACCATCTCGACGGTCGGGCTGCCACGTGGGATCCGGCAGCTCGCCGACGTGGGCCGACCCTACAACCTGGCCGTTTCGCTGCACGCCCCCAACGATGAACTCCGGAACCGGCTCGTACCGGTCAACGAACAGATCGGCATCCACGCGATTCTCGAGGCCGCCGACGAGTACTTCCAGCGGACCGGACGACGGGTGACCTACGAGTACGTCCTGCTGGCCGAAACCAATGACCAGGCCCGACACGCCCGACAACTGGCCGCACTGCTCTCGGGTCGAAACGCACACGTCAACCTGATTCCAATGAACAACGTTGACGTACTCCCCTGGAGTGATCCCGGAGATCCGCAGACGCAAAGATTCTCGACGATTCTCCAGGAAGCCGGCGTGGCGGCGACTGTGCGGAAAAGAAAAGGAGCCGACATCGACGCCGCGTGTGGCCAGTTGAGACTCGAAAACCTCAAGAATTGACTCCCCAATGATCACCAAGACAGGGGTCGGGTGAGTTGACTCCTGCCAAAATGACAGCCACAATGGACGGTCCGGCCTACGGAGACGGGTTTTGGCATACGGGCCAATTCCATTGAAGGGACTCAAGCGACTATAAGAAAACGACTTAGAGTTTCCTGACTGTTTAGGCACGGGGTTCGCATAACGGTAAGTGTCTCGGATCGTATTCGGGACCGGACGACAGACCCACCACAGCGGTCGTCACGAGCGGACTACAAGATAGACAGCGATAGAGCGACTGAAGAGGAGACGGCTGATGGCCAAAAAACAGGGCATCAACATTGTTCCCCTGGGTGACCGGGTGGTGGTACGACGCGAGTCGGCCGAAGAGACAACCGCGGGCGGTATCGTGCTGCCCGACTCGGCGCAGGACAAGCCGCAGCGTGGCGAGGTCGTTGCCGTGGGTGACGGGTACGTCAAATCAGACGGCGACAAGATCGCTCTGACCGTCCAGGACGGTGACAAGGTGATCTTCGGTTCCTATGCCGGTGACGAGATCCAGATCGGTGACGAGGAATTGCTGTTGCTCCGCGAGAGCGACATCCTGGCGACCTTCTAGATCGCCGCCTCGTCTTCGACAGTTGATACAAACAATTAAGACAGCCAGAGACAGCTTCTTAGAGGAGTGAAACAGCCATGGCAAAGATGCTTGCCTTCGACCAGGATGCCCAGGAAGCGATGCGACGCGGCGTCAGCAAGTTGGCCCGCGCCGTCCGCGTGACCTTGGGACCTCGAGGTCGCAACGTGATCCTGGAGAAGAGCTTCGGATCACCGACCGTGACCAAGGACGGTGTGACCGTGGCTCGCGAGATCGAGCTCGGCGACAAGTTCGAGGACATGGGCGCCCGGATGGTCAAGGAAGTCGCCAGCAAGACATCCGATGTCGCCGGCGACGGCACCACCACCGCGACGATCATGGCCGAGGCGATCTACAACGAGGGCCTCAAGGCGGTCGTCGCAGGTGTCAGCCCCATCGAAATGAAGCAGGGCATGGAACAGGCCGTCGAGGACATCATCGCCAAGCTCCGCGGCATGGCCACCGACTGCAGCACGGCCAAGGCTGTCGCCCAGGTCGGCACCGTCGCCGCCAACGGTGACTCCCAGATCGGTCAGATCCTGTCCGACGCCATGGAGCAGGTCGGCAAAGACGGCGTGATCACTGTCGAGGAAGGCAAGAGCCTGTCGACCGACTGCGAACAGTTGGAAGGCATGCAGTTCGACCGTGGATACCTCTCGCCCTACTTCGTCACCGATCCGCAGTCGATGGAAGCCGTCTACGAAGACGCCTACGTGCTGATTCACGAGAAGAAGGTGACCAACGTCAAGGACCTCGTCCCGGTACTCGAGAAGGTTGTCAACGCCGGCAAGCCGCTGTTGATTGTCGCCGAGGACATCGAGGGCGAAGCGTTGGCCACACTGGTCATCAACAAGCTCCGCGGCACCTTCAAGTGCGTCGGAGTCAAGAGCCCCGGCTACGGCGACCGCCGCAAGGCGATCCTGCAGGACCTGGCCATCATGACCGGTGGCACAGCCATCTTCGAGGACCTGGGCATCCAGCTCGAGAACGTCCAGTTGTCCGATCTCGGCAGCACCAAGAAAATCATCATCGACAAGGACAACACGACGGTGATCGAGGGTGGTGGCGACTCGAAGGACATCAAGGCCCGGATCGACCAGATCCGCCGTGAACTCGACAACTCCACCAGTGACTACGATCGTGAGAAGCTCGAAGAGCGGATCGCCAAGCTCAGTGGTGGTGTCGCCCAGGTCAACGTGGGAGCCGCGACCGAGAGCGAGATGAAGGAGAAGAAGGCACGGGTGGAAGACGCCCTGTACGCCACCAGGGCAGCCGTCGAAGAGGGCATCCTGCCCGGCGGTGGTGTTGCCCTGCTGCGGGCCTCCTCGACGTGCTCGAACCCCAAGGGGCTCAGCCACGACCAGGAGACCGGCTACAACATCATCCTGCGGGCCTGCCGGGCCCCCCTGACACAGATCGCCAACAACGCCGGAGCCGATGGCAGCGTGATCTGCGAGAAGGTCAGTGAACTCGATGGCAACAAGGGCTACAACGCCGCCACCGACGAGTTCGAAGACCTGGTCAAGACGGGCATCATCGACACGACCAAGGTCACACGCACCGCACTGCAGAACGCGGCCAGTGTCTCGACACTGCTGCTGACCAGTGACGCGTTGATCGCCGAGAAACCCAAGGATGATCACTCCGGTGGCGACGAGGCCATTTACTAGGCCACGCGACACGCTATCCAAGAGAAACCCAATGCCCCGGAAGAACACCTGTTCTTCCGGGGCATTTTTTGTACCGGCAATCCGGCAGTGCTCACGTCCACGGTGGACGTGGACCGGCGTACTGGTAGTACGTGCACTGGATCGGCCCGTTGTACAGCTTCCGCCGCCGCACCTGTGAACCCCGCCCCGAGGCATCGTCAAAGATCGCCTCGAATCCCTTGTGAGCCGTCATCGCGTAGACGCTCCATGTCTCCAGCCGCCGCGCCAACCGCCCCAGGTCCCCGTAGACCGCCTCGGCTTCCGAACGCTCGCCGATCCGCTCCCCGTAGGGAGGATTGGTCACCACGCACCCGTACTTGTGGTGCGACGAAAAATCGGCAACCGCCACCTGTCGGAACTCGATCGCCGGTCCCACTCGCGCCTGGTCGGCATTCCGTCGTGCCAACTCCAGGGTCCTGGGATTGTTGTCGCCCCCCACCAACGGCACATCCGGCAATTCCACTTCCAGGTCCGCCGCCTCCTCCCGGGCCTGTTTCCAGGCCCCCTCGCTCTCCGGCCCCGCCAGACGTGGCCACTCCTCGGCCAGGAATCCACGTCCCAGCCCCGGAGCCCGGTTGGCCGCCATCCAGGCCGCCTCGATCAATATTGTCCCCGTGCCACAACAGGGATCGGCCAGCACACGGCCCGGTTCCCAGTAACTCAACTGCAACAAAGCAGCGGACAGCGTTTCCCGCAACGGCGCACCACCGGTCAGGATCCGGTACCCACGACGATGCAGACCCCGGCCGGTCGTATCCAGGGAAACGGTCACCCTGTCACGCCGGATCGTCACATCAATGGGAATCTCGGCACCTGTCTCATCAAACCAGTCTCGAGGCCACTTCCGTTTCAGAGCTTCGACGACGGCCTACTTGGTGATCGCCAGGGTATCCGGATCACTGGCAACTCGACGACCTGGTCGAACAACTCACCAAAGTCCACCGCCTCGAATTCCGCCAGTTTCACCAGCACACGATCCGCACTCCGCAGCCACAGGTTGGCGCGTGCGACGGCCGCCGCATCGCCACGAAACTCGCCCCGGCCATCGCTGACGGTCCGGTCGGTGTAACCCACCGCCTCCAGTTCACGCGACACGACCGCTTCCAGCCCAAATGCCGTCGTGGCAATCAGATCAATTGATGTCACTCGCTTGATGCTTTCTAGAAGTCTCAACCACCCCACGAAGAAGCTTTTCGATTCTTCAAGGCTGGTTCGTCAATATGGGCAATAAGTGAATGCTTCAAACGAACAGTCCAACATATCGAATTTTTTTTATGTGATGTGGGGAAGACTCTCTCGTCCTAGTCGGAGAATCTGCCTTG
>CAZPZZ010000243.1:0-4365 GCA_964591245.1 uncultured Vicinamibacteraceae bacterium | reverse complement strand
GACGATCGCGGAGAAGAATGACCTCAAGTTCGAGGTGCTGAGCGATGTCGGGAATACAGTCGCTCGCAAGTTCGGCTTGGCCTTCCGCCTGGTCGATGAATTGCAAGCCGCCATGTCTGCGATAGGGATCAAACTACCCGAGTTCAATGGCGACGATGCCTGGGAACTTCCCATTCCGGGGACGTATTTGATCGACCCGGATGGCACGATCACTCTGGCGTATGTTGACGCCAATTACACAACCCGCTTGGAACCTCGCGATATCGTGGAGAACCTCCAATCCAGTAAATAGCGGGCAACGAACGCGTGCTCAGCGCCGGGAGGGCGCTGGGTACCGCGCCCCCTCCCTGGTTCGTAGGACGCCGCGCACCCCCGGGAGTCGTAACCTTCGGCATTCGTCCGCTGCCAGTCAGCGGCGGGGTATGTGTTCGTCACTTATTGTCGCGATTAGAGGGAAGTCTATGTCTCACCGCTGCATCCGTGTGCTCGCCGTTCCCGTAGCTCTCCTTATGGCTCTGACGACGACCGGGTTCGCGCGAGAGTCCACGGGTGGTCAGTCAGCCGCCCATCGGCAGGTCATATCGGCGAACCCGTTTGGGTTGATCTTGATGCCGTGGTACAACGGCGAGTACGAGCGTAAGGCTACGGAAAGAACTACGATTGGTCTGTCTGGCTCAAGGCTCCCTTGGGGTGATGGCAGTGGCTTCTACAGTCTCAATATGGCGTTGCGCTATTACCCAAACGGTACGGTGTTCAGGGGATTCTATTTAGGACCAAGGGTCGGAGTGTTCTGGAGTTCGCAAGAACAAGAAGAGGGCAGCATTGATCCGGTCGAAAATCTAGGGTCACACGTCGGTCTCGGTTTCGAATTGGGATATGCCTGGCTCGTTGGGGCAGAACGGCACCTCAGTATTAGCATCGGTGGTGGGGCGACAAGGGTGCTTAATGGCCCACCCATCCCTGTGCTTCGGCTCATCAATATCGGTTGGGCCTTCTAGAACAGCCAACAACCCCAGCAACCGACACCGGGAAGAGGCGCAACACTCGAGTAGGACGCCGCGTGCCCGCGCTAGTCGGATTGCACCGCGTACCAACCAACGGTAGGCTGGGCGTCGATCCCGACCACGTCGTAATTTGCGAGCACCGATCGCGCACGATACAGGCATCGTTGCCGTCACCTCTACTCGACGCATCGAAGGAGAGAGCCCATGAGCAAAGAGAATCTTGAACAGTTCATGACAGAGGTGGCCGACAGTAAGGAACTGCAGGCGAAGATCGGTAAGGAAATCACCGGCGATGCCTTGGTCGCCTCGGGTGCTGCACATGGGTGCGAGTTTTCGATTGGGGATGTGCAGGCGAGCGTCGGACGAAGCGACGCTCAATTGGAAGGGGTGTCAGGGGGACGTCAGACTGAGCGAGAAGGTCCGGGGTCCGGATATTGGGACAACAATAATCTCCCACGCCCCGAAGCAATAGCCCCTGACCTTGTTTCTGCTACATCCGGGACGGTTTACCGAGTCAATATCAAGAAAGCGCACTACTGACGACCAAACAGAACCCGAATGTACCGTTATTGAATGACCTCCGGCGCGCGTTCGCCTGTCGGTTGCTGGAATCGTCAGCGGATCTACACGTCATGCGGGATTTTCTCAGTCACGCCAACATTACGACGCCCTCGCGGTACTTACGAAGTGCGCCGGTGCGCCTGCGCAGGCACTCAAGCGCACGGATGCGTCAACCGAGACCGTCGGTAGCGCGGATGACCAGTCGGGATCCCTACTTGCTCACCGCGTGCAGCTCATCCGCGCGGGCGCCCGCTACGATGTTCTCTAGCCCGTAATTCCCCTCGTGGCACGCGTACTCGAAGATGTCTCCCCCGAGCGACAGCATCGGAATTTCGGCGGTCCAGGGGCTCATGTACGTTGCGGGGTCGTTGACCGTGAAGCTGTAGTCGATCCGGTTAGCGTCGACCCGCGTGAACCGCTCGACCACCTGCGCCTGCTCGCTCGCCGCATGCACCAGGTTGCGCACCCGCTGATCGCCCCTCGGGGTCAGATTGGTCGTTTCGACTACCAACGTGTCCCCTTCCCAGTGGGCGCGTGAATCACCCATCCATTGGCCGAGTTGGGGCGGCAGGTGGGCGCGTCCGTCGAGCGGGATGATCCGCGCGTCATGAATCATCTCCACAAGGATCACGACGTACTCGGGTGTCTGCAGGATCTGATAGTTGTGGTTGTAGAAGCCAGGGACCATGGCGCCTGGCATCCCGCGCGTGATGCACCGGTCGTAGAGGTTCAGGTCGTGCCAGGAGTCGAACTTGGCGCCGTCGCGCAACGCCGCGAATGCCGCGTCACTCTCCCGCACGCGTTCCGTCTTCGCCGGGTACTTCCCGTCCGGCGGGTCGACGATCAGTGAGGTTCGTGCCAGTCGGGTCCCACGCTCAACCCAAAAATTGTTATACGACCCCGTCTCCCCCGTTCCTGGGGTAACACCTCGCCGTTCCCGGGCTCGATCCCCTGCTTCATCCCGGATAGCTCGTTCTTCGTCCGTCAGGAGCGCTTGTTCCGACAGCTCGTCTGAGCGTTCCAATGGGGTCGTCGTGGTGTTCGTCCAGCGACCCTGCAGGTCGGGATCGCCCCACGCTGTGCGGGGTGATGTCCCGCTACTCGCCGCATCCGTCAGCGTTTGGCCGTCGCCCTCCATCGGTACCAGCACCACGATCCCAATCAACGTAAACAACGCTGTGATACATCGACGGCTCATCGTCCCTCCTCTTTGCTCGTGGCTCACCATACATCCATGTTGCACGTCCCAACCGGCAAGGCGTCGTCGTGCGATGTCGCCGGTGTCGCGCGTTAACTCAGCCTCTTCATCGAGGGGCTTTGGGTGCATGGTGTCCTCGTTCCCGGGCGTGCACGTATTCTAATCCCGTTCGCGCCCTGGGCCGGTAGGGACAGAGAAATGGACAGGGGACCGCCGCCAGTACGCGAGGGGCTTGTAGCCTGGTCCGCCGGACGACGTCCACGCTAATGGCGTCGAACTCGACGAGCGTGAACGGCGGGGCTTCGCCGTGTGTGCTGTTAACCGTGCCACCATTTTTTGTCGTCCGGGCTGCTAGGTCGGCCCAAGACCTTGTTTGCCAGGCATGCCTTCCCGCCAACTAACCGAGTCAGCAACAGCAGAACAGATATCGGGACACCAATGAATTTCACAAAGAATTCCGCCCATGCCTGGTATGCATCGGATCCAAACGGTCTGAACAATATTCCGAGTACGACGACGGAACCCAACGCTATAGCTCGTTGCTTCCATCTTCCTCTGCTCATAATCGATCCTCTGTAAGATGCCGGAATGAGCGTAGTGCATCCGCATTCGAGTAGGCATCCGGGGACTCGAAATCGGGTCGTTCGGAGCCCTGTCCTCGCGAAAAGTGGCGTTACTCGGGGTCCGGTGGGCGGTCAATGGCGTGTCGCGCCATGAAGACACCCGGTTTCGGCGGCGTGGGCACGTAGGCGCGTGGTTTCGCGCGACCGGTGCCAGCGCCAATATCCGGCGGTCGATTCGCGGTGATGATGACGACGGCAATGAGCCCGCCGGGGACGGCGTCCAGCTGCGCGTCGGTCATCAAAACCGTGTTGTGTGGTGTGGTCGTCATGGGCGTCGCTCCTGTGTGTACGTGTGTCCGCGTTCGATGATGCCAGTGTAGAGAGGTTCGGACGCGCGCACGATGACGGAACGCACAGTGGCCGTGTGCATTGGATCACAGTGGGGTGGTGGTGCGCCAACCACTAGCGAAACCACTGCCGGTCGGAAATGAAGTTTCAGCGAAGTCTGGCGAAGTAATTGAAAAGGAATGGTATCGAGGGCGGGGATCGAACCCGCCCGCTTAGAGCAGAATCAGGTAGTAGTCAGCTGGTATTAGCGACGGACCACTGCGCGACCACTAGCGCTAGAGCCATGTTGGTACGGTAGTAACAACAGGTTGCGTCACCTCGGTCGAACGCAGCATCCGGGGCCGGCATTGTCGCCGCACCCGCCCGCCCACGATCCCTGTCGTGGTTGTGTCCTTATGTTTGTTGACGCCTGGCTTAGTCTTCGCTTCGAGCCGGGATTTACCGTTGGCTCGAGTGCGTCCCATTATGCCGCCCGCCGGACCCTCTGGCCCATTGCGGGAGCGCCAGCGCCTCGATAGGCTATCCGGACCATGGCGGCGGGGCCTTTCACCCGGTTTCTTGAGACGTTCGACGCCGACAGCCAGCGGCGCGGCGACCAGTGGGAAGCCGTGCGCCAGAGGTCACGATGGAATTCACGTAGGATGAGGAAATATTCGAAAACCGTGTGGATGCCGGGAGGATCGATGGGTCA
>CAZPZZ010000242.1:0-4371 GCA_964591245.1 uncultured Vicinamibacteraceae bacterium | reverse complement strand
CCGAGAGTCACGCTGTCGCTGGAGAAAACGCGGAAGCGAAAAAGGAGAGAGGAGAGATGTTCTAAGAGAGGATGTCGCGTGTACTGTAGTGGTTCCAGCCGAACACCTGCTTGAGCGCCATGACGTAGTCGAAACCACCCTGCACAGCCGGACCGAACGCAAGATTGAATTCGGCCGGGAAGATCGCGTGACCTTCGAACTCCTCGTTCCAGGAGCCCACGGTGTAGATCGGTGCCGGTAGCAACGACGTCCCGACACTCCCCCCTGGCCACTGCGGCAGATACGAATTTTCGTAATAGTCGCTGAGTTCCCTCATGTAATCGGCGTAGGCGTAGCGCGTCGCGGTCAGCGTAGGCATCCCATGTTTGGCGAATCCGCCGGCGAGATTTGGAATGATCATGATTCGCTGGCCTGTGAACCGATTCCGGATCCCCTCCGCCGCCCTCGCGACGCGCTCCAGGCGACGCCGCTGGAATCCACCATAGGTCTCGTTGATCGCGAAAGGCTGTGCCGACGTCTTGAGGTTCCCAGCGTGATAGCTATACCACGCATCGAAATTCGTGGCTCGACTCACCCGACCCGCCGGGGGCTGGACGGTCGCGGCCAACGATAGCAGTTCTTCTCCCACAAGATACGGATGTACTCCATACACTGACTTGAATACATCTCTCGCCTCACCGATGACGTCCCCGATCCGACTTTGCTCCACTTCGTCCTCTTCATCGAGGCCCCACTGATGAGAACCGAAGATGAAAATAACCGGCCGGCCGGAGAGCAAGAAGATCCGTGTCGCGTGCCGATCTCGAGCCTCGACAAACGTCCTGGCCATTGCCTCAAAATCTGCCACCAGCAGATTCGCGACCTCCTGCTTCCGAAAGTCGTTCCGACCTAGAGTCTCCGGCAGCGCGAGTGTGTTCTCGTAGAGTAGCGCTACATAACGCGTGTCCGCGTTTGATGCGGAAAAATACCCGGATTCGTAGTTCTGACGCAGACTCGCCCTGACCCGATGCGGCATCCAGCCCAGCGCGTCGACGGTAACGCCGAACTCGTTCTTGAGCCGATTGAATTCAGTTTCGACGCCCGAATCGCTCGACAGGTAATCTCCACCCAGATAGCGCACAGTCTGGTGGAGCAATGGCCGCTCCCGGCTATCGTACCAACCGTAGTGCCACGCCACCGTGATGGGCCTCGGCGCGGGAACTGCCATGTTTCCAAAGCGGGCCATCCCACTCGCCAGCGCGTCAACCGATTCTTGGTCAACCCGAGCTTTCCCGAAAATGTCCGCACGATGGTCGTAACCGGGACGTGGATCGATCTCGAACCCACGGGACGTGAACAGCGCCCGTTGCATGAGCGCAGTATCCGCCTCGTCGAGCGCACCATCGCCGTCAACATCAACTAGGTAGGAGAATTGAAGCGCAGTTCCGGGCGCCGACTGGGCACGCAACCGCACTCCCACCCCTCCGCCGCACCCGAGGGCGCCAAGGCGAAGAAAAGATCGTCGTGAGAGGTCCATCGTACTCATTGCATGTGTAAGGTTCTGAAATCATACCGCTCGACCGGTGGACGCCACTTGAGAGCGATCTTCTGATCATATACCTAGAGAAGCAGGCAGGATAAAATGGTATCTCTCGCGTCGGTCTCGCCACACCCTCACCAGGTGGAGAGACCAGAACCGCCATCCAATGCCACCAGAGAGGCCAGGCAAACGGAAAGCCGACTAATGCGGCAGAGGCTCTTCGCGCTGGCACTTGCTTCGTTCTGCGCACTTATCCTGCAACTCCGCGTCTACGATACCTTCGAGCGTCAGCGGATCACGGTGGTCCGTAACCCATTGGCAACCCTGGACGATCGCCTCCGCGTCTATCTTCCGCGGCGCCCCGACCTCGCCGATGCACCGGCGGCGCTCATTTTCCGTCTCTCGAACCAACAATCCACGACACACACCGTGCGGATTGACCTCGGCGATTCGGTACTCGCCGAGATCTCCATTCCCCCGGAGCGCCAGGTCCGGGCGGATCTGTCCGTCACGGATGGCAGCACAGTGTCGGAAGGGGTCCTGACACTGAGCGGTCCAGAACCAGGGTGGTCGCTATCGTCACTTGAAATCGCAAATATCCACGGCTTTTCAAGCGGCTGGTTCGAATTCGTCATCGTGCCCAGTTCAGCGCGGGCGGCACCGTTCTGGGGGATTGGCGGGACGCTCACCGCGTGGCTCATCCTCCTGGGACTGCCCGCGAGCACCCTGCGCACCAAGCGCGGCCGCCAGCTGCACACAGTTCTCGGATCGCTTGTGGTCTTGTTCCTGACTACCGCGCTCGTGTCGCCCTGGATATCGAACTACACGATCTTCCTGGCGCCACACACGTTCCTTCTGTGCCTCGCTGTGCTGCACTATCCCACGGTACAGAGCGTCGTGAGAGCATTCGTGCCGGTCGCACTCCAGATATGGCGGGGGATCTGGACGCGTCGCATTCCCTTGCTCTACGCCGCCGCAGTCGGACTCTTTCTCGTCTCCATCTCCCAACAATACAACCCGGGAACAGGCTTCACCGGTCTCATCCGATTCGGAGATGCCTTCGAACAATCTGTGCTTCCATCTGTGCAAGCAGTCCAACACCGTATCGCGCGAGAGTCGGCCGGTTACGATGGACAGTTCTATGCACAGTTGGCAGTCGACCCACTCTTACGCGATCCGGAGATCAATACAGCTCTGGATTCTCCAGCCTACCGCGCTCGCCGTGTCCTGTTCTCCTGGACTGCCTATCTATTCGGACTTGGCCAACCCCAGTGGGTGTTACACGCCTATGCTGTGCAATTCATCGTTGCCTGGCTGGTACTAGCCTGGCTACTACGACACTGGTTCCCACCAACGGACGTCCGGAACCTATGCCTCTGGTTTGCCTGCATGTTCAGCCACGGCATGATCTACTCCGTCATGAACGCGGTGCCAGATGGCCCTGGAATGGTCTTGCTTGCCTTCAGTATCCTGTCCATCGAGCAAGGCCGCCAACGGCGCGCAGCCGGACTCATCGGCCTCGGCGCACTTGCCAAGGACATCAATCTCCTATGGGCTCCAGTCATGGCCATCCCGGGGTTCTGGACGCATCGTCATTGGCGCGAATGGACAATTTGGTCCGCACTGATTGCCGGACCACTGGCCTTATGGCTGATCTACGTGGCCGGCCAACTCGACTTCGGGGATATCGGTGGAGGCGGGAATTTCAGCATGCCACTGGCTGGGTACGTCGAAAAATGGTACTTCACGCTGGCGGAACTGAACCGCGATGGCTGGAACAGCTTCGCAAGGTTCAGCCTCCTCACCACCACAGGCATCACGACGCAAGTCGTCGTACTCTGTACGGCGCTGGCCTGGCGCAACGCCTGGTGGCGAGTCGGCGTCGGATCGGCGGTGTTGATGATCTTTCTGGGCCCCGCGGTGTGGGAAGGCTATCCGGGTGCATCGACCCGTGTACTGCTTCCCATGACATTCGCATTCAACATGGTCTTGCCCCGGAACGGCTGGTTCTGGCCTCTGTTCCTCGTGGGCAACCTCTCAGTGATTCCCGCACTCGAAACGCTCCGCGTCCCCTTCTGGGAGTACATCTGAGCCGGTGGCGAAACGACTCACGCCTCGTTACTAGTTCAACTCAGCGTGTCGTTCCGTCGCCTCCCTCGGCTGGAATTGTTGGCCGTCCTCGCGTCACAACAGTGGTTGCGCCAAGGAGCTGTGGCCGCGCCAGACCTGAAGAAAATTCGTCAGATGGTTTGATGACATTTTCATATGACAATAGATTTCAGATAAATGCACGATCACCATCACCACGAGCATGCATCTGGCACCAGAGACCGAGGGCGTCGAGCCTTGGTTTGGGCTCTGGCCCTCAATGGTGGCTTTCTCGTCATCGAGGGGGGTGTCGGGTTGATGACCAACTCCCTGGCGCTACTCTCTGATGCCGCGCACATGCTCAGTGATGTCGCCACACTCGTCATGGCCCTCGTCGCCACAAAACTCGCCCAGCGAGAGCCACTTCCCCACCAGACGTTCGGCCTGCTACGTGCTGAGGTGATGGGCGCATTCTTGAACGGCATCGCCCTCCTCGCTGCGTGTACCTGGATACTCGTGGAAGCGCTAGAGCGCGTAGCGGAGCCGCCGCAGGTGCCAGGCCTCCCCATGTTCGTCGTGGGGACGATCGGCCTGGCGATCAACCTGGGAAGTGCCTGGGGACTCTGGCGCAGTGATCACCATAATCTCAACATCCGAGGCGCACTGGTCCACATGCTCGCCGACGCGCTCGGTTCCATCGGGGCAATGCTCGCTGCGATACTGGTCATGCGTGGCATGTGGCTTGCGGACCCGGTTATCAGCGT
>CAZPZZ010000241.1:0-4406 GCA_964591245.1 uncultured Vicinamibacteraceae bacterium | reverse complement strand
CAGACGGGGCCGAGACAACCCAGATCTCGAGATTGGTTACTCAGCTCGCGCTTGGCCATCCTGATGTCGGCTTCACGCTGACCAGTGGGACACGGTGTTTATTGCAGTGTCCGCCAGCCAGTGGCCTTGAGGACCGACTCTTCCAAATCTACAAGAATAGGCAGTACCTGGTTGAGGTCAAGAAGGACGCAGCGGGGGTACGGGTCACAGGATTCGCGGCGGCCCTGACTGGGCCGGGGGCGGGGCCTGTGCGTGGGCCACAGAACGTCTTCGTCAATGGTCGCGTGGTCAAAGATCGTACGATTGCTCACGCCATTACCCATGCCTATAGCGTCGCGACGATCAAAGAGCGTAGCCCAGAGGTGCACCTGTTCCTAGAACTGCCACCAGACCGGGTGGACGTGAATGTCCATCCGACGAAGGCAGAAGTACGTTTCTTGGAGCAGTCGCTCGTTCACGAAGTGATTCGCCGGGCTCTCAGGGAGGCGTTGGGGGACAGTCCCGCGCCCGAACTCGCGTTGCCAGCGTCAGACCGGGCGCCGTTTTCATCGCCAAACCAGGGAAGGACCTTTCCCTCTGGGGCGACCTCGGTCCGCGAGATGCCAACAAGTTCTGTGGGCGCATTGTCCGGCGGGAGAGTGGTGCCGGGGGCTTTCGGGGATGACACTGCGACCGTCAATCCACTGCGTGAACTTGTTCGGGAGGTGCGCCCAACGGCAAGTGCTGCGACACCGGGGACGGGCCGATCGCTCGTACCGCTTGGACAGTTTCGTGACACGTTCATTATCGCGATCGATGACGAGGGGATCGCCATCATCGATCAACATGTCGCCCACGAGCGAGTGCTCTTCGAACAGGTCATGGAGCGGTTGACGAGCGGCGAGCTTGAAGGTCAACGCTTGCTAGTTCCGGTGGTGCTGGAGTTGCCCCCGGCGGCCCACCAGGCTCTCGCGGCTCACCGGGATGTACTGGCCCGTCTTGGATTCGAGGTCGATGAGTTCGGTGGAGGGAGTATTCAGATATCGGCTGTGCCGGCTCTGGTTCCCATTGGGGTGTCTGAGACGACGGTCCGTGCCTTGGCTCAAGACCTCGAGGGCTTGGATCGCGGCAGTGCCGTTGATGAGGCATTGCGCCGGGTGGCGGCCACGACTGCTTGTCACGCCGCGGTCAAAGCGAACGATCGGTTGACGGCGGAGAAGATGATTTACATATTGGACGAACTGCGTCGTACCGAACATTCCTCCGTTTGCCCTCATGGCCGACCGGTGATCTTGCGCCTCTCACGCCACGAGATCGAGAAGCGCTTCGAGCGAATCTAGCGGTTGGGGCTTCCGTGGCTCGAACGCTCAGGCTGCGGTCGCTGAGTATGGCGAGCATCTGGCGTAAAACGGAAATCGCTACCAAGCAGAGGATACGGGCGTGAGTTCCCGTGACATGTCCAAGCGACTATTGCTTATTAGTAACTCGACGAATCATGGAGAGGGCTATCTCGACCATTGCGTGTCTGAGATGCTCGACCTCCTCGATGGACGGAAGCGCTTGGCGTTCGTCCCGTTTGCGGTGTTCGATCATGCGGGTTACTCGGCAAAGGCGAGTCAGCGACTAGGCCGCGAAGGCTTGGAGGTGCGCGCGGTGGAAGCGGACGAACGCGGTGTTCGCACGATTGAATGGGCGGAAGCGGTGTTCGTTGGCGGCGGGAATACGTTCCGTCTCTTGAAGGCGTTGCGCGACCATGAGTTGGCCGCCGTGATTCGACAGCGCGTACACGGTGGAATGGTCTATATGGGTGCCAGTGCCGGATCGAATGTTGCCTGTCCGACTATTCGTACGACCAATGACATGCCGATTCTCCAGCCGGATGCATTCGATGCGCTTGGACTGGTGCCTTTTCAGATCAACCCTCACTATCTTGACCCGCCCTCCGGTTCAACACATATGGGCGAGACGCGAGAAGATCGCTTGGTGGAGTTCCTGGAGGAAAACAACATACCCGTAGTGGGCATTCGTGAAGGGGCGTGGATTCGGGTGGACGGTCTGTCGGCGCGTCTTGGAGGGGGGCGGTCGGCGAGGGTCTTCCGTCGAGGATCGACGCCAGAGGAACGTGCGCCTGGGGCCGATTTGTCGGATCTAATGTGAACGGGGTTCGGACACGATGTCGTGTGGAAGGCTTTCGGTCGCTTGTTAGCGGGGTACGCGCAGGCCTATTACGATAAGGGCGTCGTGACCACAATGTGGGTGAGCCAAGGAACGTAGGCCAACTCGAAACCGCGGCTATGGAACACAGAGGTGGAAAATGATTAGAGAACAACTATCGCAAATCTGCCTGGGGTTACTCTTGATCGGATCGCTCGGTTGTCAACCCGCGTCCGAGCCGGAACAAGAGCCGGATGCCGAGATCACGACCGATCGGGTCGTTCCGCAATTTGAAGTTGACCCTTCATGGCCAATGTTGCCGAACGACTGGGTGTTGGGATCAGTGGCTTCGGTTGATGTGGACTCGCGTGACCATGTGTGGATTTATCACCGGCCGCGTTCGGTGGATGCGGCGCAGCAGGCGAATACGGCGCCGGCGGTACTTGAATTTGATAGCGAGGGCCAGTTCGTGCAGGGGTGGGGTGGTCCAGGGGAGGGCTATGAATGGCCTGCCAATGAGCATGGAATCACCGTCGACACCGAGGGCTATGTCTGGTTAGGTGGGAACAGTGGCGATCCAGAATCCGATGACATGCTGTTGAAATTTACGCGTGATGGTGAACTGGTCATGCAGATCGGGGGGCGCGGGCAGAGTGGAGGGAATACCGATACCGATAATTTGCGGCGCCCAGCCGAAGTGGCTCTCTATGACGAGACAAACGAAGTGTTTGTGGCCGACGGCTATGGGAACCGTCGTGTGATTGTCTTCGATGCGACCTCGGGAGATTTCAAACGCATGTGGGGAGGCTTCGGGAATCAACCGCTCGATCCCACTGAGGCTCAGCCGCCGGTAGACGAGAATCTCGGGCCGGCGCAATTTGGTACCGTGCACGGTATTGAGGTTTCGAACGACGGTTTAGTGTACGTTGCCGATCGAGACCTGAATCGAATTCAAGTTTTCTCCGTCGACGGTGAGTATCAGACGCAGGCATTCGTCAACGAGAACGCCAATCCGAACTCGACGGCAGGTCTGGCATTTTCACCAGATCCAGAACAGCAATTTGTATACGCTGCGGATCTTGGCAATAACCACATTCATATACTCGACCGCGACACGCTTGCTGTGCTCCATTCGTTTGGTCAGCAGGGGCCAGAACCGGGGCAGTTCGGAGGCGTGCATCACATTGCTACCGATAGCCAAGGCAATATCTATACGGCGGAAGCCCAGGAAGGCCGTCGGGCGCAGAAGCTCGTGTTCACCGGAATGGTACCAGTGCCCTGATGTGGCATCGAAGCGAGGGGGGGACGGTATAGCTGCGGTGGAAGCGTGTTGCCGGACGGAAGAGTCCCGTAGCGGGGGCGTCGAGTTGTGCACGCCGGGATGGCCCATCGAGTCATGCGCGATGGTTCCGGGAGAAATAGCGCGAGAGGATATCCATGCTTACGAGACGAGAGTGGCACAAGCTGATGGTGGCTGGACTGCTTGTGGGGACGACGCGCCGGCGATCCTGGGCGCAGGGTACACGCGCCGAATCTAGGATTGCGGGTGTGTTGATCGGGATTCAGAGCTACAGTTTTCGTGATCGGGATCTGCAAGGCGTGATTGACGGGATGGTCGCGACAGGGCTGACGAGTTGCGAACTCTGGGAGGCGCACGTCGAACCCCGTGAACTCCGAGGTCGGGATACCAGAGAAGAGCTACGACGCTGGCGATTGGGCGTATCGCTTGATCATTTTCACGCCATTCGCGATCGATTCAGTGATGCCGGACTCACGTTGAACTCCTATAACTTGAGTTTTAAGGATCACTTCTCGGATGAAGAGATTGACCGTGGATTCGAGATGGCGAAGGCGTTGGGAGTAGCGGCGATTACGGCGTCGGCTCACGTGAATAGCGTGCCACGCATTGCGCGGATGTCCGCGCGTCATGGCATCCCCGTGGCGATGCATAACCATTCAGTGGTCGATCCGAACGAGTTCTCGAGTCCTGAGCAGTTCGCGGCGGCGATGGCTCAGGGAGACGGTCGGTCGATTACGGTCAACCTCGATGTGGGACATTTTGCCGCCGCCAACCATGACGCCGTCGTGTACTTGCGAGAACATCACGAATCTATAACGACGCTGCATCTCAAGGACCGCCGTCGGAATGATGGGCCGAACGTGCCATGGGGGGAAGGCGACGCACCGCTTGAAGCGGTCTTGCATATGTTGCGTGACGAGCCATGGGATATCCCGGCGAATATTGAATACGAGTATCCAGGTGCCGATACCGT
>CAZPZZ010000240.1:0-4494 GCA_964591245.1 uncultured Vicinamibacteraceae bacterium | reverse complement strand
GGCTATCTTGGCCGGCGAGGTCGGTGTCTCCACCTCGTGCTTGGCTGATGACTGCTGACCGCTCACGTACAGAGTGTCGGTTGCAGTTCACACGAACTTTAGTCCCACACCGTGCGCGGATGGAGGATAGGGGCAAACACTACCCACGTTTCATCAAACACGATTCTTCGGAACTGAGACGAGTATGGCGCGGACGCTGAAGTCAGACAAGCTGTTATTCCTGGCGACCTTGCTGTTGCTATGCGTCAGCGTGGTGATGGTCTATAGCGCGTCCGCCGTGCTCGCCGTGGATCGGTATCAGCGGCCGCCCTATTTTTTCCTGTTTCGGCAGGTGCTGTGGGCGTTGCTTGGCGCCGGACTGTTGGGGCTGGCGATGCGGATGAATTACCAGTGGCTGCGCCGGCCGATGGTCATCTGGACCCTTCTCGGCGTGTCCGTGGTCGCGCTTGTCGCTGTGTTCTTCGCGCCAGCCATCAACGGCAGTCGCCGTTGGCTGGGGGTCGGTGGGTTTGGCGTACAACCTTCTGAGCTTGCCAAGGTCGCCGTCATTATTTTCACCGCGGCGATGCTTGAGCGGCGTATGGACAAGATCGCGCACCTCACCCATACGTTGGCTCCCATTGTGTTTGTTACTGGACTCGTCGGTGGCCTCATCGTGCTTGAGCCAGATTTCGGGGCAGCCTTCACCCTGCTTCTTATCGTGGGGGTGATGATCTATGCGGCCGGGTTGCCCTATCGCTACATCGTGGGCACGGCCATCGTAATGGCGCCGACGCTTTTCATTGTGCTGGCAAGTGAAGAGTATCGGCGTCGTCGTTTGTTGGCCTTCCTCGACCCATGGGCGGACCCACTGGGTGACGGCTTTCAGATCATCCAATCGCAAATTGCGGTCGGTACCGGAGGGGTGTTTGGCCAAGGGTTGATGGCTGGAGTCCAGAAGCTGTTCTATCTACCGGCTCCTCATACCGATTTCATCTACGCCGTTATTGCAGAAGAGACGGGGTTGCTCGGTACCACGGCAGTGCTGCTGTGCTTTGGCGTCATCGTGTGGCGCGGGTTTCGGATTTCGGTCACGGCGGCCGACCGCTTCGGGGCGTTTCTGGCCCTAGGGTTGACGATGATGGTCGCCTTCCAAGCGTTCGTGAATATTAGCGTCGTCCTCGGTTTGATGCCGACTAAAGGGATATCGCTCCCCTTTGTGAGTTCCGGGGGGTCCTCGCTGCTGATCAGTCTGTTGGGGATGGGCATTCTCTTGAACGTATCTCAGCATGCCGCGCCTAACGAATGAGATGCAGGCATGGTATGGCGTGGGTGTGAGCCAGGTCTGGACTAGTGGTGGACGAACGGAGGCCTTGCGTACTGATGAGCGGTGGTGGCACCGGTGGGCACCTGTATCCGGGGATTGCCGTCGCCCAGGAGCTGTGTCGTCGTCACCCACGCGCCCGGATCGTGTTTGCCGGCACAGGGCGGGGCGTGGAGCGCCAGACTGTGCGAGCCAGCGGATACGAACATGTGCTCGTGCGGAGCGCCGGATTGAAAGGCAAGTCTTTGTTGGCTCGAATTCGAGGGATCTCCGTCTTGCCGGCGAGTGCATGGGACGCGTGGCGGATCGTCGTCGGTGTGGCGCCGCAGCTGGTCGTGGGCCTAGGTGGTTATTCGGCGGGAGCTGTGACCATGGTCGCCGCCTGCCGTGGTATTCCCACGTTGTTACTCGAGCAGAACGCCCTGCCTGGGTTAACCAATCGGTTGCTTGCCAGGATCGCCACGGCGGCGGCGGTGTCATACGACATGACCGTGGAACATTTTCGCGGCAAGGGATTCGTCGCCGGAAATCCCGTGCGCAAGGAGTTCTGGAGGACTACGCCTCAGCGGACTCCGGAGGCAGGTGTGCATCTGCTCGTACTTGGAGGGTCGCAGGGCGCCCATGCAATCAACGCGGCCATGATAGCCGCCGCGCCAGGTCTTGCGCGTTCAGCCTGTCCCCTTATGGTGACCCATCAGACAGGAGCTCGCGATATTCAGGCGGTGCAGCGTGCCTACGCCGAAGCGGGTGTGGCCGCCCGCGTCGAGACGTATCTCGAGGAGATGGCCGTCGCCATGGGTGAGGCCGATTTTGTTGTGAGTCGGGCGGGAGCAACGACGCTCGCCGAACTGGCTGCGGTCGGGCGCGGTGGTCTACTGGTGCCGTTGCCTGGGGCGGCGGACGGGCATCAATCTGTGAACGCTGAGGTACTCGTGCGTGCCGGTGCGGCCGAGTTGTTACCCCAGGAGGCGTTGACGGGTGAGTCCATGGCAGCCCGGATACTGGCACTCGCCGGTGATCCGGCGCGATATCGAGAGATGGGAGTTGCAGCGCGGGGGTTGGGCCGTCCAGACGCGGTGAAGGTCATCGTTGATCGAGGTGAGCAGCTGATGGGTTATCGGTGACTGAGGAGGTTCCCGGGGCGCCATCGGCCGATTGGGCGCTTCCTCCCGACACGCGACGGGTGCACTTTGTCGGTATCGGCGGGGTTGGAATGAGCGGGATTGCGGAATTGATGAACGGACTGGGTTATCAAGTTACCGGGTCAGACGCAGTGGCTTCGGCTACTACGGCGCGACTGCTCGCGCTTGGTCTTGACGTGAGCATTGGTAACGATGCGGGCCGAGTTGCCCCCGCGCACGTCGTGGTGGCCTCGGCGGCAATTCCCGATGACCATCCAGAGCTTGTCGAAGCACGACAACGGAGCGTTTCGATCGTACGGCGGGGAGTCATGCTCGCTGGGCTCACGCGGGGGAAAACGACCGTAGCCGTAACCGGTACACATGGAAAGAGCACAACGTCGTCCATGGTCGCGCTGATGTTGACGCACTGTGGGCTCGATCCGACCGTCATGGTGGGTGCGCGGGTAGGGGCATTTGAGAGTAATTGCCGCCTCGGACGGGGGCCGTATTGGGTTGTTGAAGCGGACGAGAGCGAACCGTCGTTGCTCGAGTTGGCCCCGCAGGTGGCGGTGCTTACCAATTTGGAGGCGGAGCACCTGGACCACTACGGCACGTTTTCCAGCCTTCGGGAGACCGTGGCCAGGTTCGGAAATCGCGTAGTCGAGGGTGGCGCTGTCGTTGTCTGCGATGACGATCTTGAGCTGCGCCGTATGCGCAGCGAATTCACCGGTCGGGTGTTGACATACGGGCTATCGACCCGGACGGCGACAGTGTGCGCCGAAGAAACAGTATTTGCGGCCGCTGGCTCACAGTGCCTGGTGAAATTCGACCATCCCAGCCATCGGGGTTCGTCGAGATTACGTGTTCCGGTCCCTGGTCGACACAATCTGCTCAATGCTCTGGCTGCCTTCACGGTCGGGCTCGAACTCGGGTTGGAACCGGAACACATTGCCGAGGCGCTGGCGGCATATTCGGGTGTGGATCGCCGATTTCAGGAGCTTGGTGTGGTCCGTGGTATCCGGGTGGTTGACGACTATGGTCATCACCCTACCGAGCTACGGACGGTGTTCCAGACCGCCAGAGAACAGCCGCATCAGCGCGTGGTGGCAGTGTTTCAACCCCATCGATTTACGCGGACCGCTCAGTTCCTCGATGGGTTTGCCCAGGTATTAGCCTCTGCCGATGTGGTTGTTCTGGCCGATATTTTTCCAGCCGGTGAGGTGCCGATACCCGGGGTCAGCGCCGACCATCTCGCCGGGCGAATCCAGGAGTTTACCGGGCAGCAGGTGTATCGCGCCGGATCACTTGACGGAGTGGTGAATCTTGTTGCGCAGCTGGCACGCTCAGGCGATCTCGTACTCACGTTAGGTGCAGGGTCGATCGGGACCGTTGGAGCGCGTCTTGTCGAGGCGCTGAAACAGAGGAGTGATGGCACGGTGCCTGATGTTCGGGAGGAGACATGATCGGGACGGTTGGTGCCGGTGTTCGGCCCCGCCGGAATAGATACCTGATCCGGCTTGTACGCGTGCTACGCCGCGTGTTCCGTGTAATTCGACTGGTCTCGATTGTAGGGGGGCTGTTCTTCGGTGGGTATCACGGACTGGCCATGCTCCGGGCCGCACCATTTCTAACCGTAGACCGTCTCGTCGTTCGCGGCAATGTGCAGCTCTCGGAAGGTGAAGTTCTGACGCTGATGTCCGGGGTGGTTGGTATGAGTATTTTCGAAGTTGACCTCGAGACACAGCGGCAGCGATTGGAGGCGTCGCCGTGGTTGCTAGGAGGTACGCTTCGTCGCATTTTTCCATCGACGATTGAAGTTGTTGTCCATGAGCGGCACCCGATGGCTCTGGCGCGATTTACTGATCGCCTCTACCTAGTGGATTCCAGTGGGGCCTTACTGGACCGTCACGGGCCGCGGTTTGCCGATATCGACTTTCCGATCGTTGACGGGCTGGCTGCCGAAGGTGCGTCGACGCCAATGGTCGTGCCGGCGCGTATGGCTCTCGCGTCGCGAGTCCTGGAAGAGCTTGGGACACGCCCTGAGATGCTTGAAGCGGTGTCGCAGATTGA
>CAZPZZ010000239.1:0-4495 GCA_964591245.1 uncultured Vicinamibacteraceae bacterium | reverse complement strand
ACCGGTGCACCCCAGCCCTATCTTGGTTCAATGGTTTCGCGTTAGCGCGTCTGTGCGCGTGACGGGGCCTGTTGTCGTGCAGCGACCAGTGGGTGGCCGTGTACCGCATGCCCTCCCCCGCTCCACCGGACTCACGCCCTGACGTACAGAACCGTTCGAGCAGCCGCGTTCCCACCGTGTTCATGCGCAACAGACTCTCGGGTGTCGACCACGTACGGCGGAAGTCACCCGCTGCTGGGCCGGTGGGGCGGCATATATCAAGTATGACGGTATGGACAAGTGGAGCCCTAAATACCGCGTCATTTTGGAGGACCTTCATTGCATGAAAGAGATAGAAGTTGGTGGTTACAGTCCGTCCAGAGTCTTTCCGAAGGTGTCGTCCCAGGCTGGCATTTCAAGGCAAACAGGACGAAGGCGGTGCGTGTGCGTCAGTCCTCCGACAGGATGCCCGTCGCCGTGAGCCACTGGACGATGTCCTGAATCTCGCTGGCGTCCTCGTGGCCCTGGGGGAAAACGGTCATATCTGCCTCTGTCCGGGTGTCGGGTCCAACGTGGATGTGCACCAAACGCTCTTTGCCGAAGGCGTCACGTACGGCCTCGACGTCCATCGTACTGCGCGCACTCGCGATACAGATGGTCAGTAGTCCGCCTTCGGAGCACGCCCGCACGGCGTTCACCAGCGCGCTGGTGGGCTGTCCGTGTAGAGCAACATGGTCGTCGTCAGGATCGAGCACATGTACCAGGTACCCGAGATCAAACAAGCGCCGCTCCAGTCCAAACACCAGATGCGTCTTTGTCTCACCGGGGCTCCCGGTCACCCAGATCCCCGCGCCCATCTGGCGGAGACGCTCGCGGCGCTCCGCTGGACTCACGCCGCTGGACAATCCACTGCAGTACTGCGCCCCGTTACCTTCGCTCATACCATCGGGGTCGAAGATCATGCCGGCCCCCACGGTGTTGTTGGTCAGGGAGTCGACGATCACGAAACACCCCGTTCCCCGATTCCGTTCATAGCTGTCGAAGACCAACGGGCGATGCGCCGTGACGGTGACCTGACCAATCTGATTGAGTTCGAGTGTCTCGGTGGGCTCCTCGGCCAGCGTGTCCATGTTCAGCTTCCACTTGACGACGTGAAGCCCCGCGCGCACGTAACGAGTGGTGTGTTTGATAAAGTAACTCTTCTCCCGATCGAGAGGCCTGGACGACATCCAGACCACCACCGCGTTAAAGGTGCGTGCCAGATGAGGCACTGTATCGCTGTGGACGATCATGTCTCCGCGACTGATGTCAATCGCGTCAGCCAGGCGTAGCGTCACCGACATGGGTGCAAAGGCCTCGTCGAGCGCGCCTTCGTAACTGTCGATGGCCGCGATCGTGCTGGTTGTCCCGGCAGGCAACACCGTCACCGCGTCTCCCTGGCGCACCACACCACTGAGTACTTGACCGGCCACCCCCCGGTAATCCTGGTGAGGACGTATCACGGTCTGCACCGGATAGCGAAAATCGGAGAGATTGACATCCCGGGAGATGTCCACCGACTCCAGGTAGTCGATGACGGTCGTCCCCTTGTGCCACGGCATGGCCGTACTCGCCTCCACCACGTTATCGCCCTGCAGCGCACTGACGGGCAGGTACGTGACTTCAGAGAAGCGTAGCCCCTTCGAGAACTGCCTGAACTCGGCTGCGATCTCCTCGAAACGTTCGCGCGAGTAGTTCACGAGGTCCATCTTGTTGACGCAGACCAACAGGTGAGGAATCCCCAGCAGCGACGCAATGTAGGCATGCCGCCGAGATTGCTGGAGCACCCCGAGCCGCGCGTCGATCAAGATCAGCGCGACGTTGGCCGTTGAGGCTCCCGTGGCCATATTGCGGGTGTACTGCACGTGCCCCGGGGTGTCGGCGATGATGAACTTGCGCTTGGCGGTCGTAAAGTAGCGGTAGGCCACGTCGATGGTGATCCCCTGTTCCCGCTCGGCGACCAAGCCATCGGTGATCAACGAGAAATCGATCAGCGCACCCTCGGGCGCATTGCGTCGGGCATCCTCCAGTTGATCTTCATATACCCCCTGGGTGTCGTGCAGCAGCCTGCCGATGAGGGTTGATTTGCCATCATCTACCGAACCGACGGTGACCAGTCGCAGTAGTTGTTTGACCTCGTGGCGTTCGAGGAAGTTGGTGATGTCGGTATCGAGGGCATCTGCGTAGCTCATAGGTGTCCTGACCGCTTAGAAATAGCCCTCACGCTTCTTCTTCTCCATTGACGCTTCCTCATCGAAATCGATCAAACGGCCCATGCGCTCTGACATCCTGACCTGCAGCATCTCCTCGATGATCTCGGGCAGGGTGGTCGCGTGGCTCTCCACGGCCGCCGAGAGGGGATAGCAGCCCAGGGTGCGGAAACGTACCATCACATCCTGGGGGGCTTCCCCGTCATGGAGTGGGAGGCGATCGTCGTCCACCATGATCCATTGTCCCTGTCGTTTAACGCACGGACGGGGCGCGGCGAAGTAGAGCGGTACGATGGGGATTTCCTCACGATAGATGTAGAGCCAGACGTCCAGTTCGGTCCAGTTCGAGAGCGGAAACACCCGGATACTCTCTCTCTGGTTGATCTTGGCGTTGTACAGATTCCACAGCTCGGGCCGTTGGCTCTTGGGATCCCATTGGTGAAAACGATCGCGAAAGGAATAGATCCGCTCCTTCGCACGGGACTTCTCCTCGTCCCGCCTTGCACCACCGAAGGCCGCATCATACTGGCCGGCGTTGAGCGCCTGGAGAAGCGCCTGGGTCTTGAAGGCGTCGGTGTACTTACCGCTGCCATGGGTGAAGGGACTGATGCCCTGGGCAACGGCGTCCTGATTGGTGTGAACCTTGAGTTCCAGGCCCTGCTCGGCGCAATAGCGGTCGCGGAACTCCACCATCTGCCTGAACTTGTACGTGGTGTCCACGTGCAGCAGTGGAAAGGGCAGTGTCCCCGGGGCGAATGCTTTCTGCGCGAGACGCAGCATGACGGAGGAGTCCTTGCCGATGGAATACAGCATCACCGGGTTGTCGAACTCTGCTGCCACCTCACGAATGATGTAGATGCTCTCTGCCTCGAGCGCCCTGAGGTGCGTTAACGTCCGTTGGTCTAGCTTGTTTGTCACGTCACACCTTCCGCACGTTGTCTCCGTACCATTGCTGCGCAGACCTTGCGCCCGCGTGCGCTGCACCCTGACGCACTCTAGCCTCGAGCTCTCCGCAAGCCGCCTTCAGGGTAGAGATAGGAAGGACGAACGAACGATGCGCGTGACCATGGGCAAGCAGGTGCCCCTTCACGTCGATTATGCCCCACACACCAGAAATCAGGGGAGACGCTCACGAAGCGTGGCGCACCGGATTGATAAGGTATCATCGCTAGACGAGACGCCCTGCCCGCTCCGGGATGCAGCTGGTGCACGACGGTCTGGTCCAACGTGTCCCCGCTACCGGCCAGAGTGACCGGATGCGCAAGCGAGGTCGACCGATCCATTATGCGCCTGAGCCCCGACCAGCCGTCCACGCCTCAAGCAAGAGAAGATTTCCAGGCAAACACCCGCTCGGTGCAGACGTACAATCAGGAACTCTCAACTCTGTCCCCGGTCGCGATCGTGGAATGGGCGCTCGCCCGCTTCGGGCGCGATTGTGCGATCGCCTTCAGCGGCGCAGAAGACGTGGTCCTAATAGACATGGCAGCACAGAGCGGCAAGGAGTTCTCTGTCTTCTGCCTCGATACCGGCCGCCTTCACCCCGAAACGCTGGAGTTTGTCGAGCGGGTGCGATCTCACTACCAGGTTCCCATCGAGGTGATGAGCCCTGAGAGACGGGCGCTCGAAGAGTTTGTCCACCAGAAAGGTTTATTCAGTTTCTACGAGGACGGTCACAAGGAGTGCTGCAGTCTCCGCAAGGTCGAACCGCTGCGGCGTGCCTTGTCCACCAGGGATGCGTGGATCACGGGGCAGCGCCGCGATCAAAGCCCCGACACCCGCGGTACCCTCGACACCCTCGAACTGGACGCAGGGTTTCACGGACGGGGTGAGGCTCTGTACAAATTCAATCCACTGGCCAAGTGGACATCCGATCAGGTGTGGCACTACATCCGCGAACATTCAGTTCCCTGCAATCCCTTACACGACCACGGATTTCGCTCTATCGGGTGCGCGCCCTGCACCCGGCCCGTTCAACCGGACCAGCACGAGCGAGAGGGACGCTGGTGGTGGGAAGCGTCAGCCAAAAAGGAATGCGGCCTCCATATCACCGAGCAGGTCGATTCGAACTAAGGCGTGCTGGGCTTCGATGTCTTCTTGACGGGCATAGGCTCCGATTCTACTCGGATTATTTCCGTGTGGGGGATATCCGACCGGCGACACAGCGGTGTATGCACCTGAGTCCGGCGGCGCTGCAGAGCGCGATCGGGCTACCCGATCAGAAGATCCCGGATCTGGCGGGGGAGAAATAGGGGAGACGATAAACAGGA
>CAZPZZ010000238.1:0-4520 GCA_964591245.1 uncultured Vicinamibacteraceae bacterium | reverse complement strand
TGATGCCTGAATATGCTGTAACTACACACCAATCATAAGACTAGGGGCACTGTTTTGAGTAGACATGTTAATCACCATTCTGACTGTTAAAGAGTGGTTAAAATTCAGGAAAGTTCGGGGAGGTATTTGACGATTATAAGATTTATGTGGGTTGTATAACTTGTGTTAATAATAAGGCTTTTGGGTGTACAAATTCAAATCTTACGATCTTGGATTAGTGCTGATTTGGTTCGGTTTGATAGCGGTAGTTGTAAAGTCGGATAAAACGTTGCAAGTAATTGATATCAAATCAGATATGACAATACTGAGGCCGATATCCGAACAGACAGGAAATCAACCCAATTCACTGATCACATCGATTCGAGAAGAAAAAGAAACAGCAGATGAATCATATTTTCAGAACAAGTTCGAATCATGGACTTCAAGTTGTCCTGATGGTCATGCTCCAACAGATCGTTGGGACCTGACAGGAGGGCTGGCACGCAAGTGCACCAAGGTATTCAGCATTTCACTGAGACTGACAGGCAGCCTGTGGGGCAATATCCATGGTTCAGATTGCCTTCTTAATCCAGGAATGGTGCCTACTGCAGATTCCTGGTTTAGTTCTGGAGATCGTATCGATCTTTGCTATGGACGGAATCTCATGCTTCCTGATGGTGGTTTAAAAGGGCTGGTAGGACACCGACGGGGTATCGTTTTTACGACAGTGTTCCAGCATCTCGATGGACCCCAGCTGGAAACGGACTGGTATCGCATGGTGGGGTAGCAGTTGTGTGGTTTTGATGATATGTCCATAACCATTTTCAATTCATCGAGCGTGGACAATACCGGCTGCTGTAAAATTAAGCCCGACATCCCTATTTTCAAAGAGTTCAGACATGGAACTTATTGTAGTTGGCATGCATCGATCAGGAACCTCTCTGCTGACAGGATGCTTGTACCGTATGGGAGCGTATTTTGGCGATCTTCAGTTAAGTAACGGAAGCAATATAGAAAATCCTGAGGGATTTTGGGAGCGAAAAGATGTACGGCAACTAAACGATCAACTATTGGATGCAGGAGGCTGTGACTGGGACAGGGTTAGTGAATTTAGACCAGAGCTTATCTCTCAGGAGGCGATCAGCAAGTTTGAACAAAATGCTGCCACTATTGCAGAAGAAATCGGACAATTTCCGGTTTCCGTGCTCAAAGAGCCTCGGTTTTGCATTTTGCTTCCATTTTGGGAAAAATTGTTTCGTGATCCGGTGATTGTCCATATCTGTCGTCATCCTTGTGAAGTCGCCCAGTCACTGAACAAGAGTAATGGAATTCCTATTATGCATGGCATTGCTTTATGGGAATTCTATAACCGTAATGCCTTCTACAATACTCGAGGACATAGACGGTTTTTAATAGGTCATCAGGAACTATTGTTTTCACCAATTGAGGAATTAAGCAATCTTCTTGGTGAATTGCGTTCTTTGGGTGTCGAAGGAATGGAGGATCCATGTGAAGCATTAGTGGAGGATTTTTTCGATTTGGATCTTTACCGAAACCGGAATTCCGCGAGTACAGGAAATCGCTGGTTGAATGAATCACAACAGCAGCTTTGGGAATCAATGAAAGAAAAAACAATTTTCATGCACCAAGAAGAGGTAATCACTCCCAATTACCTTCAGGATTCGCTAGGTACTTTTGAGAGGAATCGTAATTTAGACAGGATTGATCAGAAGCTTGATGATATTAAGAAGAAACTGAATTTAAGCGAGCAGGCTAATCGGGACTTGGAGCAACAGTTAAGTAACACAGAGATGAAACTTAAGGCAAGCGAGCAGGTTAATCAGGACCTGGAGCAACGGTTAAGTAACACAGAGATGAAATTTAAGGCAAGCGAGCAAGAGAGTCAGAAGCTAATAAATTGGTTAAGTAACCTGGAATCAGTACTTGGACAAATTCTGCAATCACATCGGTATCATTTAGCTTCAGTCATATGCAATTTATCACAGATCCTTGTTTCGCGTATGCCAAGAAGAATAAAGCAATCCACTTTATTGAGAGAGACGTTAAAAGGTCTGCTGAGTAGTTTCTTTCCAAAAGGTGCTGGCCATCCTGAATTTGATTCATCTATTGAAAAAACAATGGATTCATTTTCCGTATGGAAAAAAGGCAGGGCACGGAAAATGGATAATTCTTTAATAGCTCGCACTGAACAACGGGATAAGATAACGGTTGTTGTTCCTGTGTATAACGCGTACGAACAGATTAAATGTTGCGTTGAAAGCGTAATTAAATGTACGCATATAGATTACCGCTTGCTGTTAATTGATGACGCGAGTACCGATTCACGAATCTTACCAATGCTGACTGATTTTCAGAAAAGGAATTCCCATATCGACTTGGTTATGAATGCCGAAAACCAGGGTTACACAAGAACAGTAAACATAGGGTGCAAGCAGGTTTTTGGTGATGTAGTGCTACTCAATTCGGATACCGTTGTTACCGATCGGTGGTTAACAAAGTTGCGGGCAGCTGCGAATTCTAATTCCAATGTGGCAACCGTTACGGCTTTGTCGAATGCGGCAGGTGCGTTTTCTGTTCCACTCCAAAATGAAATAAATCAGCTACCTGAGCAAGTCACTGTTTCAGATATGGGACGTTATGTTGAACATTTAAGTGAACGGCTGTATCCAGAGGCACCAACTGGAAACGGTTTCTGCATGTATATCAACAGAGAGGTTTTTGACACGATTGGATATTTTGACGAAAGGCGGTTTCCCCGTGGGTATGGTGAAGAAAACGATTTTTGTATGCGGGCACGTCATTCGGGATTTGTACATGTAATTGACGATTCAACGTTCGTTTTTCACGAGAGAAACGCGTCATTTGGTGACGAAAAAAAACAATTAATGGAGCAAGCTCGAAAGGAACTTCATAACCAATATCCAGAATATCGTTCCATGGTAGCAGAGTGGCTGAGTCAGGATCCGTTGAAATACTTGCGAAACAGCTTGTCTGACTTGATGGATCAGAAAATCGCGGATTCACAGGCGCTTCGAGCAAAAGTTTCGAAACGTCAACATATTCTATTTGTGTTGCACGATGCTGATGGTGGAACCAAACTTACTTCTAATGAACTAGCCCAAGAGACGGCACTTGAATTTAACGTGTCGATTCTACGTTGTGGAATAAGAAAATGGTGGTTGGAGGAAATAACGCCTGACGGTTTCCGAGAAATTCAATCCTGGAACTTTGAGAACAGTTGGCGCATTCAGGATCGTTCGGATAGAGCGAGAATTCAAGCATTTGAAGATGTGCTCAAGGAACAGGAAATACACCTTGTCCATTTCAGACATTTCATTGCTAACGAACCAGAAATAGTGGAAGTTTCACAGAAGTTTGGATGTCGGACAGTATTGTCATTTCACGATTTTTATAATTTATGTCCAACAATCCAATTGATAAATGGAGAGGGGAAGTACTGTGCAGGAAAATGCACCGGAACGGGAAGCTGTTCCGCCACTCCGTATTGGTTTGGACAAGCATTTCCAAAGCCATTAAAAGATCAGTATGTGCATCAATGGCGATCACGGGTTAATCAGGCGATTAAAGATGTTGACACCTTCATTACGACATCAGAATATGCTCGTGAGTTGATTCAGGAGCATCTGTCCAGCACGCGAACATCTCCGTTTGAAGTGATTCATCATGGGAGAAATATCGAACATTTCTCTAAAGTCGGAGTGTGTCCAGATAGGATCCATTCTGTACGAGTAGTGGTACTCGGAGCGATTAATCAAAGTAAAGGTGCGTCATTAATCATGGAACTTCTTAAACGAAATCAGAGACAGGGTAATCCCATCGAAGTTCACTTTTTCGGGAAGAAAAGCCGAGAATTTCATCCTTCTCGCTTTGGAGCCATTGATCATGGCAGTTATCAGCCCGAAGAACTTTCTCATCTCCTGTCAGCCATTAAGCCCTCTTTGTCACTTATTGCATCCATTTGGCCGGAGACGTATTGTCATACGCTTACGGAATCCTGGGCACTTGGAATACCAGTTTTGGTATCACCCCTTGGAGCACTTCGAGAACGTGTGGAAAACAATGGAGGTGGTTGGTTTTTCGATCCTTCACGCGTAGAAAGCATTCTTGAGACGGTTCAGACTATTCGGGATAATCCGGATCAATGGTGGAGTCGCCGTAATGAAATCGAAGTCATTCCGTCTCGATCAACAAGAGATATGTCTCGCGAGTATGTCAGAATATATAAGCGTTTGGTGGGATTGCCTTTAAAAGAGAAGACCCTTTGCTTGGAAAGAGCAAGTCGTAATCAGCAAGGTCAAGACATTACAGAACAGACGGTTTCAAACAATACGAATCAAAACGTGAGCAGGTTCGGAACGAAGGGACATCATTTGAAGTCTCGAGGATTAAAAAGAGTCTAGGGGAGACACTCTTTTATAAGGGTTGTCGAGTTCTTATTCTTAAGAAGGGGTGAGAGAGGGGACTCGAACCCCCGGCCTCCAGAACCACAATCTGGCGCT
>CAZPZZ010000237.1:0-4531 GCA_964591245.1 uncultured Vicinamibacteraceae bacterium | reverse complement strand
GCGGCGATGGCGACACGCTGACGGCCATCCGCCCCAAGATAGGTCATCGGGTTCGCGTTGCCCGGATTCGGTAACCGTCCCGTCCAAACTTCCCGCCCGGTAGACGACTCGAACGCGCGCAACCGGCTGTCATCAGTGCCGGCCACGAACAGGAGCCCACTACCGGTGGTAATAGCACCAGCCCGGATGGGGCGGCCCGTTGCCTGCCTCCCTTCGGGCAACCCATCGGTCACGCCCAGCGTTTCTTGCCAGACGACATCCCCCGTCGACGCATCCACCGCGGTCAGGCGCCCCCACGGTGGCTTCTGACAGGGTAACGTGGTGCCGTCAACCTGTACTACGAAACTCGCAGGCCGCTGCGCACCCTTGCGGTAGTCCACGGGATGGTCATCCGGTGCGTCTTCGACAAAGCCGAGCGCCCCCATGTCCTGTGTCACCACGATCAGATAGCCTGTCGCGGGATCAACCGCCACCCCTCCCCAGTTCGCGCCACCGACGCCTCCGGGAAACGACAGCGTGGTCCGCAACGGTGCCCCTTGCGGACGGTAGACCCATGGGGTGAACGGCCCGGCGTTGTACAGCTCACCGAGACCTGAGACCAAATCCGCGCACGCAGCCGCATGCGCGGGAGACGTCTCCATCGCGGTGACGAGATCCTCCGGTGCATAGGTAAGCCTGGACAGCCCAACCGGCTTCAGTGGAATGGGCTGGGTCGGAGACGTCGCCTCTCCCGGTACGTCACTGGCAGCCACAGCCCGTTCCTCGACCCCGTAAATTGGCTCCCCTGTCTCACGGTGCAGGATGTACAGATACCCCGACTTTGTGGTCACCCCAAGGGCCGGAACGACCCCATCATCGCGCGGAATGTCGAAAAGCGCAGGGGGAGCCGGTGGGTCTGCATCCCAGAGGTCGTGGTGAATGGTCTGGAAGTGCCATCGGTATGCACCGGTCTCGATATCCACGGCCACAACCGCGTTGCCGTACAGGTTGTCACCAGGCCGATCCCCTCCGTAGTCACCTGGTATCGGAGATGCAAGCGGCAGGAATACCAGCCCCCGTTCGGAATCCATCGAAAAATAGAACGGCCACGCATTTGCCCCCAACCGACCCTGCCAGCTATTTCCGTCCCAGGTCTCGTGCCCGGGGTCCCCCGGCTGCGCCACAGAACTGAACTCCCAGAGCCTGTCACCCGTACGTGCATCAAAGGCCCGCGCGTTGCCAATGCCCCCGATCGTACCGCTCGGAGTATTGGCGCCCACGACAACAACGTGCCGGTAGATGAGTGGCACGGAATTGTAGGGCACGACCATGTCGACCGCCCCGGCATCACCGAAACTCTCCACCACATCTCCGGTGGCCGCGTCGATCGCACGCAGATGCTGGCCGGTGGTAAAGATAATCCGAGGCGACATCCCCGCCTCGCCACCCCAATACGCCACACCCCGCCGCGACGGGCGCCCCTCTGTCACACCGTGGCGCCAGATCTCGCGACCCGTGTCTGGATCGAGCGCCACCACACGGTCCGCCGCGGGAACGTACATCACCCCATCAACAACAATGGGGGTCACCTGTGAGTTGGGACCACGAGCCTCTTCCGAGACCGCAGCCAGCGAGTAGGTCCAGACCTCTGCAAGATCACCGACGTTGCCCGTCGTGATCTGGTTGAGTGGGGACGCTCCCGTCGCGGCTAGATCTCCGCGATACATCGACCACTCGCCGGTCGTCTGATCCCCTCCCCCTTGCGTTCCGGCTCCTTCACCGCGCGAACCAGCCGCATGCAGGTGCACGAGCACCGAGGTGAAAAATACCGCACCGAATATCATTGTCAGCCACGTGGAACGCATGCCTTCTCAACCTCCATCCTGTACAGTCACTCGATGGCACGAGCACATCAAGACGAGACATTGTACCGCGCCCCCATCACGTAGCTCGTTGGCTCACGTGAGAGATAATCTCGCTCGGATGCCGCCACCAGTATTGCAGGACTCAACACACTGACCCCAACGCAACGGAGAGGCAAGTACCTATGACGACTCGAAGGCACGCCCAGCAGTACACCCGCCGTGAAGCCCTTGGACTCCTTGGCACCGCCGCCGGCGCCGGGATGGCCACCGCCACGGCAGGGACGATCCCGCTCCGTGCCCAGCAACGGTTCACCAGTGTCGCACCGCCGAGCTTTCCCCAGGGTGCCATCATCCGCACGCTCCAGGGAGATCTCGACCCGACGGAACTCGCCAACGGCGCGACGTTGTTCCACGAGCATGTGGGACGGGCCGACCGCGAACTGGCCATTGAAGAACTCGCAGCCTGTGCGTTCGACGGACTTGGCTGTATCGTCGACGCGGCCACCGGTCGCCGCACGCCAGAACAAGTTCGCCACCTCAATGCGATTGCAGACGACAGTGACGTCAAGATTGTGATGGCGGGCGGCTATTTCGAAGACATTGGCTTTTCCATTTACCCGGTACGCGTCGCCGAGATGTCAGAAGACGACCTCGTCCAGGAACTCGTGCAAGATGCCGCCGAGCAGGGCTGGGGGGCAATGGGTGAAATTGCCTCGTCGCTCGAGATGCGACCGGATGAACGCAAGGTGCATCGCGCCGTTGCGCGAGCCCATGTCTTGACCGGTATTCCCATCTTCACCCACACGCCGCACGAGAGCTGCCCAAGCTGCGCCATGGATCAAATGGACGTGATCGAGGGCGAGGGTGCCGACCTCTCGCATGTCGTGGTCGGCCACATGGCGACGCTCAAACCTGAGCACAATCCGCTCGCCACGCATCGCGAGATCGCAAGACGTGGAGCATTCATCGGCCTTGACACTCTCGGCCACGAGATGTCGCGCTCTGACATTCCCGAATCAGATAAAGTCCGAATGGTGCAAGACCTCCTCGAAGCCGGGCTGATCGACCACATTTTGCTGTCGTCAGACCAGGGCAATGTCCGACAGTTCAAGCGCTATTACGGTCACGGCTGGGCGTCGGTGCTGATGCAATTCGTGCCAAAACTCAGATACGCCGGTGTGCCGGAAGATGCCATTCGCCAGATTCTGGTCGACAACCCCCGACGATTTCTCGCCTTCGTGCCCAAATGACGAAAGGGCCGGCGTCCTCGGCACTGAGGATACCGGCCCCTTCACCAGGCCAGGGCGCTGCCAGTGCGCACGCTAGAACATCGCGACCGGGTTCGCCGGACTCCCGGTCCCTCGAGCGACCTTAAGCGGCAGACCCATGAACATGAACTCGTAGCGACCCTCCTCGGCGCACGCCTCGGCCAGCGGTTCGAGTAACGCATTGTCCAACAGCGCAACACCGTAGTTGAAGAGCACACCGTGCACCGGGTAGGGCAACCCATAGGGATCGGGGCGCGCGTCCATCATGTCCCACCCCAGCAATGACACGTCATGATCACGGATAAACTTGGCGCAGGTCACGCTCAACCCAGGCCGGTCGCCCCCGCCATAATCCCCTCCACCGCGCACATAGGGATCTTTCCCGCTATACACCAGCAAGGCATCTCCCGGCTCAAGCGCCACTCCCTGTGCGTCGGCGATTTCTTCGAGTTCCCAGCCATGGACCGGATTCCCTGGCGTCACATGGTCCACACCACGATGACGCGGTACATCGAGCAACACGCCACGCGTCACAATGCCATCGGACCAGGCGTCAATGGTGCCGAACGTGGCACCTTGCGTGGTGATCTCCACGTCGGGGTCACGCCCCTGCCACATACCATCGCTGTCCCACATATGGCAAAGCGCATCGATATGCGTGATCGTCTGACCGTGATAGATGAAGCCGTAGTAGTCGACCACCGCTCCGCTGCCACCTTCGCGTGAACTCTTGCGCATGAAGTGCTGTTCTGGCTCGAAGACCCGGCTCATCGACACCCTGCGCCCCGTCTGCACCAACCGCGCCGCCGCGGCGCTCTTTTCGGGCGTGATGAGATTCACCGCACCCTTTTGGTCGTTGTCTCCCCAGCGTCCCCAATTCCGACGATCGGTGTACCAGGAGGCCACTTCCTCAGCCGACGGCATACGTGGGTCCTGTTGAAGCGCACTCGTGCCGGCGCCAGCCGCAGGCAACTCGCCACGCAGTCGCGCCTCGAGCAGGGCCGACGGTGAAAAGCTGTCGGGAACCGGCGACTCAGAAACCGTCGGCGCCGTCCACGCATCCGCTCCTCGGCCCAACGCCGCGGCACCGCCGGCCGCCGCGCCCATCGTCGTCAAGAATCGTCGTCTCGAAGAAGCCATCAGGTTTTCCTTTCTGCTCACAGAAGCGTACAAACACCGCGATCATAACGAACCAGACTCTCCTGCCGTGCACAGAATTCCGCCGAACACCGGGACTCCGTGGCGTTTTCGCCAGACAACGGCAGATCCAGAGCGCCCGGTGGACGAAACCTGAATGCCCCCAAAAGCTTTGTCCGTTAAGGTCTTTTTTAGAAACGAGGGATCCGGCGCGTCCCGTCGCGGCGAGCCGCTTGGGCTCGCGGACCTGCGTAATACCGCCCCTCGGAGTCATAGTGAACC
>CAZPZZ010000236.1:0-4546 GCA_964591245.1 uncultured Vicinamibacteraceae bacterium | reverse complement strand
TCCTGGAAGAGCTTGGGACACGCCCTGAGATGCTTGAAGCGGTGTCGCAGATTGATGTGAGCGATCCCTATAACGCGATCGTGCTCCTAAATCACGACCCGGCGCTACTGCATCTAGGAGGGGATCGGTTTCTCGAGCGTTTGCGGTTCTATGCCGAGCTGGCGCCCACGTTGCGGGAACGGGTTGACGGTATCGACTATGTCGATTTGAGGTTCGGGCAGCGGATCTTTGTTGGGCCAACGGGGGACTAGCGCCTGGTGATGCGGTCCGTACGGGATGCTGAGCGGAGCGTCGTTGATGCGGTGTAAAGAAGGAGCAAATCGGCGGTTTTTGGCCGAGAGTGGCTCATTGGGAATGCGACCTCATGTGAATGTCGTGGGGCCGTCGTTCCCAAGCTCGTGCGGTATGTGACACCGCGGGACGGAGGGTGTGTGGCAGGGAAGGAACATTATCTCGTCGGTCTCGATGTAGGCACGTCGAAGGTAGCCGCGATCGTTGCCGAAGCCCTCGAAGACGGGGGGATGGACATTATTGGCATCGGCGTGGAGGAAAGTCGGGGGTTGCGGCGCGGGGTCGTTGTCAATTTGGAAGAGGCGGTCGAATCGATCAAGAAGGCGCTCGAAGAGGCCGAGCTTACGGCCGGAGTGGAGATTGACTCGGTACACCTCGGCATGTCGGGTGCCCACTTGCAGGCATTCAACAGTCGCGGCGTGGTCGCGGTCGCTGGTAAGAATCGCGAGATCACGAGAGAGGATGTCCGTCGGGCCATGGACGCCGCCAAGGGTGTGGCGCTACCGGCTGGTCGTGAAATTCTCCACGTGCTTCCTCAGGATTTCATGGTCGACGACCAGGACGGCATCGGGGCACCTATCGGTATGACGGGGACCCGTCTTGAGGTCAACGTGCATGTCGTGACCGGCAGTACCTCGTCTGCGCAGAACGTCATTGCTTGTGTGAATCGTGCCGGAGTTGCAGTGGTCGACACGATCATCGAGCAGCTGGCTGCCAGCGAATCCGTGCTCACGGCTGACGAGCGTGAGCTGGGCGTCGCGTTGGTGGACATAGGCGGGGGCACGACCGATTTTGCGATCTTCGAGCGAGGTAGCCTGTGGCACACAGGGGTGGTCACGATGGGGGGCGACCACTTCACGAACGATATTGCCGTTGGCTTGCGGATGCCGATTCCCGATGCAGAAAAGACCAAGCGGCGCAGTGGATGCGCGTTGTCATCGATGGTGAATGAGGGCGAGTCCATAGAGGTCGCGAGTGTTGGCGGGCGACAACCTCGGGTTATGTCGAGGCGAATCCTGCCCGAGATTCTCCATCCGAGAGCGGAAGAGCTGTTTCATGTCTTGTACGACGACATTCGTCGAGCCGGATATGAGCGGGCTCTGCATTCCGGCATCGTGTTGTGCGGTGGTGGTGCGCTACTGGAGGGATTGACGGAGATCGCCGAGCAGATCTTCGATCTGCCGCTGCGGCGTGGTTGTCCCGTCGAGGTAGGAGGGCTGACTGACCACGTGAACAGCCCGTCCTTTGCAACGGCGGTTGGACTTGTGAAGCAGGCTCACCGGAACCAGATACGCGAGCACGAGCGGCTGGCTGGCGCTGGCGCGATTGGAGGTCTAGCGGGTCGCTTGCGTGGACTATTCAAAGATTTTTTCTAGGGGTCGACGAGACGTTAGTGTGGGTAAGGGGGATAGATGGAGTCTTCTCCGGTAAAGGACCAGTTGGCTGAGGCATCGATGAACCGCAGACAGGAGTCCGATTCGAGTCTGCGGATGACGATCGAAGACACGAAATATATGGGTGCGCGCATCAAGGTCGTTGGCGTTGGTGGGGGTGGCAGTAATGCTGTGAATCGCATGGTTCGATCGGGGCTCGACGGTGTGGAGTACATCGTTGCCAACACGGATGCACAAGCGCTCAGCCATAGTGTTGCGCCGCTATGCCTGCAACTCGGCGCGAAGCTGACCAAGGGGCTTGGGGCTGGTGCGGCGCCGAGTGTTGGTCGGCAAGCTGCGCTGGAAGACACGGAACAGATCATTTCGGCGCTCGACGGGGCCGATATGGTGTTCGTCACGACAGGTCTCGGTGGTGGAACGGGCACCGGAGCTGCCCCAGTCATTGCAAACCTTGCCAGTGAATTGGGAGCGTTGACGGTAGCGGTTGTGACGAAGCCATTTGAATTCGAAGGTCGGCGCCGCACGCTCCAGGCCGAACGGGGTCTGGAAGAGCTTCGCGAGAGCGTCGATACGGTCATCACGATCCCGAACGAGCGATTGCTGGCGATGACCGACAATTCAACCACTTTACCGGACGCGTTTGCCCTGGCTGATGACGTGCTTCGGCAGGCGATTCAGGGAATTTCAGATTTGATCTTGGTTCCGGGATTAATCAATCTTGATTTCGCTGACGTCACCACCATTATGTCCAACATGGGCCTCGCGATCATGGGGACCGGTCTCGGCGAGGGCTCGACCAAGGCCACGGACGCGGCTACCGCCGCGATTTCCAGTCCGCTCCTCGAAGATACCTCGGTTGATGGCGCTCGAGGGGTCATTATCAATGTCACCGGCGGCCCCGACCTCTCATTGGCTGAGATCAACGACGCGACGTCGATCATTCATTCGGCGGCGCACGAGGATGCGAACATTATTTTTGGGGCCGTCATCGATCAGGCGATGGAAGGTCAGATCAAGATCACGGTCATCGCGACCGGCTTCGACCAGGCTGGGGATATGCCTTCTCTCGAAACTGCGGCGGTCGAGACGCCCGTGGACCTTCAGCAGTATGCCGAGTGGCAAACCGAAGCGCCACTGGAGCGGGCGGTTGGCGATTCAATTTCGATATCCCGTCGGAGCGTCATCGAACTGCCGGTGTCTGACGCAAACGAGAGTGGCGATCAGGCTCACGGGGCGCTGTTGAGTGTCGACGGGGGAGGAGACTCGGAGTTGGACGTACCGGCCTTTCTCCGTAAGCGCGCAGAATGACAAGGTTTCGTCACGTGATCCGGGACATGCTTTGTCCCGTTCTGGATGGGTATGTTGCGCCGGGTAGATCCCGGCCCTCGTGAGGTCATCTTGTATTTGGGCGCTGAGACTACACTGAGGCCATGTGCGAGCGGATATCACGGGCGAGTGTCATGGGCATCCATCGCCAGATTAGACAGGCGATCAGCTTCAGTATTCTCCGTGCGGCGCACGTGCTCGAAGGTGACTCGTTCTAGCTGCGCCTCTAACGTCTTTGCTTCGCGAAAGAGCGTCTGTAAACCAGCGTTTCTGACACGGTAGCGCCCCTGCATCTGACGTACCAGGAGCTGCGAATCGGAGCGAATTAGAGCTTCCTTGGTGCCGGTCTCAACGAGGTACGTCAATGCTGCAAGCAATCCTCGATACTCCGCAACGTTGTTGGTGGCAATACCAATCGGTTCGTGCAATTCCTGCTTGAGCGTGCCGTCGAGCGTCTCGACACGTACGCCGTAGCCGGCCGGGCCTGGATTGCCCCTGGCTCCTCCGTCGATGTAGATGACGACGGACGCTGACTGCGTCATGACGCTGGTGTTTCCTCTGTGGCCTTCTGGTACTGGCCATCCGGGTCATGGTAGAGAATACGCATACAGCTCTCGCATTGGACGAGTTCGGCGTTCAGTAGCACTTGATTGAATACCTGGGGACGCAATCGAACGTTACACACTGTGCAAAGTCCGTCACGTGCCTCCACCACAGCGATTCCGTGGCGCTGCTTCGAAATCGTTTCGAACATTTGCCGTACGTTGCCACTAAGATCCTCGGTCAACTTTGCACGTTCGTCCGAGGTGCCAGCCAGTCTGCCCTCGAGTTCGCCGCGCTTCTTATCGAGTTCGGTCTGCTCGCTTTCGATTTGCTTTCCCTCGGCCGTGGCCGTTGTTTTGGCGGTAGAGACCTCTGATGCCAGTGCATCGGCTTCGAGCATAGATTCAAGAATTTTGTCTTCTAGCTGCTGCACTTCTTGTTCGGCCGTAGCGATTTCATGCTGCATCGCCGAATATTCCTTATTGGTCTTGACGGCCATGAGCTGCTCTTTGAATCGTGACAGTCGCGAGTTCACCTCGGCGAGGTTTTTCTCCTCAGATTGCCGTTCTCGTTTCGCTGTGTCGACGCGGGCTTGGGCTGTTTCGACGGCTGTCTGGCTTGCTGTGCGTCGGTCGTTTAACTGCGCAATCTGAGTGGGTATGGCATCCACCGTACGCTGGGCAGCGGTAGCCGCGTTATCCAGTTGTTGTAGGCGGATCAGTCGCTCCAGGTCAGGCAACATCATCGTCTCCAATTAATAGAGATGCTGGGGAATCGGCAAAAAAAAAGCCCCGCTGTGGGGCGGGGCACATAGTGGTCATCGCGGATTCGCCGTTTCGGGCGATCCCTTGGGCTCGACGCGTTCCCGTGCGTCTGAGCGTGGACAGGCGTCGGGTGCGAGGATCATCCCTCCTTGCACCGTCGCCCTCGGTAGGGGTGGTGGGCCCACCAGGATTCGAACCTGGGACAGACCGGTTATGAGCCGGCGGCTC
>CAZPZZ010000235.1:0-4556 GCA_964591245.1 uncultured Vicinamibacteraceae bacterium | reverse complement strand
TCTGGAACCACTCCCGTATCGCCTGCATATTCGCCCACCCTCCATCGCCGCCAGTGCCAATCTGCGCCACATTGCTTTCGTGGTTGGATACATGTTCCCGCTCCAGGTGTGCCTGAGAGGGTTCAAGCTGTCTGGCGCGAGCAGCCTCAAACGCCACCATTTGGCACGTCTTGATCCGCATGTACAGCGCGCGACTTAACCGGTGACCGTTCTTGTTCTGCGCTGACGCGCACGGAACACCAAGACCTGCAATGATGGCCGTCAACGTAAGGATCAGTAGATTACGTGGCATTTGTATTTCTTTAATACTTATTGATTCGGTTGTATCTTATTGATGATTGATTCTAATCAAAAATGCAATTATCCATATTTAGATTATTTTTCTTTTTATTAATTATTTAACTCTTCTTGAGAGGTGAATGTTCATTATGAGTGACAAGGAAACTGCTGCCGTTGTACAGGGGATCTACGACAGTTTCATGGCTGGAGATATAGCGGCTGTGATCGGGTCGTTGTCTGACGACGTGGAATGGGTGCTGCCGGAGATACCCAAGGTGCCGTTTTCAGGGAAGCGACAGGGTAAGGACAGCTTGACCGCGTTCTTCAGCACCATGGCGGACCATCAAGAGGTGCGCAGTTTTAATGTGCATGGGATGGTTGTGCAGGGCAATCGGGTTGTGGCGTACGGGCATTACGAGTGGCACGTCAAGACGACCGGTCGAGACTGGGAAGGGGATTTCTCCCATCACTGGACCGTCGAGGACGGAAAAATCTCCAGACTGCAGGAGTACTCCGACACCGCTGCGGCGACGGTCGCCTTCTAGCACACAGCTCGAGTCTGCAGAGGCAGGGCGTACCTTCTCTTCCAAGGAGTGACTGAATGAGAACTGTACTTGTTGTCGTGGCGTTCGCTGTAGTGGTGTGGGGTATGGGGGTGAGGGTAGCGGCGCAAGAGACAGAGATAGCAGAAGGAGAGCGAATCGTCGAGATCTGGACATGTACCCTGAACGAGGGATACACGATGACTGACATCGGTCGGATCGCTGAAAGGTGGGGCGGGCTGGTTCGATCAAGCGGTGCGGCGGATACGCGGTCCGTCGTCTTGGGCCAGCTTGTTGGAACAATACGTGGGCACGAAACCACATCTGATGTGTCCACGAGCTTTTTGACTATTGATAGCTTTCGGGATGTTGGGAGTTGGGTCGCCGCCAAGCGAGCCGAGGAGACCCCAGCAGGGCAAGAAATCATGTCGGCGTTCAAGGAGGCAAACACCTGCAGCACGAACGTTCTATATCGTGGGCGGCAGTACTAAAGGCTGACAGCGCTTCATCTCGCGGTCGGAATAGGGCGTGTAGGAGTTGTAACGCCGTGTCGTGTGTGGACGTGACACGGTACAGAAAGGAGCCTTGTAATGGCAGAGCCAGTGGGTGAATTCAATCTCAAGAATACCGGAAATAGTTTCAATCGAACGTCGGACGGCCAGCTGGAACAGGCGTCAGATTTTGAGGGTGAAGCGACAGGATTTGGTGCGGTGTTTGGCACCCTTGTTATTACACAGCCACTCGCGGAGGCGTCCCAGCCCAAGAGTGCATGTGCATGGATCGGAAAAGCGTTGCTTGGCGACAACTCCATCCTTGGCGGTATTGGCGACGGAACGATCGAACAAGTTGGGAAAGACGCCAAATGGCAAGTGTCTCTCGTTATTCAGATTTCGGATGGTTCGAAGTTACGCAGCGAAGGTGTTGTTGATCACGGTGCGCGGACGTACACCGGGAAACTATACGAGGCGTAGTGCCAACGTTTGGCTTCTGTGAATAGGGTTTGGATCCGCTTCGGTGATATTGGGAGGCTCAGTCATGTTGAGAGGTGAGTGTGTGATTGTTGTGGTTATTGCTCTGTTGCTGAGTGCGACGACTATGTTCGCACAGCGTCCCGTCGATACGGATGGGGACGGTGTGTCGGTAGTGCGTCATCTTTTCTGTACGATCGATCCGGGCTACACCATGCGTGATGTCGTTGCGACGGCGCGGGGCTTCGAATGGCCAGAAGGGAGCGCGCCGAGCTTGGTTGTCTTGCGGCAGCGTGTCGCGACAGGCGGCGGTACAAGCCTTGATTTCATCGGTGACTTTGTCTACCCAAGCTATGCGGACATGGTGGAGAAGCGCGGGGCATTCTTGCGGTGGCAGGCGGGGACTGATGGTCGGCAGGGAATCGATGGCGTCGCGACCTGCAGCGACAATGTTGTTATTCAGACAGGACACGTGGCCAATGAGGTGGCCGAAACATTCGAGCCCCAATTTCCTGTCCTGACGACGCGTTGTGAACTGAATGGTGCACCAATATCTGGTTTGGTGGATGGTGCGAGGAATTTTGGGGTCGCGGGCGGCGGCGGGTAGGTTGTGTATGGGGCAACCGATGGAGGGGGGGCGGGCCCGCGGGGTTCTTCCGCGTTGATGCTGCTTGCATTCCCAAGCTGGGCTGATTTTGGTACCTCGTGGGATCAGTTGTCACAAAACCCGCCGGCGCCGCGCGATCCGCAAAACCCTGTGAGTTGCAACGTGCCACGTCTGTGGAGTGCGTGGCGTGTTCACCCCGAGTAATGTGGTACCCGAGTGTAACAAGCCAGGACGACTGGCGTATTGCGTCTTTTCTAAGGTCTGGAGTTACTGACATGCGATTTTTTGTTGTTACGGTTACGTGTCTTGCAGCATTGCTGAACGGGTCTACAGGGTTTGCGCAGGAGGGACCCTCCTCTGTGCGTAGTCTTGCGTGCACGATCAATCCTGGGTACACCATGGCCGATGTGGTTGCTACCGCCAGAGCGGCCGAGTGGTCGGAGGAGACGTCGCCTGGTTTCGCGGTGTTTCGGTCCAAAGTCGCGCGGACGCGTTCCCAGAATTCCACCCTCGAGTTCGACTTCATCGCTGACTTCGTGTACCCGAGCTACAGCGACATGGTGGAGAAGGTAGGGACACGTCTGAGGCGGCAAGCGGAGACGGATGGCAGGCAGGGGTTTGATGGAGTGGCGACCTGTAGCGAGAATCTCTTCATGCGGACGGGCTTCCAGGCGGCTCGGGCCGCGGGCACGATAGCTCCATTGACAGCCATCGTCACGACGAATTGTGAGCTGAATGGTGCGACGCGAGCCGACGCTGTTCAGGCGGCCACTCGGTTTGGGGAGAATATGGGGGCCAATTCGGTCGTCCTTGGGAGCGCGTTCGGCGGACCGGCTCGTCCGCTTGGATCAAATGTTCAGATGCTGTTTGCGTTTCCCAGTTTTCCGGCGTTTGGGAGCGCGTGGGATCAAGTCGTGCAAACCGCGCCAACACGCGATCCGGAAAACCCGATGACATGCAGTGTGCCGTCGTTGTGGGCGGGGTACCGCGTGCATCCGTTCAACAATTAGTCCATGTGTGTGCGGTTGCTGAGTGGGGCCAGCGCGCCGCTTTTTCTCAGGCGCTCGATGATGCCCATGCACGTGCGCAAGCTGCGGCGGAGCGGAGCGCAACGGGGCCAACTTCTCCTCGTGCAAGAAGGACGCGGCCCGTGCGTGGGGTCCCCCTCCACCCAGACCGGCCGCTCGTTTGCGGTACCGCCGCCGCCAGCGCCCTCGCCTCCAGCTCCGGTGACTGGCACCGCGGGCGCTGCGGCGGTGCAGGAGATCGTCGACGCAGCAGAGCGCTACGCCCTCGCGGCTGATCCCAATCCTCAACGCGTGGAGGCCAGGGTCTGTACGATTTACGGCGTGCGCTGAGTCGGGCGGCTGGTGAGCGTGGTACACGGTCAACGGGCTAAGGCGGTTCCGTACCTTGGGGCTTGAGCTTCGCGAGATGGAACATGCGTTCCAGCAGGTCGTCGTCCTTGCGTGCCCAGAAGACGTCCGGGTCGTCGCCGGACCAGGCTTCGAGGGTGTTCAAGACGTACGCACTCACGGTGTTCGATGCGGCGACTTCCACCACGTTGCGCTCATCGTGGTGGTTGACGATCGTTTGGGTGAAGACGACGACGCGGCAGTTGCGCTCACCGCGGGAATAGAAGTCCGCGAAGGTGGCGGCCTTGTCGACGATGGCGGGTACGTCGCTGTTGGGGTTGATCCGGTAGTGGTACAGAAAGCACACGTGGCCGCGTCCGCGAAGTAGATCGAGACGGGCAATCTTGCGGCGAAAGCTGTCCCGGTCCGTCTCGTTGTCGATCACGTTGTGGTGGGTGAACTCGAAGCCTTGGGAGTGTAGCTCGCTGTACAGCGGGTCGCAGGGCATTTTGATGTTGCGCACCACCTTGGGCGGGCCGTCCCAGCCGTGTTCTAAGGCGTCGCGGTCGAGGAGCCTCGAATAACCTTCACGCTCCAGCGTGATGGCGTAGTCGATGTTAGAGCGCGTACCGGAGTAAGGGGTATTGAAGGTCTTGAGGCCATGACGTTCTAAGATGCTATCGCTCAGGCAGTTCTCGCCCAGAGAGAGGTGCAACGTGTCATGTCCTTTTGGCGTGTCGCTCAAGCAACCTCCAATCCTGAAGCGTACCACTTCCTCCGTGAGTTTCGGAGACGGGGTAGCATC
>CAZPZZ010000234.1:0-4620 GCA_964591245.1 uncultured Vicinamibacteraceae bacterium | reverse complement strand
TGGTAGGCACGGGCGGACTCGAACCGCCGACCTCCTGCGTGTCAAGCAGGCGCTCTAACCAGACTGAGCTACGCGCCTAGAAACAGATCACAATGATCTCGCCCAAACCCAACACTATAGCAACCCCTTGAAAGGCGCGTCAATTCTCAGAGGCGGAGGGCGATGATCTCATCGGTGCCGGTCGTGTTTACCCCTCTGACGGATTGGTAATGTGCTCGATCGCGCGATCCAAGATCGGATCGTCCTGCGGCACGTTGTCCTGGGGGAGCGTGGTGGTCAACGTTGCGGGAGGTTTCTGGACGACGAGAGTCGGTGTCAGCCCTTGTCGATGGATCGATTCTCCTGAGGCGGTTAGATATTGCGCCGTCGAGAGCAGCAAGCCGCTGCCGTCTGGTAACCGCACCAGGTCCTGTTCACTTGCGCGTCCCGCGGTTCGCATGCCGACGGCCTCAGCTCGCTCGGCATCGATGAGGGCGGCCGCAAACAATTCAGCGGCACCAGCGGTGCCAGGGTCCGTCAAGAGCGCGACCGGCCACCCGATACGGGACGACTCGCGGCGAGCGATCGGTTCTTGTCCGGCTGCCGTCTCGCGTATGGCTAGCGTCTCGCCGTCGATGAAGAGCTCGACCATGGCCAGGCCCGCGTCGAAGCCGCCCGTGGCTGTGCCCCGGAGGTCAATCAGGAGCCGGGTCGCACCCTGTGTCTCAAGGGCACTGAGACTCGACTGAATAGCGCTCGCTGTCGTGTCGTCAAATTCGGCGATCCGGAGATACCCGACACCCGGGGCCACGATGCGGCTCGTGATGTTCGCGGACTTGGCATCGCCCCGTGTCAATGAGATGTCGATGGGATCAGCGGCATTCTCACGAATGATACTCAGGTTGACGGTAGATCCAGCCGCGCCGTGCAAGAGCGCGTTGGCCCGCACCGTGGACATCACGCGGGTGGATTCTCCATCAATCTCGCGGAGGTAGTCGCCCGGGGCCAGACCGGCGCGAGCTGCTGGTGACCCCTCTCGCGCGGCGACCACTTGGACGTAGTACCGGCGGGTGAGCTCTAACCCCACGCCCGAGCCTGCGACCGGTTCGTCGTAGAGTTGGACCTCGTCTTCGGTCAGATAGGAACTTTCTGGATCCAGGCCTTCTGCCATGCCCCAGATCGCGCCGTGCACGATGCTCGACGGTTCGACCTCTTCGACGTAGTTGCTCGTCACCAGTGAGACGACGTCTTCGAAAATGCGCAAATGGCGGTAGACCTCGTCTTGGGCAGCGACGCGGCCGAGAAGGCCACCCAGCAGCGTATAGGCGAGAACCGGTGCCGTTGCGAGCACGATGACGAGGCGAGTGCGGTCGGTCATCGGAGCTGAATTCCTCGGATGTGTAGGTCGAAGGCCCTCTTGGGCATCCCCCATTCTAGCTGATCGACTGGACGACCGTCGATTCAGGATTCGCGAGGGCTGGCGCGAGCGGCGTTTCAGCACGTGGAGTGGCCGGGGCACTGTGGAGATGTGGCAGACATCCATCTTCGCTATGATGAGGACGGAAGCCGTAAGATGAGAGCGCGTTGTCCGGTGCTGACGGCGTCACGCGTGGCGCGTGGTCGTGCCGGCGGGGGAACCGTGGCGAGAGTGGTGGGGTTGGATGTGGGGCGGCGTCGGATCGGGGTGGCGGTGAGCGACCCGACGGGGACGCTGGCCAGCCCCCGGGGGGCCCTGGATGGTCGCGGCTCGAGTGCGCAAGTGCTTGCACGGTTGCTCGCGGAACTCCGCGAGATCGATGACGCCGAGACGCCGATCGCCCACGTTGTGGTGGGGTTGCCGTCCCATCTGGATGGTCGGCCGCATGAGCAGGGGGCGTGGATTCGTCAGATGGCCGAGCTGCTGGAGGCACGGACGGGTTGGCCCGTTACGTTGCAGGATGAGCGCTTGACGAGTATCGAGGCGGAACAACGCTTGGCACGGCGAGAACGCGACTGGCGGGTGCGTCGCGCGCGGCTCGATGCTGCCGCAGCTGCCATCATTTTGCAGGACTATCTCGACGACAGGCAGACCACAGTACATGAATGATGTGCGGGCTGGTGAGTAGCATGAAGCGACTTTGGCAGTGCCTTGCGTTCCTGGTGGTGGTGGGTGGCGTGACTGCCTACGGGGCCAAGGTGGTGTACGACCGCGTTGATGCACTGCACCAGGCGTATGCGGGTTCAGAAGTGTTTGTGAATATCGCGCCTGGAACGTCAAGCCCGGCCATTGGCCGACAGCTTGTCGAGGCCGGGGTCGTGCGGGATGAACTCACCTTTCGTCTCGCGTTATGGCGGAGTGGGCAGGCTCGTCGACTGCAGGCTGGCGAGTTTCGGTTCTCGCAGCCGATGTCGGCATTGACGGTGGTTGGCATGCTGGCCAGCGGCCAGGTCCATCTGCGGCCGATCACGTTTCCTGAAGGGTTGACCAGGCGGGAGATGGCCGATCTGTTCGCGCGGTCCGGGTTCGGCACCGCCGAGGAGTTCTGGTCGGCGAGCGCGCGTGTGGAACTCGTGGCAGATCTGGATCCGGTGGCGACAGATCTTGAAGGGTATCTCTTTCCGGAGACCTATTCGCTCCCGCGCGATGCGACGGCCGACGATCTGGTAGAGGCGATGGTGGTGCAGTTCGAGCGGGCATTTGACGACGAACTCGTCGAGCGTGCCTCGAACCGCGAGTTGAGCGTTCGCGAAGTGGTCACGCTGGCATCGTTGATCCAGACTGAGACTGGACTGAACGAAGAACGCCAGATCGTGTCCGCGGTCTACAACAATCGTCTCGAACGGGGGATGCCGTTGCAGTGCGATCCGACGGTGATTTATGCCCTGGAGCTTGCCGATCTGTACGATGGCAATCTGACGCGAGAGAACTTGCAATTCGATTCCCCCTACAACACCTACCGCTATCCAGGTTTGCCGCCGGGCCCGATTGCAGCACCAGGCGCCGGAGACCTGCGAGCCGCGCTCTATCCTGCCGACGTCAGTTATGTCTACTTCGTGAGTCGCAACGACGGCTCGCATGTGTTCGCGGACACGCTCCGTGAGCACAATCGCAACGTGCAGGAATATCAGGTGGAGTACTTCCGGCGCAGGCGGGCGGCAGGACGGTAACCGACCAGATCGTGGCCGAGCGCGTACTGCTTGGGACTGGCTGGGCACGAGGGAGACTGACATGAGACAGGTGAGGCGCGTGGTGGCGCTCGGGGTGGGTGTTTTGGCCACGGGAGCCCTGTTGGCCGGCGGCGTGTCGGCACAGGAATCCAAGATGCCCCGGATGGCCTGGGGTTCGCCCGACCTGAGCGGCGTGTGGGATTTTCGCACCATTACGCCGCTGGAACGACCGGTGGCGTTGCAAGGGAAGCAGGTGTTGATGGCGGAGGAGGCCGCGACGTTCACCCAACAGGCGATTGCCGGACGCAATGCGGACCGGCGGGATGGCGGGGCCCGGCGGGATGTCGAGCGGGCGTACAACGATTTCTGGTGGGATTGGGGTGATGACCTTACGGCTGACCGTCGTACGTCACTCATTGTTGATCCGCCCGATGGCCGAATTCCGGCACTCACGGCGGCGGCTGAAGCCAAACGTCTGGCCCGGCGGGAGCGGGGACTCCGTCCGGTCCGCGCTCGAGTGCTGATCGGGTCGCCTGCGCATGGACCAGAAGACCTCGGTCTTTCCGAACGATGCATGTTGGGGTTTAATTCCGGGCCGCCCATGTTGCCAAGTGCCTACAACAACAATGTGCAGGTGATGCAAACCCCTGATCATGTGGTGCTCGTCAACGAGATGATCCACGAGGTCCGAGTCGTGCCACTGGATGGACGACCACCGTTGCGTGACACGGTTCGTCAGTGGATGGGTGATTCGCGGGGGCACTGGGAAGGCGACACACTGGTGGTGACGAGTCGGAATTACACGAGCAAGACCGGGAGCTTTTACACGCTCATCCAGACGTACGGAGCGGGTGACACGCTAGAACTTGTGGAGCGCTTCACACGGACGGATGCCGACACTCTGGTCTATGAATTCACGGTGGATGACGCCGCCACATTTGTGGCACCGTTCACGGCGGTTATACCGATGCAACGCAGTGACAACTCATTGTTCGAGTATGCGTGCCACGAAGGTAATTACGGGATGACGAATCTCTTGCAGGGCGCGCGGGTGCAGCAGCGAGAGACGCGCTAGTCCCTCCCACGTTGGTCTGGCGCCCTCGGCTCCGCGTCTTCGGTGAGGCGTGGAGGGGCGCTGCGGCCCCAAGTCTGCCAACCGTCCACTTCAGTGTAGAACAGCGCCGTCGCGTCCAACTCGGCGTCTTCGTTGCTGCGGATCGTGTCTCCCAGTGAGCCGGGTAGACGGCCGGCCTGGGAGAAGGCCAGCGCGAGTACGCCCATCAGGAGGACCCCGAGCGCAAAGCGTGTGTGCCTGGGTGAACGAACGAGGGGCCACTCGAACCGATGCATGGGCGTCCTCAAAACAAGATTCCGCCAAAGGCCAGATAGGCCGCTCCGAGCGTGAGGATCAGATTAAAGGTCTGCCCGACGAGGTAGAGCTGAATCGGTTTCCCGCCGGCGACCTGGCTTGCCAGGGCGCGAAAGTCGGATTCA
>CAZPZZ010000233.1:0-4800 GCA_964591245.1 uncultured Vicinamibacteraceae bacterium | reverse complement strand
CGCCTTCCAACCTTATCCTCGTAGGTTGGACCAATTCCGCGGGAAGTTGTCCCAATTTTCTGGTCTCCGCGACGGGCTTCGGCCAACGCCTCGAACTCCCGGTGATAGGGCAGAATCATGTGCGCCTTGTCGCTGATCAGTAATCGGTCACCCACATCGATACCTTGATCAGCCAGCGCCACGATCTCCGAGTGCAAGGCCTCGGAATCCACAACCACCCCGTTGCCAATAACACAGCGTACGCCTGGTCTTAGAATTCCAGAAGGAAGTAAATGGAGAACAAACTCTTCTGTGGCAACCCTGACGGTATGCCCGGCGTTGTGTCCCCCTTGATAGCGTGCGACGATGGAAACATTCGGCGTCAACAGGTCGACGATCTTGCCTTTCCCCTCGTCCCCCCACTGCGCACCAATGACGGCGATGTTCACACTCGTTCCTTTTTCTGTGATCGTGCGTTCCATGCGTAAAACTGGCTAACGGCACTTACCCAGTGAGCCCGATCTCCCAGGCAAGGCAAACGTTCAATGATAGCAAATGGTGTATCTCCACGCATCAGCTACCGTACAGCACACCCGGCGACGCCAAAGAACCTGAAAACCTGAGCGTGACCGTTTGACAACGGCTACACTCTTCTTTACTTTCTATCGTTCCGACTGGAGGTACGACTCCGCCGGAATTCGAGGCGGCTGGAGAAGCTTCGATTGGTGAGGGCTGACGTCCGGCGTCACACGACGCCGAAATAAAGAACATACCGTGCCGACAGAGCGTCCCGCGATCGTGCAACGAGTCTTGGCTGCTCTCGAAGCAACTCCGCCGCGCATTTCCGTACTCGTCGGCTCGTGTGGCAGTGGACGCACAACTCTCCTGCACCACCTCTCGGAGCAAATCGAGCCAAACGCGGAACTCATTGACCTCGAGCGGGTGGCCACGACCCCCGAAGGCTGTTGGTCCTCAATCCGGAATGCCACACGCTATTCCGTTCCCGAGGTCTCGAACGACGGCGCCTCCCCGGCCTCCGCGCGCGCGGCGTTCCTCAAGCTCTGTAATTTTTTCGAACACGCCCGCACTCCCACTGGCGGCCAAATCACCTTTCTTCTGGATGAAGCCCTCGAAGTCCGGACATTCGAGAGCTTTCCGGGGTTGCGCGGCTCTCTGCGCGAACTCTTGGACACACTCTGCAGAAGCCGTAATCGCTTCGTCTTGACGACCCGGTTTGTGGCACGCGCGATACGCCTTTTCCACGGCGCGCCGGATCGCTTCGAATTCGTCCATCTACCTCCGTTGAGCACAGCCGAGGTCACGGCCGCTATCGGCAACCTCCGCTACCCGGCCTCCCCAACCGAACGTAATGAACTTGCCCGCGTACTGCACGCACTCACGGGGGGGCACCCTCGATATACACGACTTCTGCTGGAAGGCACCGGCGACCCGGTCAGCACGCTGACCGCCCAACTCGCCCCCGGCGCGCCCCTTTCGACGGCGTGTCGCGCCTCGTTCGAATTACGCCTCCACCGCGCCAGAGGCTACGGCGCACTGAAAGAAATCTTGCGCGTGTTATCACGGGAGGAACCACTGACGCTCACGGAAGTGGCACGCCGACTAGGTCGAACTCCGGGCTCCACCAAAGACTATCTGTCTTGGCTGGAAGATGTGGATCTACTCAGCGTACAGCGAAAACGCTATCGCTTCGTGGATCCACTGCTTCGCTTGTGGGTACAACTACACGGACACACGACGCCCCCAAACCAAGACATGCTCTCGAAAGGGACACAGGAATACGCGATGGAACGGCTGCCGTTCCTTAAGAACCCGCCACAAATTCAAGAACCACAAACGCCCCCAACGCAACAACGATCCTGGAACATGATCGAGATCGATTGACGACTACGAGCGCATGGCAAGGTGCTGCAGCGCACGCTCGGCCGCACACTGCTCAGAGGCCTTCTTACTGGCCCCCTGGCCTCGTGCAAGGGCCTCCTCGCCGACGCACACCTCCGTCTCGAACACCCTCCGATGAGCCGGTCCCGTAGTCTCGACGAGTTGATACCGAGGGAGTCCCCTATTTTGGGATTGTAACCACTCCTGCAACGCCGACTTGTGATCCTGCGTCATCCCCGGAGTAGGCCCTGCAGCGCGCACGGCCTCGAGTTGCGGACGAAACCATGATTCGATGAACTGATCCACCGCCTGGATGCCACCATCGAGATAAATCGCGGCGACAACAGCCTCGAACGTATCCGCGATCAGCGAGCGCTTCTTCCGTCCTCCGGTCTTTTCTTCGCCACGCCCCAAAAGCAGGTGATCGCCAAGCCCTAGCTGCGCACCCACCTTGGCCAAGGCTGTCGTCGACACGAGGGCCGCACGCGCCTTCGACTTCTGCCCTTCATCCCAATCCGGGCATTCACGAAACAACCGGTCAGAAATCACAAACCCAAGCACCGCATCACCAAGAAACTCCAGGGACTCGTTATCTCGGACACCCCCGCTCGCATCTTCGTGCGCACGGGAACGGTGTGTCAGAGCATGCTCGAGCAAGCCCCGATCCGTAAACTGGTAGCCTAGGGCCTTTTCAACGGTGCGAAACTCGTCACGAATACGCGTCAGTTCCTCCGTTACCTCCTGTCGGAACTCGGCGATCAAGCGCTCCGCACGCGTGGCCTCCTCTGCCCTCGCGGCAATTCGCACCTCTCCCAACCCGCTTACCGTCAAGGGAAAGATTGCCTGCGGGATGGCCGAGGACATGACAGCGCCAATACCCCGTGTCTCTAGCAGGCCACAGACGACGTTGGCTTCGATAAGTGACTGGGTCCTGAACACGACGACCGGATCCCGACTGGTCATAGACAGGAGATATCAATGCGATCTTGGTCCCGATAGAGAGAACAAGACGATGCGCGGTAATGGCATGACTTGAACCGCATGCGGTTGGTTTCCTCGAAATCCCCCGCGCCGAGAACCGGACAGCCGCTTGCAAGGCTTCGGAGGCAGTGCGACCCGTCACCTTCCGGCCGCTCGTGTCGCGACGTCAGCATCACCAGACGCAGCACAGCACCCAGGGCGACCACGAGGTTTGAATGTGAGATGTTATCAGAGGTATGGTAGCCGCCGGAGTGTGGAACTCATTAACCTCACCGTGGCTCCTGCTTAACCGGGGGGGGGTCGCCCACTTTGCCCATGAATCTCATTTCGCCCTTAATCACACTTACATCGGCACCTCGACGCTGGGCCCGCAACCTCTATGACTGGACACTCCACTGGGCCGATACACCGCAAGGCATCACGGCGCTATTCCTCATCGCGCTCGCCGAATCCTCGTTCTTCCCAATTCCCCCCGACGTTCTCCTGATCGCGGTCGTCGCAGCCAGACCTGGAGCCTGGATACGTGCGGCCACCCTCTGTTCGCTCGGCTCACTCATCGGGGCCGCCATCGGCTACGCCATCGGTGCGACCTTGATGTCCACCATCGGGGCCCCAATCATTGCGTTCTATCAAGCAGCTGATGCCTGGGACCGATTCGTTGACCTCGCATCTACTTGGGGCGTCTGGTTCCTGGCTGCCGCCGCCTTCACGCCGATCCCATTTAAAGTCGCAACCATTGCGTCCGGTGCCATTGAAATGGCATTCATTCCCTTCTTAATCGTCAGCCTCATCGGACGGGCTACCCGATTTTTTCTGGTGGCGATGCTCCTGCGCTGGTTTGGTCCTCCCGTCCGCAGAACGCTCGAGCAACATTTTGATCTTGCAGCCTTAATTTTCTTTTTTCTTTTGATCGGGGGCTTCGCGATCCTGCGCCTCGTCTGAGCGTGGCGTAACGTGCCCCGGGTGACCTACTCCGCCACCTCATCACGAATCCACGCCAAATACGGCTCACTCCCCCCCACAATGGGAAGAGCCACAACCTCTGGCGTATCATACGGATGTAGTTCCCGCACCCGACGAACAAGCCTCTCGACTAGACGCTCTTGCGTATTCACCAGAATTTGGCGCTCACGTGCCCGCTCTATCCGGCCTTGCCAGCGAAACACGGACTCGATAGCGGGCAGCACACTCACACACGCGGCCCATCGCTCAGTGACCAGAGCTGTCACAAACTCGTTCACGTCACCGTCTAACGGATAGGTGATGAGAACCACAACCGCCACAGATTCAGCCATTCACACCTCACTCAGAGAACTCCTCTAATCTTCTTTGCTCGATCGACCGAAAGAAGACGTGCATGCCTCGCACCAACAAACGGCTGGCCAGCCGGACATCGTCCTCTCGCTCGATCTCCTCGGCCAGCCGCCGTGAACCGCCGGCGCAACCCTCGCTCCCACTCGCACCTCGGACACTTACTGGCGCACGGAAAAAACGCGGACCCAGTGCGGGAATGACGCGGTCCAAACGGCTCAACCTACTGTTAATCGGCCTCACCGCGGCCGTCCTCATCGCCAACGCCTTGGTCGGAGAACGGGGCCTCGTCCGCACTGTCCAGATCCGAAACAGTCGCCAACAGCTCGCCGACTCGATTGCGCAATTACGCCAAGAAAACGCAGAGCTCACGGTGCAAGCCAGGCGACTCCGCGAGGTTCCCTCGGCCATCGAGACCATCGCGCGAGACGAGCTCGGATTGATCCGTCCGGGTGAGCAACTCTTCATCGTGACCGACCGACGCCGAGCTGATGACGGCTCTGTTGCCCGCGCAAGCGCGGCATGGTAGCATCAAAGGAGTAAGCGCATCTATTGCGTTGAGTTTACGAACATGGCGCGGGGTGGAGCAGTCCGGTAGCTCGTTGGGCTCATAACCCAAAGGTCGGGGGT
>CAZPZZ010000232.1:3072-4802 GCA_964591245.1 uncultured Vicinamibacteraceae bacterium | reverse complement strand
CGCAAGTCCGCGGTGCCTTCCTGATCTCGCACCGCGTCGAGCAATTGCATCGTCGCCGCCACGCCCACATCGGCTTCGAGCAAGATCTCTTCGAGCGCCTCCACCGTATCAATCGACACCGGTGCAGACCCCTTCTCATCGCAACGCGATTCCGAGGCCAGCTGATCAAACTGCCCCTTGAACTGTTCCGTCGTCCGGCGCAAACCGGAACGTAGCTTGTCAAGAAAACCCACGTCGTCAACTATCGCATAGGGAAGCGCTATCTAGTGTGCGGCTCGTAACCGATTCATCAGTCTCGCCTGGATTATGATTCGTCTGTCTCCGCCCGCTGTCGACGTAGCATTAATGATTCGACCGCCACCTTCACCTCTGTACGTCCTTGGAGCACCGCATCCATCTGCGACGAAATAGGAAGGTCGACCTGGTAGCGGCGTCCCAGCTCCAAGGCCGCCTCTGTCGTCTTCACTCCTTCAGCTACCGAATGCATCCGAGCCAGAACCTGATCCAGCGCATGTCCTCGACCGAGTTCGACGCCGACCTGCCAGTTCCGGCTCAGGCCTCCCGTACAGGTCAAGATCAGATCGCCTAACCCGCTCAACCCGGCCATGGTCTCTCGACGTCCGCCGATCGCTTCGGCTAATCTCGAAATTTCAGCCAGGCCACGCGTGATGAGAGCCGCCATCGCGTTCGGTCCAAGCTCAAGTCCCTCGACCACCCCAGCCGCAATCGCAATCACGTTCTTCATCGCTCCGCCGACTTCTACCCCCACAACATCATCACTCGCGTAGAGCCGGAGACAGGAGGCGGCCCGGAACTCATGCTGCACCACACTGGAAACGTCCTGCTGTCGGCTGGCGACCAGCACCGCCGTCGGCCGACTACGGGCAAGCTCAGCCGCAAAACTCGGACCAGACAGGACCGCTACCGGTTGAGTCTCGCCCAACTCTTCAGTGATCACCTCGGACAAGCGCCTCAGCGACCCCAGTTCGAATCCCTTGGCAGCACTTACAATGATCGTGTCTGGCTCCAAGGACGGCTTGGCTCGTCGCAGTAACGCTCTGGTCGCTTGTGACGGTACAGCGGAAACCAGACACTCGGCGCGACTCACCGCATCATCCAACGAGGCCGTGGGCACAACCGAGGGCGGTAGCGGAACACCCGGCAAATACGCCTCATTCCGCCGTTCTTGACGAATCCGGTCAATCAGGCTGGAGCTTCGGCCCCACAACCGGACTGACTTTCCTAATCGACCGAGGTGTATCGCCAACGCCGTCCCCCAGCTGCCGGCTCCAAGCACGGCAACCTCCTTCATCAGTTGTCTCCCTCCACAAACCGGCCCGTGCCACAGAGCGGCACCGAAGCGGATGCCAGACAGATCCCTCTACTCGGCCTCAGCAACGTCTGAGACACGGTGACTGGATCATTAAACCACCATCACTTTTTACCGTGATCAATGGACGCGATATCCCGTGCCCCTATCACCCATTCCTCGGCATCTCATTTACGCCTGCTCGGTGGCAGATGGAGCCAAAAAACTTTGGACTCGCTGCGGCATCCCGTCGATCCCATCGGCCACGCCGCAGCCATGGAACCGACACTAAGTGCGGCGAACAGTTTCACGATCACTGGCTTGCCCTAAAAGCACGCGCCGAAGCAGGTCAAGCGCAGTCTGTGTTGCTTGCTGCCGGACCACAGCCCGCCCTCCTGAAAACTGGATTGTCTTTGTCAGC
>CAZPZZ010000232.1:0-3062 GCA_964591245.1 uncultured Vicinamibacteraceae bacterium | reverse complement strand
CGGACCCGTGCCACTGAGCCGCACCGCATCGAGCCCCCGATGGGTCCCCCCACTTGGCCCCGGGAAACTCTGAGACAAGGTGACCCGGTCGATCACCCCCCAGACCCTCTCGAGACCACAACTGAACAGGGGATTCCCCAACTCCGTCCACTCTCCCCCGGCATCTCCTGTGCACCTGCGCAGATTCAGATCGCCCCGAAAGCTTGTAGACTCGCTGCGACATCCCGAGGCAACCACCCGACGTTCCGTATCTGCCCTGAGTGACTGCATTCCGTCACCCCACTCACCGAACTCCTGACAGACCACGCGAGGCGCCTCAAAACATGGGACAGGGCGAAGCTCGACGACACTAGCCGCGAACACTCCGACCGGACAGAGCCGACAAATCCTGCAACGCACAGTTTCCACTTGATACTTGGGAACCTCACCTAAGAAGCGGAGGGTGACATGGAACTGCGGTGAACAATCTCACCGTCCCTTGCTCGACCTAAGAGCACGCGTCGAAGCAGATCAAGCGCAGTCTGGGTTGCTTGCTGCCGAACCAGGGCCCGCCCTCCCTGGAACTGAACTGTCTTCGTCAACCGGTGCTCTCCGGGCCCACTGACGCCGAAGCAGACCATCCCGACGGGCTTCATCTCCGTTCCACCATCGGGACCGGCGACTCCGGTCACTCCCAGACCAATGTCAGCGCCTCCCATTCGTCTCGCCGCAGCCGCCATTTCCGACGCAACTTCCTCGCTTACGGCACCATGACTCTCCAGCAACGACGGCTCAATTCCAACAACGGCCAGCATGATCTCATTCGAATACGCCACCACGCCGTTCACCACGTAACGTGAACTTCCCGGGACATCAACGAGTCGAGCCGTGACGAGGCCCCCGGTGCACGATTCTCCGACGCCAACACGATATCCGGCTTGCTTCAGTAACTCCCCAACCACTTCGGATAAGGACCGACCGTCCGTGCTAAAGACATGATCCCCAAGCACATCAACCAGTTCCGCGGTCGCGCCATCAAGCACCTCCTCTGCGCCTGACGCGTGGATAGTTCGTACGGATAAATGCAATTCGACAAGCCCTGGCGAGGCGAGTACCGAAGTCATCACACGAGGCTCCGCACGGCTCCACCTCGAATAGATTGGCTGCGCCAACTCTTCTACGTGCGATTCGCCTCGCCCGGCGATGCGTAACACACGCCGATAAAGCCGATGCCTCGTCGCCCGCTGCGCCAATCGTTCGCGGACACGTTCGGCGAACATCGGCTGTAACTCCCGTGGCGGACCTGGAAGCAGAACAACCACGCGCCCCGCGTCCTCCAGCCACAACCCAGGAGCCGTTCCCTGGGGGTTATCGAGCACAACCGCGCCGATCGGCACCTGCGCCTGTCGCCGGTTGTTGTCTGGCATCTCCCAACCGCGCTTTGCAAACCTGGAACGGATGTGGGCCAGGATTCCACTATCCTCACGAAGCGGCCACCCCAGCACTGCCGCGACTGTCTCACGGGTAAGATCATCCTCGGTCGGTCCGAGTCCGCCGCACACAATCACAAGGTCAACCCGTGACAGTGCTTCCCGCAGCACGGATGCCAGGTCATCAGCCCGATCACCCACGATCGACTTTCGCCGCACCGTCACCCCAAGCTCGTTTAACTGAGCAGTCAGGAAGAGTGAGTTGGTGTCAGAGCGATAGGGCGTCAGCAACTCCGTCCCCACCGCAATGGTCTCAGCGGTGGACCAAGTCGATGGCGGGGTCACACGGTCCATCCTTGCCACAAAATAAGCCGGAGCACGCCCTGCGCATACAACCCGGCAACAAGATCGTCCGCCATCACTCCCCACCCTCCCGCTAACCGCTCGGCCTGACGCACCGGAAATGGCTTGACGATGTCGAATGCACGAAAAAGCAAAAACCCCAGAAACACGCCTCCCGGACCAACCGGGACGGCGAATAGCGTCACCAACATCCCCGCGACCTCGTCAATTACGACCAGACCAGGGTCGTGGCGCTGATAGTACGCCTCTGCCACATTGGCACCAATCACACCCGCGCCAATCACTCCCACCAGCACCAGCAGCTCGAGCCAGCCTTCCCCCGAGGACCGTACGGCCCAGAAGAGGAGAAGCCCTGCCACTGACCCAACGGTACCGGGCCCCACCGGGGCAAATCCACAGGGCCCAACGGTCGCGGCCAAAAGTGCGAGTCTACGGAAGCCATTCAGCATGCCGCGTCGAATCCTCACCGAACACGAAAAACGCGAGTGCCCGCCAATAAATCAGGTGCCGTCCGCCGCTTACCATCGAAGAGCATCCACCAGACCCCAATGCCCCCGAGTATCACTGACAGGAATCCCCAACACGTCCGAGCTAGGGCCTGCGCAAACGTCACAGACTGTCCAGCCGCATCCACAACCCGTAATCCAAACACCATCTTGCCGAACGTCTGACCGCCTGCCACCGTGAGGGCGATGATATATGCGGCATTGAGCAACGCTAGAAACGCCACGAGCGGTGGAAGAGGAATCACCCCGATCGTGTCGATATCGACACGCGCTATCCGCAGTGTGAGTCCAAGCACCAGGCCATCCAGCACCCCCAGAAGGCTCAGGTCAAATACGCTGGCAGCAGCGCGATGCAACACCCCGGCCGACTGAACAATACGTCGTGGCATTGCTGCCTGCGTCTCACCCGGAGGTCCTCCTGTGACCCGGCGACGAGGCTCTGCACGCGGCGTAGAAGCTTGCTCCCTCGCGACCACCGGTGGCGCGGACGGCGCCGGACGCCCCGTCTCCCCAGGAAATAGGGGCAAACCCCGATTCGACTCAGCTTGGGGCACAGGTGCGTCGCCGGGACGCCTCTTCTCGCTGGCGGGAGCACCTCCGGAGACCCTTTTCCTGCTCCGCCCGTCATCCTGACGTGTCACCTAGTTGAAACCCGATCTCGCGGCACGGAATCGGCCGCGGGGAGAGTACCGTTACCGCTCCGATTATCGACCACTGCTCTGTACGCGTCAACCAAACCGGCACAAAACCGACAAGAAGCATCCGATTTCACCCCATGCGAGCG
>CAZPZZ010000231.1:0-4838 GCA_964591245.1 uncultured Vicinamibacteraceae bacterium | reverse complement strand
CCCTGATTCGGCGGCGCGGGTAGAGTGACGGCGACGCCGTAGAGGCGGCCAGTCTGCGACCACGGGGCATTCCCCAAGAGTCCCTCGCCAACCTTCCGGCCAGTTTCATCGTGAACGGTGACCCTCTGTCCACGCAGGTCGCAGCCGGATGCACATTTGGTTCCGACCATGATCTGGAACGGTCGATTTAACACGACCGGCGTGGGGATGTTCCAGAGGGCGAGGCTCGTCGGGTGTGTGACGTCGGCATCCGTGGTCACGCGCGTCCTCCATGCAATGCAGCGTGTCGGCCGGCAATGCGGCCGAAGACCAGGCACCGGCCGAGGCCATGTTGCGCAAACCCGCCCTGAGATTCTCCGGCACAGTAGAGTCCCGAGATGACTTGTCCTCGCGTGTCTATGACCTGAGACGCGACGTTGGTCCGCAGGCCAGTGAGTGAGTCGTGGAGGATCGGGGTAGACCAGGCTGCGTAGAAGGGGGGTGTTTGAATCTTGTAGCGAGGCCTGGGCCGTTGGAAGTCTTCGTCTTCCCCAAGGTCGACGAATGAGTTGTATCTCGCAACGGTGGTTTCGAGTACTTCTGGTGAGATTGGCTGTGTTTGATGGGGATTACGTATGGCTCCTGCGAGCTCGGCGATCGTGTCGGCGGTGAAGAAATACCCGTTCAGGTCGACATTGGGTGGAGTGGGATCCCATTCTTCGCGGGTGACTGCCTCTTGGTCGAAGATTGCCCAGATCGGGCCTCCACCATTCAGCTTTGTTTGATCTCCAGAATAGGCCATGGCGGCGGCGAAGAAGTCATACCGAGCGTCTGATTCATTCCAGAATCGCTCACCGCCTTGGTTGACGAGGATAAGGTCTTGCCAGTTACTGACCGTCAGGCCCGAGGCGCGTGCCAGATCAAAGATGCGGCTATCAGGCTGCCAGATGAGGCTCGAGTATCCCCACTGACATCCGATATGGCGGGTTTTCGAGATGGCGATGCCCGCCTCGGCGGTTTGATTAGCTGTGCCCCAGAGCGACGCACCGACCGCCATGGCGGCGATCTCGCCATCGCCGCTCTGACGAGACCAGGGTTCGCCAGCAACCTGGTACTCTTCGGTCAATCTCGGGTCGAAGGTACGTCTGAGATCCACATTGCTCGAACTGCCCCCGGTAGCGACGAGGACACCTTTCTTGGCTTCGATATTGACGGTGCGGCCTTCGTGGACGGTCGTGATCCCGAGTACCCGGCCTTCGGACGACCCTTCGCGGATGATGCGTGTCATCTTGTGGCGCAGTAAAACCTGCACGCCCTTCGCACGAGCACTTTTTTCCAGTGCCCGAACGAGGCCAGATCCGACTCGGGTGGGGTGATGGGTGACACGTTCGCTAGCGACGGGCCATTGGACTGTTCGTTGTTGTCGGCGAACGGTTGACGCGCTCGTGGGCCCCACCAGATGGTCCTGAAAATTTACTCCGTTCTCGATCAGCCATTCGAAGGTCGCTGCGTTCTCGTCGGCAAACGCCCGGACGAGATCGCGGTCGCTGTACCGGCTTTGAGCGTGGTCATGCCGGACCCAATCAAGAAAGACCTGCTCCGCAGAATCCTCGACCCCATGCTTTTGCTGATTGCTGGTACCGCCGCCCAGATGAACGTTTCCTCCGGAGCACATACCGTGCCCGCCGATATCGACGTTCTCCTCCACCATGATGACGGTGGCACCGTGCTCCAGGGCGGAGACCGCGGCGGCCAGTCCGGCGGTGCCGGCGCCAATGGTCACGAGGTCGGCAGACAAATCCCAGAAATTCTGGGCATCGAGCTCAGTTTCATTCAATCCGGCGAGGGCGGTGGCGCCGACCCCGGCGGTGGCGCTTCGTTTGAGGAACGCCCGGCGACTAGGCTTCGGGTAGGCATCTCGAGGTTTGCCCATCTCGTTTCCCTCCTGCAAGGGGAGCCGATTCGCGACCACCGCGGTGCGTTCTCGCAGTGCGTGCGAAACGGGTTCGGGGATCTGATGTTTCCGCGCGTGTATCAAATTATGCCATGAGAGTTGCTTGACCGCGCGAGGTCTCGGGCCTACACTTCCGACGACGGTTGTATGAATGATGAAAGAGTCAGCTCCAGTGCTGGTCATTGGGGATGGTGAATAGCCGGGGGGGCAAGATGATCACGCTGGCGCGAGTATCACTCGGCGCGTGTGTGGCCGTACTGGCGGCGGTCAGTACCGTAGATCTGTCTGGTCGCGAAGTTGTCGGCGCCGGAGGGAACAAATCGGAGGCACAGCAGGCGGTGCCAGCATCGGCGGCGATAGCTGAGGTGCCAGACGCGCAGGCTTTGCTCCAGCAGTACTGCGTGACCTGCCACAATGGGCGCTTGCGGACGGCTGGTCTTGAACTGGATGCTCTCGACGTTTCCCACATCGGAACGGATGCTGCCATCTGGGAAAAGGTCGCGCGGAAGGTCCGCAGCGGTGCGATGCCTCCGATAGGGCGTCGGCGACCAGATCCGCCTGTCATGGAGGCATTTGCGAGCTGGCTCGAGACCGAGCTCGATCGCGAGGCACGGGAACATCCGAGCCCGGGGCGGCCTGCCGATCATCGGCTGAACCGATTTGAGTACGGCAACGCGATCCGTGACCTTCTCGCACTCGAGATCGATCCAAGCACGCTGCTTCCACCGGACGAGTCAGATCAAGGTTTCGACAACATTGCCGAAGTGCTCTCGATGTCGCCGACGTTATTGGGCAGATATTTGGTCGCAGCGCAGAAGATCAGTCGACTGGCGGTCGGTGATCTGACCATTGGGCCGTCCATCGAGACCTTCGATGTTTCTCGTGGGTTCCGGCAGGACGAACGGATGTCTGAGGCGCTTCCTATCGGAACCCGTGGTGGCATGGTCGTTCAGCATTACTTCCCACTGGATGGTGATTACGTTGTGAAGGTCCGTCTCGGCCGGAACTTTACGAATTCCCAGATTCGGGCCATTCGGACGCGCGAAGAAGTTGATGTGCTGCTGGATGGAGTGCGGGTTGCTCGATTCGAGATCGGTGGTGCGTGTGCTGACTCGGAAAATCCACGGTGTACCGGAAGTGGGATCTATCGAACTTCACCCTATCAGCTCACGGCCGACGAAGCCCTGGAGGTCAGATTTCCCGCTTCCGCCGGTCTCCACTCCCTCGGCGTGGCGTTCGTCAAGAAAAGTGTTCTGACGGAAGGACCTCCACCGGCCCTGTTGCCCCCGCGGCACACCAGTTCGACCTATGAGGCGCCACGTATGGATGTCGATACCGTGCGCCTGGAGGGGCCGTTCAACCCGACCGGGACGGGAGATACGCCGAGCCGGAAACGCATCTTTGTGTGTCGTCCCCTGGTAGATGACCATGCGAGTGAGACATCTTGTGCGACGGAAATTTTGACGGGGCTCGCGCGAAGAGCGTATAGACGGCCCGTGAGTGAGGGCGACGTTTCGGCCCTGCTCGAGTTCTTCGAGAGCGGCCGGCGTGAGGGCGGTGGCTTTGACCGCGGTATCCAGGAAGCGCTCACGCGGTTGCTGGTGTCGCCGCAATTCCTGTTCAGGCTTGAGCGTGATCCGGCGAACGTCGCGTCCGGTGAGGTGTATCGCATCCGTGATATCGAACTCGCCTCGCGGCTCTCGTTCTTCTTGTGGAGCAGTATCCCGGACGATGAACTTCTCGACTTGGCGGAGGAAGGACGACTTAGTGAGCCAGAGGTGCTTTCGTCGCAGGTGGACCGGATGCTCGTCGATCCCCGTGCATCAGCACTGCCGAAAAACTTTGGCGGGCAATGGTTGTTCATACGGAATCTCGCGGCGGTAGACCCGGATGCCAGTGCGTTTCCGGAGTTCGATGACAACCTACGGGCCGCGTTCCAGCGTGAGACCGAGTTGTTTCTCGAACATCAGATGCGTGAGGATCGTCCGTTGGCTGAACTGCTGACGGCGGATTACACGTTTGCGAACGATCGCCTCGCTCGGTTCTATGGCCTCCGTAATGTATACGGTTCGCATTTTCGCCCAGTGGAATTAACGGGGACCCAGCGAGCTGGATTGCTCGGTCAGGGAAGTATTCTGACTGTGACGTCTTATGCGACGCGGACCTCTCCTGTCGTGCGGGGGAAGTTTCTGCTTGACAACATCCTTGGGGCGCCGCCACCGCCACCGCCGCCAAATGTGCCGGCGTTGGAGGAGACCGGGGCAGCGGGTACGGATGCCTCGATGCGAGAATTGATGGAGCAGCATCGTCAGAATCCGGCATGCGCCGCTTGTCACACCAGAATGGATCCATTGGGGTTTGCACTGGAGAACTTCGATGGGATCGGTCAGTGGAGGACCGTGGATGGTGCGAACGAGATTGACGCGTCGGGGGTGTTGCCGGACGGAACAACATTCGGGGGATTAGCCGAGTTTCGGTCAGCGTTGTTGGCGCGCCAGGGAGATTTCGTGCGCACGTTTACCGAGAAGTTATTGACCTACGGTCTCGGCCGTTCCATTCAGGCTCCCGATTTGGCGATTGTTCGGGGCATCTTGCGCGAGGCCTCGTCGACTGAGTATCGCTGGTCGGCGCTTATTCGGGGTATTGTGCAGAGTCAGCCATTTCAGATGCGGCAGGCGCGTCAGTTCGACGGGGTCACAGCGCCCTAGCCTGAAGATAAATTGGTATCTGGATAGTAGTGGGTCGACGACTCGGCGGTGGCGTGTCGTGACGTGTAAATGACGGGCGTGTGTCGGTATAGCCCGTGGGGTGTGGGGCCAGGCGTCATTTGTTTGGTATTAGGAGTCTTAGATGGTGATCACCAAGAAATCGCTTCCTCGACGGACAGTACTACGGGGGCTCGGTG
>CAZPZZ010000230.1:1940-4888 GCA_964591245.1 uncultured Vicinamibacteraceae bacterium | reverse complement strand
GGCTAATCGTCGATCTCTATGTCGAAGGGGATGGGCATGCCTGGCAGGACATCTGGCTCGTGCCGGCCGTGTGGGCGTCCGCTGTCTTGGTACTCTTTGCTGTGGCTTTCAAGGAGACGACGTCGAGTCCTGCCACTCGTGCATAGCACGTGGGGACGGGAGTAGTGATCCGGCGACGAGTTGTTTGGGAACGGACAAAACGGATTCATGTTCCTGATACGGAGTGAATGATGACACTGCGCAATTGTCTTGCCGCCGTCCCGGCCATCCTGACCATCGCTACTCCAATGGGTGCACAGCCAGGCGCGGGGGAGGGGGGGCGGTCTTCTCACCGGTGACCTGGGAGCGGCTGGTCAGTGCTGCCGACGAACCGCAAAATTGGTTGATGTACAACGGCACGCTCGACAGTAAGCGGTTCAGCTCACTCGACCAGATCGACCGTGGCAATGTCGACGAACTCGAACTCAAATGGGCCCATCACATCCCGCAGCTCGACCGTGCCGAAACAACACCTTTGGTCGTTGATGGCGTCATGTTTATCACGGAGTCACCGAGTAATGTCGTCGCGGTTGACGCCGTCACGGGTCGTCCGTTTTGGCGTTATGACCATCCGTTACCAGATGATCTGCGCATCTGCTGCGGTCGGAACAACCGTGGCGTTGCGATCCTGGACGAGACACTTTTCATGAGCACTCTCGATGCCCATCTCGTTGCGATTGACGCTCGTTCCGGCAGCTTACTCTGGAATACGGAGGTCGCAGATCATCGTGGTGGGTATAGCAAGACGGCGGCGCCGCTCATTGTGAAAGACAAGGTTGTGACCGGTATTGCTGGTGGCGAATTTGGCATTCGGGGGTTTCTCGACGCGTACGATGCTGATACCGGGCAGCGGGAGTGGCGGACACATACGATTCCTGGTCCGGACCACCCAGACAACCGGACCTGGGCCGGTGACTCGTGGCGAACCGGTGGTTCGCCGACCTGGATCACGGGCTCGTACGATCCCGAGCTCAACCTCGTCTACTGGGGCACGGGAAACCCTGGCCCTGATTACAACGGTGACATTCGCGGTGGCGATAACTTGTATGCCGATTCCGTGCTGGCGCTCGACGGTGATACGGGCGAGTTGTCCTGGTATTTCCAGTTCACACCGCATGATGTGCACGACTGGGACGCCATTCAGATTCCGGTATTGGCTGATATCGAAGTAGATGGCGACATACGCCAGGCGATGCTCTGGGCCAATCGCAATGGCTTCTATTACACCCTCGATCGTGGGACCGGTGAGTTTCTGCTGGGATCTGAATTTGCGAGGCAGACCTGGGCCGAGGGGTTGGACTCGAATGGTCGACCGATCCGGCGTCCTGGGATGTTTCCGAGCAGCGAGGGGACACTGGTCTCGCCGATGGCGGGCGGGGGTACCAACTGGTGGTCCCCCGCATACAGTCCACGCACCGGTCTACTTTACGTCAATGCATTCGATGGCGAGGCGGAGTTCTTCATTCGGGATGAGGACTACGTCGAAGGCGACCGCTTCACTGGGGGCGGCACTGAAACCCCACTTCCCATCGATCACTATCACAGCGCCATCAGGGCCATTGATCCCACAACGGGTAACGTTGACTGGGAGTTTCCGATCACACCACGTACTAGGGCGGGGGTGCTGGCGACAGCCGGTGACCTCGTGTTCAGCGCCAGTGTCGAAGGTTATTTTTACGCACTGGACGCTGAGACAGGGGCGCCACTCTGGCATATTGCCTTGGGAGGACCTGTGCATGCTTCACCGATGAGCTATGCGGTCGACGGGCGTCAGTACGTCACGATGACGATCGGAAACACGTTGTACACGTTTGGGCTTGACGACTAGTCGTTTCCATATCGGTTCGGAAGCCATCGTGGAGATGCTTTCTGGTGGATCGTGTGTTGGGTAGCATCGCGAGACCCGGAATCCTGGACGCCACCGGGAAGGCGTGCGAGGCGATAGCTGGAACTACGCAGTGGAACAGGAGGTCTGAGATGAATGGTCGCTCTTTCGTCACGACGCTGATGGTGGTGACGGCGGTTTGTCTGGTGCCGGAACGGGCGGTGGGTCAAACCGGGGTAATCGCTCGTACGGCGTGGGGTGTGCCGGATCTCGGGGGGGATTGGTCGTTCGCGACGATTACGCCTCTCGAACGGCCCGGCGAGTTCGTTGGGCGGGAACGGCTGACGGCGGAGGAAGTTGCCGCGCTGAATCTTGATGCCCTGACTCGAGCCGACCAGCCACCGCCTTCTGGGGACACGGGGTCGTACAACGCCTTTTGGTTCGACCGCGGTGAATCGACTGGGCGCACGGCGCTGATTGTGGATCCGCGGGATGGTCGCATCCCGTTTCGGGCCGAGGGGAGACACCGCCGAGATGCCAGACGCGAGTTGCTGGATCGACCCGCTCATGGGCCCGAGGATCGGAGCCCGGGAGAACGCTGCGTGCATCACACAAAAGCGGGTCCACCGATGTCCGCGGGTGGTTACAACAATCACCTCCGGCTATTGCAGACGCCGGACTATGTGGTGATCTGGACCGAGCAGATCCACGACGCTCGTATCATTCCGACGAACGGGCGACCCGCGCTTGCCGGTCGGATCAAGCAGTGGATGGGGAACTCTCGAGGGCACTGGGAAGGTGACACGCTTGTCGTCGAAACTGCCAACTTCAACGGGAAAGCCGGTTACCAGGGGTCGGCAGAGCGGTTGCAACTCGTAGAGCGCTTCACGCGGATTGATGCCGAGACCCTCAGGTATTCATACACCGTGGACGATGCATCCTCCTATAGCCGCCCGTGGACGGCTGTTATTCAGATGAAGCCCGTCGAGGGGGACCTCTATGAGTTTGCGTGTCACGAAGGAAACTACGGCATGTTTGGCATCCTGGCCGGCGCCCGCGCCGACGAGCAGGCGCCCGTGAGTTT
>CAZPZZ010000230.1:0-1840 GCA_964591245.1 uncultured Vicinamibacteraceae bacterium | reverse complement strand
GCGTCATCGATGCTGCCGGCGCCGGTGTAGGTCGCCACTTGCGGGTAGGGGCACAGTGGCCGTGTCCGGACGACCTTGCCATCGTCGATACGGGCCGCGGGAATGGAGTCCGGGGCGATAGCTCCCTCCACCCAGTCAATGAGTGGAGTCATGGCATCGAATCGATCGGTGCCGATTCCACCGCGGCAGTGGAACATGCCCGGTACCATGAATAGCCGGTAGAAGTCCGTTGTGGTGGCAGCGTCGTTCGCGGCCTGTACGTCTTCGTAGTAGTTCACTGCCATCATTGGATTCAATGCCGTATCGGCCCAGCCGAAATGGGTGATCATCTTTCCACCTCGTGCTTGGAACGCGGCAAGGTCGGGGTCGGTGGCATCGAGTATTTCCCGAATCGTCACGCGGGCCGGATCCGTCTCGAAATCGAATGCTCGCCAGTCGAAGTCTGGTTCGTCTGGAGTGAACGCCAGATACTTGAAAAAGGTCTCGGAGAAACGTTGGCCGATCGTCGGCCCGGTATCGGAGATGATCCAGTTCGTCCACCCGCCATGTACTTCGGCCCCGAGCGGCTGACCGGGAAAGAGGGACGTCCCGCCGGCGACCGGCCCGCGATAGATGGCCTGCAGGGACGCGATTTCATCGGCGGTCACGCAGGCTTCGCCGGAGGTCTCGGCACAACGTGGAAGGTCACGAGCCGGGTCGAAGTCACAACGCCGTGGGTCGTCGATCAAGCCGTCCTCGAGTCCGTCGATCGCGTCACAGTGCTGGTACACGGCCTTTCCCACCTGCGCGATGGTGGTTTCACTTGGCGACGCGTGCGCGAGGGCCTGGTTGTTCCAGATGTAGGCCATCTGGGTATCGGTGAAGTTCAAGACCGGCGCACCGGCAACGATGCCGTCGAAGTCGGCGGGAAACCGTTGTGCTGACATCAATCCCTGCCGTCCCCCGGTGGAGCATCCGTCCCAGTACGAGTAGGACAGGGGGTGGTCGTAGTACGTGGCAATGAGAGACTTCGCGGTGCGGGCCGTGAGATGCACGGCACGGAACCCGTAATCGATCTCTTTGGCGAGGTTGTTCCTTGCGAATGTGGCCAGTGGTTCGACCCGGCTGTCGTGTCCAGTATCCGTTGTGGCGACGGCGAATCCATGGCTGACGGCGCGCATCGCCGTGTGGAGGGTCCGGTCATCCGAGGGGGAATTTCCGGCGTAGCCACCGTTTCCCTGCATGTAGAATCGCCCATTCCACGCGGTGGGCAGATGTAGGCCGAATCGGATCTCTGGTCTGATGACACCATAGACGCGACAGTGCTCCGGCGTGTCCGCCGTCGCCGCGACTAATGTTGTCGAGATGATCGTGTAGCTGTACGCGCCCAGTGCCCGCAGAGATGTGCAGGTCAGCATGGCCCGGCTGGCCGTGGCGGTGTAGTCGATGTGTGCCGTGTGGGCATTCAGAAAGCTCGATCCATTTTGGGCGCTTACCGGTGGCGCGACGCCAATCGCGAGTGCCGATGCGATGATGGGACGCCATATATGTGGGTATCTACGCATAAGCATTCCTCTGGATGTCTTCTACCCGGCATGCCCCGAACCGGGGCGCCGTGTGAGCTAGGAGTATGCTACAGCGTGACAGTCGTGCGACGGCTGAAGTTCGTGACATGGCGGTGAACGCTGTCACGCGGTCGGCGGGTTGTGCGACGAGGACACAGTATTCCCCCAGCGGGGTGGAAGGTTGGATCCACCATGAGTGATGTGGCCACACGTATCTTTCCGTTCTTACGTTACGAGGACGCCCCGGCGGCATTCGAATGGCTTGCCGAGGCATTCGGATTCGAGAAGCAGATGAT
>CAZPZZ010000229.1:0-4931 GCA_964591245.1 uncultured Vicinamibacteraceae bacterium | reverse complement strand
CGTTGAAGATGACCTGGGACTTTTCGCACCCGGCGGTGATCAAGCACCTCAACCCACCCTACTGGGACCGGCTGGCCGAGCGGCCGGATCTGATCCAGTTGGCCAACCAGCTGCACTTCCGGCCCTTCAACGGCCAGCATGCGCAGGTGCCGGCATTAGATGCCAGGGGCAAGCTGACGCCCGAATTTCTCGACTGGCTCGAGTTTGCCGAGCGGGTATTGGGCTGCTGGCTGGCGGCGGCGGAGCCGGGGCGCGAGCTCTTTATCTGTCCCGAGCAGATCGCCGGTGCCTATTATTTGTCGGTCTTCGGCGATCGCTGGAAGGATACCCAGGCGGTCAAGCGCGAGATCGACAAGGCGTGGAAGCGCCAGCTGCGCAAGTGGAAACCGCCGCGGCGCAAGAGCTAATGCAAATAACTGGCGTCGAGTTGATAGCGGTACAAACGGCGCGCGAGATGGGGCAGCGCAAGCCTGCCGACGCGGAGAAGGCCCGCTCCAACCACGTCGTCGTTCGCTTGCACACCGCCGCGGATATTGTCGGATTGGGGGAGATGTCGGACGTCAACTGGTCGGTCGCACCGGCGGCGTTGGCCGCCCTGCGGGAACGGCTGGAGGCGGTGCTGGTCGGTCGCGACATCTGCGAGTTGACGGCGCTGCAGATGGACCTGGGGCGGGAGGCGTGGGCACACCAGGTGCTGTGCGGCATCGACATCGCCCTGTACGACGCGCTGGCTCGGTCGCTCGACGTGCCGCTCTACCAGCTTTTCGGCGGCAAGGTCCGTGAGCGCGTACCCTTCGCCTATCCGCTCGCCCCTTGTCGGGATGCCGCCGACCGGCGTGCCAATCTCGACCGCGTCGAGCGCCTGCAAGAGGCCGGTCACCGGGCCCTGCGCTATTATTTTGGCCAGGCGCTCGACGAGGACGAGTTATTCCTGCGCGAAATGCGCCGACGCTGGGGCGATGCGGTAGAACTGGTGGCCCTCGATGCCAGCGGTCGCTTCGCGGTCGCCGAGGCGGTTGCGGCCGTCCAGCGCTTCGCCGAGTTCGCCCCGGGGCTCTACGAATCCCCGGTGCGGGGCCGACACGACGCCCCGGTAGAAGATTTTCTCGCGGTCGCGGCGCAATCGCCCGCGCCCATCGGCGAGCACATCACCGATTTCGCGGTCGCGGCGCGGCTGCAGGAGGCGGTGGATGTGTTCAACACCGGGCTCGGTTACGCCGGGATCGCCGCCTGTCGCAAGGTGCTCGCCGTGGCCGAGGTCTGCGGCAATGCCGCGCTGATGGGCAGCACCGTGGAGATGTCGATCGGCACTGCAGCACGGGTGCACCTGGCTGCGGCAACGCCCCATCTGGCCTTCCCCTGTTATATGGCCGGGCCGCTGGTCTATGATGAAGATGTGGTTGGCGAGCCCGTGCAATACTGCGAGGGGCATATTGTCATTCCAGAAGGACCGGGTTTGGGTGTCGAACTGGACGGCGCCCGGATGAAAAAAATACAATTGGCTTAAAACGCGAGGAGGAAAACATGGTTATTCGCAACTGGCGCGACGTGACGCCCGTAGTCGGGCACGATACGAAGATTATCTGGTCGATCTTTCGCGCCAAGGGGCGCGAGGGGGTGGGGGAAAAGGAGGGGGTATTGGAGGGGTTTTCGGGGTTGACGGTGCACCGGCTGCAGGGCGGGTTGGAGGGGGACTATCACGAACACGAGGCGACCGAGCAGGTGTATTACTTTTTGAGCGGGAAGGGGCGGATGAAGGTCGATGGGGAGATGTACGAGGTGCGCGAGGGGGATGCGGTGCATATTCCTCCCCGGGTGAAGCATCAGATTTTTAACGATGGGGACGATTGGATCGAGCATTTGATTATTAGCGCGCAAGTTGAGGGGTGAGGCTCGACCTACACCCTTGGCACATGTCGCTAGTCTGATGAAAGGGTTTGATGAGATGGAGGGAGTTGATGTATTCCGTCTCGAAGGATTTGAGAAGGGGGAATTGATCGATTGGTATGTCGCCAACGGATATGTGCTGGTGGATGAGGTGTTGTCTGCGGCAGAGTGCGACGAGATCGTCGCCGACTTGAAGAAGATCAACCGCGGGGATTATGGGTGCGAGCCGATTGCGGCGGTGGATTGGTCGGCGGGAGCGGATCGGCTCTTGGGGCGGTATATGTACATTGGCGAGCCGCACGCCTATAGCTCGGTGATCCGCCGCTACATCACCCACCCCGGTGTGTGTCGGGTGCTCGATTGCGTGGTGGGGGCGTATGTGCCGTTTTGGGACGGTGGCTACAAGTGCATGCAGACGATGTTTGTGACCAAGGGGCCGGGGGGGAATGGCAGCCCCTGGCATCAGGACGAGCAGCCGATTCCGACGCGCGATCGCTCGTTGACCGGGGTGTGGATCGCGCTGGCGGATACGACCAAGGACAATGGCTGTTTGTGGATTTTGCCGGAGAGTCATAAGTCAGGGGTGATTTACGAGCGCTATCCACACGATTTGCCCGATGTCGATAGCATGCCGATCGCGCGGGGTTTCGACGATGCGGGGGCGGTGCCGGTCGAGATGCGCAAGGGCAGCGTCCTGTTCTTTTCGGGTTATCTATTGCACAGTTCGAAGAAAAACGACACTGCGACCTACCGTCCCGCGCTGACGATGCACTATGCTTCTGCGGCGACGTGGTTGAGTTGGAAGGGGGAGCCCAACTATCGCGGCGTGATCCAGGTTAAAGGGGAGGATCCCTACGCGGGGCTTGGCTATGCCGCGCCGACGCCCTGGGCCAAGGAGTGCTGAGCTGTGTTGATGAGTAATGGCATGCCGGGCGGGGGGCAGGTCTGGCATCAGGCTGGTTTGGACGCTGGCGAGCGCAGGCGGTTGCACGGAGAGGGATCATGGCGGATGGCAACGACTCTCGAAGCCGGCAGCGCAGTCGCGGTGGAATTTACCTTTGCGATCGGCGAGACGGAGATTCCTGCCGGCGGCAAGCTGCGCGTGGCCTGGCGTTGGCCTTTCGATTGGGCCGAACCGACGGCGATGGCGGTGCGGGCGGATGGCGCCGAGTTGGCGCTGGCGTTCGAGCCGCAGGGCGATCTCAATCCCTGGCAACACCACATAGAGTTGACGGTGGTCGCCGGGGCGTTGCGGTGCGGCGAGCAGGTGGTACTGAATTGCGAGGATTGGGGCGCGCCGACCTTTGCGACCCGGGACGCGACATTTCTAATGTTGATCAATCCCGACGCTGGTTGCGATTGGATTCGGTTGGTCGATCCCGAGGGCTATGTGGTAGCGCCCGCTGCAGCCGAGCGCCTGGTGGCGATCGCCGCAGCCGAGGGGAGCGTTGGCGAGGCTCTGGAGGTGCGGGTGCGGGGCGAAGATCGCTGGGGGAATCCGGCGCCGTTGGCCAAGCGGCCGGTGCTGGCCGGGGCCGAGGTGGAAGCAGTGGGGCAAGAGGGCGATTGGCACGGGCATCTCTTCCGCGCTCGCTGGCGTGCGCCGGGCATTTACCGCCTGCGGGCCGAGAGCGGTGAACTGGCGGCCGAGAGCAATCCCGTATGCATTCGCGTCGGGTGGCCCGAGCGGCGGATTTTCTGGGGCGACCTGCACGCGGGGCAGACCGAGATCGGCTGCGGGGCGGGCGGGCTCAAAGAGCATTTCGACTATGCGCGGTGCGCCGCTGGGCTGCAGTTTGCCAGCCAGCAGGCCAACGATCACTATATTCCCCTGGACGTATGGAACCACGTGCGCGAGGTCTCGCACGCCTGCGATGCACCGGGGGAATTCGTCTGCTATCTGGGCTGCGAGTGGAGCCCGCTAACCGCAGACGGCGGCGATCGCAACGTGATCTATCGCGCCGACGAGACGCGACTGCGGCGCTCGGGCCGATTCTATACCGAAGACGATCCCGATCCCGAGCCGGACCTGGAGCGCGCGCCCGAGTTTCTCGCCGCGATGGTCGGGGAGCAGGTACTACTCAATCTGCACGTGGGCGGTCGGCCGACCAATTTGCACTGGCACGAGCCGGCGATCGAACCGCTGTTCGAGATCCACTCTACGCATGGCACGTCCGAATGGTTCGTCTTCGACGCGCTCACCCGTGGCTATAAGGTGGGGGTCACCGGCGGTAGCGACGGCGTAATGGGGCGGCCCGGGGCTTGCCGGCCGGGGCGGCGGGTCACGCGCAATGTGCGCAATGGCTTGACCGCGGTCTGCGCGACCGAGTTGACGCGCGAGGGATTGTGGGAAGCCTTTTTCGCCCGGCGTTGTTACGGGACCAGCGGCGAACGGATTCTGCTGTGGGTCGAGGTCGATGGGCATGCGATGGGTGGGGAATACGCGACGGAGGGGCAACCCGAAGTCAAGGTAGAGGTCGAGGGCACGGCGGCGCTGGAGCGGGTCGATATCTTGCGGGGAACGGAGGTGATTCATACCCATGTGGTGGCGCAAGAGGACGGGCAGCGCTTGCGGGTGCTACTGGGCGGGGCTGAGACCGAGGGGACGGCCGGGGCGCAGCGCGTCGTCTGGGATGGAGATTTAGAGATGGAAGACGGCCGCATTGCAGCGGTGCGGCCGATTGGCCTGCAGAGCGCGGCAGATGAGGTGTGGCAAGTCGATGCGAGGCGGGTCGCATGGCGGACGGCGACCGGTGGCAATGAGCTGGGATTTAGTTTTGAGGCCACTGGCGGGTGCGGCGCCCTCCGCACCGCCCACTGCGCGTTCGCATTCGCTCTCGGACAGGTGCAGCAGACGCCGCAGCGCATCGACGCCGGGGGTGCGAGCAAGTGGGTGGAGATCGGCCCGGCGCCGCAGGAGGACGGTCCGCGCCGGGCCGAGTTTACCTTCTGCGACGCGGCGCCGCTGTCCGGTGCGCAGCCCTACTGGGTGCGGGTGGTGCAGGTCGACCGCGAGAAGGCCTGGTCGAGCCCGGTCTACGCGA
>CAZPZZ010000228.1:0-5034 GCA_964591245.1 uncultured Vicinamibacteraceae bacterium | reverse complement strand
TTGGATGACTATGTTGGCCGGTATGAGTTGACTCCCTCGTTTCATCTTGATGTGAGCCGAGAAGGGCGTGCGCTGTACCTTCAGGTGACCGGTCAACCGCGTGCACAGTTGACGCCGCGCGGTATCCACGAGTTCGTTCTTGTCGGCAGTACACTCCGTGTGATGTTTGGTGTGCGACAAGACACCGGAGAGGTGATCGACCTCTTGTTCGAACAGGGAGGGCTTGGCCGTCGGGCCAGGAAACTGGCGGATGACGAGGTGGTGCCCGGTGTACCTCAAATGGATTTGACGGTGGAGGTAATCGACCGGTATGTGGGGAAATATGTTGAACAGCCTGGGTTTGCCATGACGATTACGCGTGAAGGCGCACAATTGTATGGTCAGCTTACGGACCTGGATCCTGATGCAATTTTTCCTCTATCCCAGACGGAATTCTTTTACCAGGATTCGAGCGCAAGAATTATTTTTTACCTGGACGATGTCGACGTTGCGACGACACTCATACTGCGTCAAGGGGATAACGATATCGAAATGCATCGGGTCGGTCAGTAGCGTCAGCGGTGCGAATCAGAAAGGTAGCGTTGTGCTGTGCTACTTTCCCGTGATTCGTTTCACCAGAAAATAGCCAACCACGAATACGGCGACCCCGAATCCGAAGATGCGCGGGCTCGGCCCAAGAGGACCTGCCACCAAGATCGCTTCCAGTAGGGCCGCCATTCCCACAAGTTGAAGTCCTCGACCAATGTAGTACAGCGTATCTGGCATTGTCTATTTGTCCGTTTTGTTTGAGGCGGCGCTCTGAGCTCTGCGCTCTGTCTTGATGCGGCGCCAGGCTGTTAGGCGTTGACCTAGTTCCTTTTCGAATCCTCGCGTCGTTGGCCGATAGTAGTGTCGTCCTTGCAGTGGCGCGGGGAGGCAGTCCATGGCTGTGACCGCGTCAGGCTCGTCGTGGGCGTAGCGATAGCCCTTCCCGTAGTCAAGTTGCTTCATTAAGCGTGTTGGTGCGTTTCGTAGATGCAATGGTACGGGGTCGGCGACGTTGTGGTGAGCGTCGGTTGAGGCAGCGGTATACGCGGCATATACCGCATTGCTCTTCGGTGCCGCCGCGAGATAGAGAGTGGCTTGAGCCAGTGCGGTGTTCCCTTCCGGCATGCCAATGAAGTGTACCGCCTCTTTGGCTGCGATCGCCAAGGACAGCGCCTGGGGATCTGCGTTGCCGATGTCTTCCGAGGCAAACCGGATTAACCGGCGGGCAATGTAGAGTGGATCTTCACCCGCTTCGAGCATACGCGCCAGCCAGTAAACCGCGGCATCGGGGTCACTGTTACGTATGGATTTATGCAGTGCTGAAATTACATTGAAGTGTTCTTCACCGTTCTTGTCATAGAGCAATGCACGGCGCTGCATGGCATCAGAGGCAAGTTGGAGATCCAGTCGAGCTGTGTCGTTTCCCGCCTCTTGGGCCCGCGCCTGGGCTGCCGCCGCACCAAGTTCGAGCAAGTTGAGCGCGATGCGAGCATCTCCATTGGCATGCCTGGCGATCATGGCAAGCGTATCGGTATCGACGGTCAGTGCCTGGTTACCGAGTCCGCGTTCGGTGTCGTTGATCGCTCGGTGAAGGACGGTGGTGATGGCGGATGTCGGTAGGGGGTGTAGCACATAGACCTGCGAGCGAGAGAGTAGCGCGGCATTTACCTCGAACGAGGGATTCTCGGTGGTAGCGCCGATGAGCACAATGTCTCCCGCCTCAACCCGAGGCAGGAACGCGTCTTGTTGGGCCTTGTTGAATCGGTGAATCTCGTCGATGAAGAGTAGCGTGCGTCGACTATCGTGCCGTCGCGCATCCTCGGCTTGCGCCATAAGTGTACGGATCTCTTTGATGCCGGAGAGTACGGCACTGAATGCGACGAAGTGCGAGGACGTAACCGTTGCGATCAACCGGGCGAGGGTTGTTTTGCCGCTCCCCGGGGGGCCCCACAGTATGACTGACTGAAGTGTGTCGTGCTCGATCGCTTGACGCAGCGGCCGACCTTGGCCTAACAAATCGTCCTGTCCCACGAGTTCGTCTAATCGACGAGGGCGCATTCGTTCGGCAAGTGGTGCGGCGGCGGTAGAAGGCTCGAAGGGTTCGTCGAATAACGACCTGGAGGTCATGGGGGTCCTCTCTGTTGGGATGAGCGCCCGTTAGCCGACACGGCGTTGGCGGGCCGCCTCGTAGATGATGACGGCTGCGGTCACGGCGATGTTCAAGGATTCAACGGGAGGTGTCATAGGGACAGACAGAATGTCGTCGGCCGAATGCACCCGAATCTTGGAGAGTCCTTCTCCTTCGGTGCCGAGCCAGACCAGGCAAGGTGTTGTGAGGTCCAGATCAGCAGGATTGGTCCCTCCGCGTGGTGTGGCGGCGATGACACGCCACCCCCGTGTCTGGGCTTCGTGACTGACGGCCTCGGCTGTGAGTTGGGAAATCACGGGGAGTCTAAATGCACTGCCCATGGACCCGCGAAGCGCCTTCCATCCGAAGGGGTTCGCTCCTCCGACTGTGATGACACCGGTAGCGCCTCCTGCTTCGGCCGATCGGATGACCGCGCCGACGTTCCCTGGGTCCTGTACGTCGTTGAGTGCCACGACGAATGGTCGAGCGTGGTCGAAGATCGTCTGCACGTCAGTTCGCTTGTAGTTTCCAAGTGCGACCAGACCACTGGGGGTGGCAGCAGGACTGAGGATGTTCATCACCGAGGGTGTGACCTGTATGACTCGTGTCCGCGTGAGGAGCCGGTCCACGACGGATTTGGTGCGACGGGCGACCGCCGACGATTTAGTCACCGCGGCAAGTGTCAGTGAGACATCCGCATCAAGGGCATCGGCAACGAGACGAGGGCCCTCGAGCAGCACGCTGGAATCGAGCTGACCCGTGGTCTGGGCGGCATGGCGGAACTGAGTGACGAGCGGATGTCGCCGGCTGCTGATCAGCTGCACGAGAGCAGAAGGTCCGGGGTGCGGGGGGCGAACCGCTCTGGGGGACCGTAGGTGAGCATAGCAGATGTGCTATCGTTGTGGCATATTGGTCTGGACATTATGAAAGCGGAACTTCTCAAGCGGTTTGAGAGCGAGATTCAAGCTCTTGAGCGAGAACTTAGTAATGAACTCCCGAAGGAGATCAAGCGCGCCCGTGAACTAGGTGATCTTCGGGAGAACGCTGAATACCAGGCGGCGAAGGAACGCCAGTCATTCGTTCAGGCTCGCCTGAGTATGCTTCACAAACGGGTGTCGGAGCTGTCTCTCCTGAATCTGGACCGTATGCCGGAGGACCGCGTTGCGTTCGGGTCTACAGTGCATCTCGAGGAAGTTGACGGGGACACCGTCGTGTACCGTCTGGTGATGCCCGAAGATGCGGATCCGGACAAAGGTTGGATTTCGACCGCCTCCCCCATCGGAAAGGCCTTGATGGGGAAGGAGGAAGGCGACGAGGTTGAGGTTCCCACCCCGAGCGGTGTGCGGGAGTTCGAACTCGTAAAACTTGTCACGATTCACGACAAGTGATCCATTGGTCGGACCACGACCTGCGGGTGGTTCATGAAGCGAACACCTGACACGCCATCGTCGGTTACCTCGTCCGAGGAATCCGGCTACTTACCTCATAGACGAACCGCTCTCGTATTGACCGGGACCGGTACAGCTGGGGCCTATCACGCAGGGGTTCTGCGGGCTCTGCACGAGGCAGGGGTCAAGATAGATGTGGTCGCTGGGCGTGGAGTGGGTGCGGTAGCGGCGGCCTTTGCGTCGGTTGACGGTTCTACCCAGCTCTGGGCGCCTGATGGGCTTTGGGGCGCCATGGGGGCCGCCCGTTTATATCGCTGGCGGCCGGCGCTTCGGGCGGCAACCGTCATCCTGGGCACCGCACTCACATTGTTGCTCCTCCCTTTGGGAGTGGTCGTCCTGGCCGCCCTGGCCTACCCGCTTGCCTATTTGCTGCGGGTTGTTGGGCTGGGGGATGGGCTGCCACTGACTACTGGGTTTAGGCAAGTTGTCGAACTGGTCTTCGCACCTTCGGCGCTCCCGGTCTGGCTACCGAGATTGGTTGTGCTTGCGTTGGTGGTGTTGCTCCTTGTACTGGCGTGGTCCGCGATGTCATCTTGGCTGGCCTCACGCCCGGCGCGCCGGGCGCGAGGAACGCTCTGGTGGTCCTTACTGGGATCCCCGCTTGACGCGCGCTACGTGCGGCGGTGGTTTGGTGATGGTCTCTGGAAGCTCATGCGCGGTGCGTCGGCAATCGCCCGCCCCGGGCAGGGAGACTTGGGGCGTCGGTTTACTCAACTGTTGTCGGAAAATCTCGGCCAGCCGGGTTTCCGGGAGTTGTTGATCGTGGCGCACGATGTGGATGGTGGCCGAGACCTGACATTTGCGCTTCTGGCAGAGCCCTATCGGCGTCGGTTTTTCCGTCGGCGGCTTGGTTCCGTGGGCGGGGAGCGAAGCTTGGAAGCCTTTGATCTCAGTGGTCGGGCGGGTCGCCACGGGTTCGATGCTGTGGCCGCGGCCCTGAGTCTCCCGGTGGCTACGGATCCCGCACTTGTTCGCTTTTCTGGTGGCAGTAGTTGGCGCGGGGAGAGCCATCGTGTGTGCGACCGTCCGGACGCAATCGGGCGGTTGTTGGACGAGGTCGCTCACGCAGGTGTTGAGCAGGTGATTGTTGTCTCCGCGCTGTCTGGACTGGTCGGTCCGCATGCGCTTGGGACTAGTCGCCGCGACGGCCGAGGCCGAATCGGTGAATGTTTATCCTCGACGGAGTCGTCCTCGCTCCGCGATGCGCTTGGAGCGCGGAAGGGGCTGTTTCGCGCAGTTTTCGAAATTCGCCCACTCTACAATGCCCTGGGGCCGTTTGATTTTACTGGGTGTTACGACGAGCGTTCCGATCGTGTATGGACTCTGGCCGAATTGCTGGAACGGGGCTACGACGACGGTCACAGGCAGTTTGTTGGACCCGTGGTTGGGGCCAGCGGTGAGCAGATGGATTCCGCATTACGGTCGCGGGTT
>CAZPZZ010000227.1:0-5215 GCA_964591245.1 uncultured Vicinamibacteraceae bacterium | reverse complement strand
GCAAGCGCCTGAGAATGTGACCGACATGCCTCTTTAAATCGCCGATACCGGGAACGGAATCTAAACTCCCCATGCGACGACCATATCAGCAACTCGCACTCACTACCTAATTATTCTTACTTGTTTTTCATTGCTCCGCAGGCCGTACAAAACAACAGAATCGAGCGTAAAACAAAACCGCAGGTATCACAGCGTGAGTATCCTCAATGGATAAGTGATATATGGATACAATAAATAAATTTACAGTTTTTATATGTAAAACAACTTTAATTAATTAATAAAACTTTTAATCAATTTAAATATTAAATAATCGTAAATATCTACAAACAATAAATATCAAAATAATTAGTTTATTTGTCGGTCCTCCCGGCGTCTGCCCTCGTCGAAATCACCTCGAACCCAGAAAAAAGCTGGGTCGGGCCTCGGAAACAGCGTGTGTCACCTCCCACAGCGCAAATCGTCGACGGACGCGCGACGCGCCAACTCCAGAGCACCGAGGACCCCCGCTCGATCTCCCAACTCTGGCAAAATGAGATATCGCTTCACCGCCTCCCGTTCGCTCAACGACGTCCTGTAGCCGGCCAGGCATGAGTGAAGACGTTCCCGGATCAGTGAGAGGATCCGCGGGTTCATGACCCCACCGCCTGCGACAATGCGTTGGGGCTGGAGGGTGAACGTCAGGTTCGCGAACAGCATGGCCAGGTACTCTGCCTCCAGTTGCCATGCAGGATGTTCGGCGGGAAACTCGCTCAACCTGCCACCCCAGCGTTCGACAATTGCGGCACCGGACGCCAAGCCTTCGACGCAGCTCCCATGAAACGGACATACGCCCACAAACCCGGAGGGTTCGTCAGGGCTCATGGGTATGAACATGTGGCCCATTTCTGGATGCTGGGCTCCTTTCAGGACGACACCATCAACCACTGCGCCAACGCCAATCCCGGTACCTACGGTTACATAGAGGAAGTGATCAAGACCGCGAGCCGCGCCCCAGCTCAATTCGCCAATGGCCGCGACGTTGACGTCGGTATCGATGGCAATCGGCAGGCCAAGGGCTCTGGCAAACTCGCCGCGGATATCCACGTTCTGCCAACCTGGCTTCGGCGTCGTCGTGATATGTCCGTAGTTCGACGCGTCAGGATTCAGTTCGATCGGACCGAATGCGCCGATGCCGATCGCTCTCACGTCGTCACCCGTGCGCCTGGTCGACCGAAAAAACTGGATTGCCTCGCGAATCGTCGTCACGGGCTCGCCGGTCGGGATTTCAGCAATCTCGCTCGGGTCATCCCCTCCGTGTCCAACCGCACAAATAAATTTGGTACCACCCGCTTCGACACCACCGTAGCTGACGCGACTGGGTCTGTTGGTGTTCATGGGATCACGCGTGTCGTAACATCAGGTCACGAGTTCTCCAGCAAGCGATTCAAGGCTCCGCCCTTTCGTCTCGGGCATGATGAAGACGACGAAAAGACCCTGGAACACCATCGCGATGGCGAAAAAGCCAAAAATCGCATACGCCTCGACCTGACCAAGAAGATAAGGCATGACCAGAGCAATAAGTGCGGCAGCGACCCAGTGGGTGCCACTCCCCAGTGACTGTCCTTTCGTCCGAACCGTATTGGGGAAGATTTCTGACAAGAAGACCCAGATCACGGCGCCTTGCCCCACGGCATGTGAGGCAATGAATAAGAACACGAACCCAACAACCACTATTCCCCCAGCATTCATATAGAACGCCCAGGCGACCGCAGACAGGGACACGATGTAGCCTACCGAACCGATCCCCAACAATGCCCGCCTCCCCGCCTTGTCAATCAGCCACATCCCGACAAGTGTCATGACGAGATTGACGAGACCAACCCCAACCGTAGATAACAAGGCAGTACTACTGTGCAAGCCTGCCAGTGCGAACACGCGTGGCGCGAAATAGATGATGAAATTGATGCCAGACAGTTGATTGAAGACGGCAATCGAGAATGCCAAAAATACAAGAAATCGGAATTGCGGTGCGAAGAGCCGCTCACCTGCTTGCTCTGCACTTGAACGGCGAATCTCCTCGAGCGTCTCATTCACTCGACCAGGATCCGTGATCGCGAGGATGCGCCGACACTCCAGTTCTTTTCCTGCCTGAGCCAGCAACCATCGCGGACTCTCCGGAACCCTGCACACAATCCAAAGAAATCCGAACGCCGGCACCGCCTCAATGCCCACCATCCAGCGCCAATCCAGGCCAGCGAATTCAGAGAGCAAGAAATTAGACAACAGCGCAATCAGGATGCCAAAGACGATCTGAAACTGATAGAGCGCGCCCAATCGGCCGCGAAGTACAGGAGGTGCGATTTCAGAGATATAGGCGGGCACGACAATCGAGGAAATACCCACACCCACCCCACCGAGAAATCGCAGCACAGCAAACGAATAGGGCCCGATGGCAAGGGCTGAACCTAGTGCAGAAACGAGATATAAAAGCCCGACCAGTGCAAGCGTTCGTTTCCTCCCGAGCCACTCGCACGGGACGCTCCCAGTCAATGCCCCGATGACAGTCCCCCAGAGTGCAGACGACATGACAAACAGGCCATGGAAGAGATCGCTCGTGTGCCACAACCGCTGCAGCGGTTGGTCGGCTCCAGAAATCACTGCCGTATCAAATCCAAACAGGAACCCGCCAATCGCAACGCCGGCTGACCAGCGCATGACTTTCGACATCTCTGTCCTCGCTTGAGCAGCCTGCCGCGGTATCTACCCGAACCCTCCTGTGCGCCTTTTACTGAATGACAAGGGCTTGACCGAACACCAGAAGCTGACGAGTCGCATCCCCTCCGCGCAGCAAAGAGAGACGCTACCGGGTTATGACCACGACCGCCGTCGCACCGCTCGATTGTAGACTAGGTGAGACTGGCTGGAGCCGTGGCGGCACCTGCCTTCTCCAATCGACGCTAAATGTCTCCGCGGCCAGCGCGAAACGAAAAGGCACCTGTCAGGGCCGTCAACCGGCACCGTGACGTTGAAGCTGCCCTGACAGCCCAGTAGGCTATCCCCAACATGCGCCCCCCGTCTCTTGCCCGGTCCGTCATGGTCTTGCTGGCCGCATTCTGCGCCGTCGTCTTGCACCAGAATGTATATGACGACTTCGAGCGCCAACGAGTCCAGACCGCGCGCGGCCAGCGTCCAGACACACAAGGCACGATAACCATCCAGCTAGACGATCTTTCCGAACTAGCGGAGCAACCAGTCGCACTTGTCCTGCGACTCGCCAACAGGCGTCCTACCGCCAGAATCGTAAACATTACGGTCGATGGCACCTGGCTGGCCGACGTCCCGCTCCAGGCACATCGAGAGACACGGGTAGACCTGAGTCTTCCGCCTCACAGGTCGACATCCACCGGCCAGCACCTTGTGCTCTCGAGCGACGATGACGAATGGCTCCTGCGATTACTGGAAGTCGGGAATATCCACGGATTTTCACGCGGCCTATTCGAGTTCGTCCTTCTGCCAGCCTCGGCCCCTGCACCTGACCAACCGGGCACGCTCGCGTCCTTCGTCCTGCTCGCGCTCCTCCTGACATTCCCGAGCATTCCAGGCACGCTCAAGAACAAATATCTTCGTTACACCTATCGCGCGCTGGCCGTGATCTTTCTACTCTTTCTGGCCACTGTTTCCCTTGCACCATGGCTGTCTGACTTCGCGATACTGCTTGCTGATCACACCTTTATCATCTGCGTGGCCGTGCTGTACGCGCCAACGCTTCCGAAGGTCGCCAGTGTAGTCACGTCGGCCGCCAGAGACGGGCTGACTTTCATCTGGGCGCGAAGACCGCTGATGGTCTACGTCGCGGCGTTCGCACTCTTTATTACCTCAATCGCGGCAGTGTACGACCCCGCGACCGGCATGACGGGCCTCATCCGCTTTGGCGACCACCTCGCAGAAACACGACTGCCGGCAGTCCGCGCCATCCCACATGCCGTCGTACATGATTCTTTCGGGTATGACGGTCAGTTCTACGCCCAGTTGTCTATTGACCCGTTGTTGCGCGATCCGGCCCTGCGTGATGCCCTGGATACCCCGGCGTATCGTGCTCGACGGATACTCTTTTCCTGGAGCGCCTTCCTGCTGGGCCTCGGCCAACCCGCTTGGATCCTCCAGGCCTATGCTATCCAGATCGTCGCCCTCTGGGTCTTGCTTGGATGGGTGCTGTGCCGTTGGTTTCCCCCCACCGACTTCCGAAATGCTGGTCGTTGGCTCGGCTGTATGTTCAGCCATGGCGTGATCATCTCGGTGATCTCCGCTCTACCTGACGCCGCAAGTATTTTCCTGCTATGCCTCGGCATTCTAGCCCTGGAGCGTGGCCACGATCGACGCTGCGCCGCGGTCATCAGTGTCGCCGGTCTCGCCAAGGCCACCAACCTACTCTTGGGCACGGTCCTATTGACCCCCAACCTGCTGCAACGCCGGGATTGGCGAACGCTCTGTACCTGGGGATTCGTGGTTGCCGGGCCGCTCTTCTTGTGGATGGCCTACGTCGCCGGACAGCTCGACCTCGACAACCTCGGCGGAGGTCGAAATTTCAGCGCACCACTGACGGGGTATGTCGAGAAATGGTACGTCGCGCTTGGCACGCTGGCCGAGGAAGGCTGGGCGTCCTACCAACGGTTCAGTCTCTACGTACTCATCAGCCTAACGGTCCAGGCCGCCGTCCTGCTCTTTGTTCGAGACTGGCGCGATGCCTGGTGGCGCGCAGGCATGGGTTCACTCCTTCTCATGACTGTCTTGGGCTCGGCAGTCTGGGAGGGGGCGCCCGGCGCGGGCACCCGTGTCGTTCTCCCCATGACCTTCGCCTTCAACATGATGCTGCCCCAGACCCGGTGGTTTTGGCCGCTGTGGATCCTCGGCAACCTGTCGATTCTCCCCGCGCTCGAAGTCTTGCGGGTTCCGTTCTGGTGGTATCTCTAGCGTGCGGTCGTGATGGCGACGCACCCGCTGGACGGAACAGGGTCACGCGTCACCCTTAAGAATCGCCTGGCTTATCCCTGAATCCGTCGCCCTGCTCTCAAGAGATGGCCGACGCCAGATCCTTGTCCTGCACGAACACAGATGTCATTCAATTTGAAGAAAAATATCGTCCTGTGTTTCGTCCACTCCGATCTCACGGCAAAACCCACTATGGCCACGTAAGGCGGCATGACCGAGAAAGCCTTCGCCATTGCCGACAACGGCG
>CAZPZZ010000226.1:0-5278 GCA_964591245.1 uncultured Vicinamibacteraceae bacterium | reverse complement strand
TTGAGACCGGTTGCCGCCGCCTCCGCGCTCGTTCCACCACGTCGCGCCGCCGCCAGCACCGGCAGCGATTCCTCAACATCGCCGCCGGCCTCAAGCAGCGTTTGCACCACCTCTACCTGTCCTTCACGAACCGCGAAGAGCAACGGCGTCCACCCATTGGCGGAGCGCGCAGTCATATCGGCACCACTGGCCAGCATTGCGGGAATCACCTGCTCGTTCCCCTCTGCCGCCGCCCACATTAACGCCGTCTGGCCCCGCCAGGTTTCAGTAGTATTCGGATCGGCGCCATATTCCAAGAGCACGTCGACGACGCCGCGCGACCCGGTCCGGGCGGCCGTCATCAGCATGGTCTCGCCCTCGGCCAACGTGGCGTTCGCATCCGCTCCCGCCTCCAGCAAGAGCTTCGCGATGGGCGCGTTACCGTTGGTACACGCAAGCGCCAACGGTGGCACACCATAGCGGTTGACCACACCCGGGTCGGCGCCGGCATCCAGCAGAAGCCGGACAATAGCGGGATGGTCGACATGCACCGCCCAGTGGAGAAGCGTGGTCCCATCTGGCTCACTGACGGTGGCATCAACGCCAGCATCGAGGGCTTCGCGTACGCCCGCGTGATCAGCGGCTTTGATGGCACGAAGCAGCCCCGCATCTACGGTGGCCGACAACGCACTCGTCCCAACAGTGGCCGTGAGAAGTACGATCGAGCAGAGGAACCGACGCATGTGACGCCTCCTGGCTTTTCTCGCGCCAGACACTGGTTAAAGTAATGAGTCGGTGAAACACCCGACACCGGCATGAGCGCCCCTGACCAACCAACACATCTCGTGACGGTCAGGGGCAGGAGAACGCGTTCTACTCCGTCAACGGCTCGACCACCTCACCGACGCGCCCGGAACTGTCAGCAAAATCGTCCAGATGCACACCGACGTCGTCGAGCAGCGTGAGATGCAAATTCGCCATCGGTGTCAGTTCATCGAATTTGACATGGCGCCCGCCTGCGATTCGTGAACCGGCACCACTGGCGACCACGATCGGAAGATTCCGGTGATCGTGAACATTCGGATTACCCAACCCACTCCCCAGCAAATACGTCGTGTGGTCAAGCAACGTTCCGTCACCATCTTCCGTCTGCTTGAGTTGATCCACCATGTACGCGAAGAGCGAAACGTGGTACTGGTTGATCTTGGCAAGCTGTGCCAATTTCTCAGGATTGTTGAGGTGATGGGAGGTCGGATGATGCGGCTCCGGCACACCAATCTGCGGATACGTGCGCGTGCTCGCCTCCCGCGCCATCTGGAACGTGATGATTCGTGTCAGGTCTGCCCTCAAGGCCAACACCTGAAGGTCAAACATCAGCTTGACGTGGTCCTCCCAGACCTCAGGCACGCTTGTCGGACGGGTGAGATTGTCCAGCGGAGACTCGGCCGCTGACTGCTCGGCCTGCTGAATCCGACGCTCCACCTCGCGAACCGTATCCAGATACTCGTTCACGGTATGACGATCGCCATTTCCTAGCTGGTTCTGCAAGCGCGACATATCATCGAGCACCCAATCAAGAATGCTCTGATCACGCCGCAGTTGCGCCTGTCGCTGTGCCGTGGTCCCTCCCTTTCCGAAGAGCCGCTCGAAGACGATCCGAGGGTCGGCTTCGGTGGGATTCGGTGACGTCGGCGACGCCCAGGACAAACTGTTCATATAGGCGCAGGCGAACCCGTTGTCGCAGTTCCCGACCTGCGCGATCAGGTCCGTTCCGATCTCGAGCGATGGGAGCGGCGTGTCTCCGCCGACCTCCCTCGCTGCAATTTGGTCCACTGACGTCCCGTTGACGTAGTCGCTGCCCTCGGTACGCTTCGGCCGCACGCAAGTAAGGAATGACGAGTTGGCCGATGCGTGATTCCCAGAGATATGCGCCTCGTTGATCTCCAGATTCGTCACTACCGTCAAATGCTCCAGGTGCGGCAGCAGTGGAGAGAGCGAAGGCGAAAGCGTCGTCATCCGCCCCACTTCGGTCGGTGTCCAGGGGACGGGATTCATTCCCATCGGGATGTAGACATAACCGAGCCGGCGGGGAGACGCGGCAACCGTGCGAGCGAAGGCGGATGCCGCCGGTACCATGGCGTCAAGCAAGGGCAGGGCCAATGTCGCCCCTACACCGCGTAGAAACGTCCGTCGGGGCAGGGCCATCTTCGTGATGATCATGACTGGGCTCTCCTCATCTGGAACGGCGTACTCTGCACTACACCAAGAATGAGCGACGACAGGCGATAGTCATCCTGCCCCGCCGCCCTGACAATGGAACGAACCGCCGGCCCGTCGGCAGGTTCCAATCCCCGACCGAGCGCGTAGACAAGCAATTTCTCCGTCATCGTGCCAACAAACACCTCTGGGCGATCGAGCAATGAACGGCGTAAGCCTTCCATGCCGTCAAACTCTTCCCCACCGGGCAGGCTTCCCGCCGCATCAATTGGCGCGCCCCTCTCGGCCTCGCGCCACCGACCGATCGCATCGAAATTCTCCATCGACAGCCCTGCCGGATCCATGATGCGGTGACAGACGGCACAGGCGGGGTTCCGGCGGTGGTTTTCCATGCGCTCCCGCATAGAGACCACGTCGGTCGATGACCGGCTCTCCTCAAGCGGAGGCACATTGGGCGGCGGTGGCGGTGGCGGCGTCCCGAGCAAGTTCTCAAGAATCCACTTACCACGGAGCACCGGCGACGTACGGGTCGCATAGGACGTGACCGTCAGCACACTGCCGAGTCCCAACACGCCAGCCCGCGGGCTGCCCTACGGGAGGTCAACTCGCCTGAAGTGATCGCCATAAATCCCGGAGATACCGTAGTGTCTCGCGACGCGCTCATTGAGGAAGGTGTAGTCCGCCGTGAGCAGTTCGGTCACACTGCGATTCTCGTCCACGATACTCTGGAAGAGCCGCTGAGTCTCACCGCGAAACCCTTGGCGCAGGTTGTCGTCAAAATCTGGAAAGATGCGTGAATCGGGAACCACGGCATCTAGGTTTCTCAGGTGCAACCACTGCGACGCAAAGTTGGTTGTGAGTGCTTCGGCACGAGGGTCGGCAAGCATCCGGCGAACCTGCGCCTCCAGCACCCCAGGGTCGCGCAAGCGGTTGCGCGATGCGATGTCGAGCAATTCATTGTCTGGCAAACTACTCCACAAGAAAAACGACAGACGTGAAGCCAGTTCCAGATCACTGACATCATAGGCCGTACCTGCCACGATCCCTTGGGGGTCTCGCTCGATCCGAAACAAGAATTCAGGACTCGCAAGCAGTGCACGTAACGCTGTCTCGATGCCCCATTCAAACCCAGCCTCGGCATACCCGGCCCGGTAAAAAGCTACCAACTGTTCGAGGTCCGCAACCGTGACCGGCCGACGATACGCTCGCTGAGCTAAACCAGCAATGATCGCGGTTGCACACTCCTCGGCCTGACTCGAGACATCGGTGCCTGGACGACACGAAAAAATTCGCTCTCGACTCGGCGTCTCGCCGATTCCGGTTGGATCGAAGGGTCCCACAATCGAGACTGATCGAACCGCCGGTTGCTCTCGTGGATGCCGGTCCATGTTGAAATGCGCTTGGTACGGTTGGCGGGTCGTCTCCAGTAGCGCTGAATTTTTCTTAATGAACGTCGCACTCACGGTGTGAGGCCCTGCCGTGACGGGCAATCGAACGTTCAGGTGATTGTCGATCCCCTCGTCCGTGTAGTACTCCGAGTTGGCCTGAATCACAATATTTCGATCCGGTACCATCTCGAACACCTCAAGCCGCTCACCGTCCAACGACAACTCGACCTCGTGCGGCTCGTTCAGCCCCTCAACGTTCTCGTTGCGATTCCGCTGCAGCCGGACTTGAATCTCGTACTCCCCGTCGAATGGAAACGTGTGGGTCACCCGCGTCCCCCCACGAGTCCCAAACGGCAATCCATCGACGTGGTCCTCCTGAGTCCGATCTGCGGGCACAACAACCACCCGACTCCCTGTTGCCGGCGCCAGGCTCCCGACCGCCAACTCACTGACCGTCTGCGCCGCGGCCAGATAGCGTTCCATCAGCGTTGGGGACAACCCGCCGGTCACTACATTGTCAAAGCCGTACGCGGCATCATCGCGCGGCAGCAGCGCCGTGACATCCACATCCAGCACCAAGAGATCGCGAATAGCGTTCTGATATTCGGTACGATTCATCCGGCGAAAGGTTGCCGTGCGCCCCGGATCCGGACTCGCGGCTGCTGCCTGATCAAGCGCCACCTCCAGATAGTGGACCAAACCCTCATACGTCTCACGATCGGGTCGCGGCCTGGGCTGCGGCGGCATCGACCCCGTGCGCAGCTTCTTCACCACCTTTTCCCAAATCTCCGTATGGGCCGTGATGTCGGTAATATCCGCTGACTCCAACGAGAGGCCGCCAGTCTCCAGCCGATCGTTGTGACAAGTCACGCAGTAGCGCTCGATGAGCGCCTGCTCTGCTGAGGCGCCAGGCGCCTCGGATGGGAAAACACGGGGTTCTTGAGCAACCACGGGGTACGGACCGGTTGCCCAGATGATGCTAAGAATTCCAACCGCCCGCCGCATGAGCCTACATCTCATCTCGAACGGCCTCCGGGTAACGAAAGAATGCTGCCGATTGTAACGCACTCGCAACACACAAGCCAGATCTGTGTCAACTCTGCGACGGAACTCCCCCGCCCTCCCCAGGACGGCCTCACGACCGCGCGGCTATCGCCGCTCCTGGTCGGGTGCTCCGAAGTACACCCATAGCCCTTACAGGACACGCCCGGATACCACAAAATCAACGCCCGCCCAAGCGGAAGATAACGTCCAGAACCTGAGGGAAAAAAACCCTGCCCACGACGTGTTCACGACCAGCCAGCCCACAGCACCAAGCCCTCTTGGCTCTCCCTTCCGGAAAACGCGCGACGTCGAGAATACCAAGGCCACAGAGGGCAAGCCGCACGAGATACATATACCCGGCAATGAAGAAGGCCCGGGCAACGCTTTATGCGCGCACCGGGCCTGCGGTAGACCACCACTCAACAACAACAGAGCGTTGAGTGACGCGATTCCGTAAGCGTCGTCGAACTATCGAGCGTCCGGCTCACGCGAAATGTCCGGCGGGCTCGGCGTGGCACCAAGCGTTCTGAGCAGGGCCGCCGTCGTATCGGACTTGATAAAATTCCCACCGGTATGGACACCTTCAGCAATGACGAGGGGCGTCCAGTTCCGATTATTCTTCGCATCGACATCAGCCCCACGGGCGACCA
>CAZPZZ010000225.1:0-5281 GCA_964591245.1 uncultured Vicinamibacteraceae bacterium | reverse complement strand
GTACCTCTGCGTGACAAACCGCTCACACCTGGTGACGACGCTGTGTTTGTTTCCTCTGGGGGAAATGACACGTGTCTGGGGCATACTCCTGGAACACTTCCTGACACAACGGATCTTCAGGGCAACGGCAGCGATCTTGTGAATGCTGCTAATCAGAGCGATTTCCAGGACGATGAAGAGAAACCCTAATTCTGAATTATCCTGTAGACCGATTGAACCATTAGACCTCACGAAACAGGCTCCGCATATACACCAGAATTGATCTGGCAGGCCCCGCGAGCATGGATCGGAAGCCGGGCAGGTTGTTACATTTCGGGGCACTTTTCAATTCAACTTTTATGCAAGTGTCGCTTCATAGTCACAGTGCCACAGTGATTTTTGCGTCAATTGCTTTATTGCAGATCTCTTATTTCGGTGGTGTTTTTACCATCTAGACGTATGAGAACGTGCAACTTTCTTAGCGAGTAAGAAGTTCTCCCTCCTTTGTCTGGCAACCACCTTGACTCACTTCCAAAATCCACATGATTTTGTAACAGCACTGGGCTAGGCATGAGCGCTATAATGTTGGGGAAACGCGACCTACATGAAACGGATAATCGGAATGCTGATGATGGTGAGTTGTGGTGCGACAGACATAGTACCTGTTAACTTTTTGGAGATAGTATTGTGAAGAAGTTTCTGGAATGTCTTGTGATGGTTGTTACGGTATTAGCTCCTTATTCCGTCCGTGCAGAAGAAGGACTGGAGCAACACCCGCTGGTGCGATCTAACATTGAATTACTGGATGCCTGGGTCGAATCTCAGTTAGCGTATAAAGGGATTCCGGGCATGTGCGTGGCCATCGTGCATGATCAACAGGTAATCTACAGTCGTGGATTCGGCTATGCCAACATCAAGTCCAAACGGAAAACCACACCCGATACACTGTATCGCATTGCGTCGCATTCCAAACTATTTACAGCCATCTCCATCATGCAGCTTCGCGATGCCGGGCATCTTCACCTCGATGATCCCGTCGAGACATATCTGCCATGGTTCAACCTCAAAGGAATAGATAAACAATCACCACCTGTGACACTTCGCCAGCTGATGACACACAGTTCGGGCATCCCTCGTGAAGGGGGCAGAGAAACGTACTGGACGAACTTCAAGTTTCCCACCATCGATGAGATTATCCATCACATCTCGAACCAGACGGTTGTTTTTCCAACAGAGGTGAAATGGAAATACTCCAACCTTGCCTACGTATTGCTGGGTGAAGTGGTTGCTGTTGTTTCAGGAAACAACTTCGAAGATTACGTTGCCGACAACATTCTGAAACCGCTTAACATGCATCATAGTGGTGTTACACTTTCGTCGATCAACAAGAAGAACCTGGCGACGGGCTATAGCCGTCGATTACCCGATGGTACGCGACAGGAACTCCCGATTATTGATATTAAAGGGCTGACCGCTGCCGGCGGTGTCACGTCATCGGTGGCCGACATGGCCCGGTTTGTGTCCTGGCAATTTCGTCTGCTCAACGACGGTAACACCGAGGTGCTCAAGGCATCAACGCTGAGAGAAATGCAGCGAATCCACTGGCTGGACTCGAAATGGAAGCATGGTTTTGGATTGACCTTCATGAGCTTCAAACAAAAGGAGCGTGTTCTGATCGGGCACAGTGGCGGTTATCCTGGTTTTTTGACATCGACCTTTATAAGCCCGGAGGAGAAGCTTGCCGTGATTGTGTTTTCCAATTCTCTCGATGCTCAGCCTACTCCTGGCGACCCCTTGAGTGTGGCTGATCGTGCCTTTGAATGGATCGGCAATGCAATGGCGAAAGCGAAAGAAGAACCGAACAAAAAAGGTCCTAAGGCAAAGTACAGAAGCCTGACCGGCACCTATCGATGCATCTGGTGGGACTGGAGGGTACTGGAACTGGATGGTGAGCTCGTTGCCCTGAATATCACCCACCCACACCCGAAAAAAACCATTTCAATTCTTAAGCCGCTGAATAATTCCGAGACAATGTTTAAGATCACAGAAGGTGATCCGTTCTTTCCTCTCGGAGAGACTGTTTCGTTCACAATCGGCAAAGACGGGACGGCGCAACGGATGGTGTCTGGGCGTGCTGAGTTTACGCGCGTTGACTAGCGTTCCGAAACGGTGCTGCGATTCGTTCCGACCTGCGTGAACCCCCATTGCCAAGAAAGCTGACGCAATATGAAACCGTCCACCACAGAACGCAATCATCTCGGCGTCAGAAACGCAAGCCGACGCCACTTTTCTGACTTCGCTCAGTGCGGGAATGGCGACCATTCCTGCTGTCGTTCCCGCACTTGTCGTTGACACGGCATGTTCGGCCGAACCCTTTCAACCGTGGGTTAAAAAGGGACGAGTCATTACACCGGAATTTGTCGGGGACAGGTCCGCCCATTCTCTGTCGGCTCCGTGCGTAATCAGTCTTAAGGATAGTCGACTTCGCATGTATTTCTGGACAGTCGGCAAAGGGGGCCATGCCCTTTGTGCTGCAGAATCTACTAACAACGATCCAACAAAATGGAAACTGGTAAACGACAAACCAATGCTAGCCGCCGACACCAGTAGCAACCTTCGCAATCAGAGCCCTAGTTTCCCGTGGATCGTACCACGTGATGATGCGCCGTGGCTGATGTACTACTGCGCGTGGGGAACATGGGCACCTCCTGGCGAACTATCCAATCGGACTTCGCTGGCCATCAGCCAAGATGAAGGACACACATGGAAAGTGATCAAAGAGCCGTTGTTACCGCTAGGTCCGTCCGGTTCATTTGATGCTGGCATGACAGGATCCGTGTGTGTATTGAAGTTCAGGCCAAATGACTATCGAATGTGGTACACGGCTGGCGAACGCTACGAACACATCGAGGGAAGCAAGCGGGGAATCGTCCATCTTGGTTACGCGACATCGCAGGATGGGATCGTATGGCGGCGCCATCCGCAACCTCAACTGTCACCCAGGCTCGGCGACTCTCGGCCGTTTGAAACGGTTGTTTCCAAACCGTGCGTCCTGAAACTTAACGGCACCTATCATATGTGGTTCAGTGTCTACCAAATGGAAGGCAACGGTTACCGACTCGGATATGCCCGCAGTAAGGATGGCGTAAACTGGAATCGCGTTCTGAATCAGGAAATCTTGGCCCTTACACCCGGCGGATTCGATTCGGTCAACCAGTCCTATCCCAATATCATCGAAATAGATGATGAACTGTGGATGTTCTACGTCGGAAATTCGTTTGGGGCGACCGGCATCGGTTGGGCAACGATGAAAAAGTCTGCATTGAATTAACAGGCCACGTTGAATTGTTGAGCAGGCCGAGGCAAGGCACCACTTGAGGCTTGATCCTCGTTGTTATCTGCGGAACGAGATATCCAAACAACCAAAGATCTGAAACAGAATCGCTCAGAACTTGATGCTGAATCCATTAACTCGATATTGCGTAAGTATTTCAAGCCGGAAAAACTGATCCTTGTTACTGCAGGTGGCTTCAATGAATCAACCACTAGCCGTAATTCAGCTGGCTCTTCGTTTCTCGCGTGATCGGCACGTCGATTACGAGAGGTTTGTCTGCAGATAATGCATCACGAAGCACATCACTGACATCATTTGCCGTAGTCGCACGTACTGCTTCTACGCCGAAGCCACGTGCAATCTCCAAAATATTTAAATCCGGCTTGATGAGATCCAGCCCTTCAAATTCGCCCGACTGCGCCTGTGGTAGCCCCATCGTCTGACCGCAAATTTTGAGAATGTGGTATTGAGCATTATTGCAAATCACAAATGTTGCCGGAATATTGTAGCGAGCTGCTGACCATAATCCCTGAACACCGTACATGGCGGATCCTTCACCAAGGATCCCGAGTACGGGTCGGTCAGGCCAGGCTAATTGCGCACCGAGCGTACAACCAAGCCCCCAACCCAACCCCCATCCACGATGCCCGAAATACCCTGTCGTATTCTTTAATACACCGAGTCGTTCCAACGTCGTGTTCGTAGTCGTAACGGCTTCTTCAATCACCGCAATATTGTCTGGCAGAACTCGGGCAATGGCACCCATTATACCCATCGGTGTTAGAGGCTGGCTGTCCAGTTGGCTTTCTACATCTGCTTGTAATGCCAAACGCATTGCATCCAAGTCATTGGAAATCGCTGCGGTACGCTGTTTCACCTTTAGCTCAGTCGCTGAGTCAGCCATTTCCTTGAAGCTTTTGGTCAGGTCCAATAGAGCTATTTTCGTATGACCAACCACTCCAACTGCCACATCCTGATTCTTTCCAATTTGTTTAGGATCCTCATCGATATGGATCAGTTTGGCCGATGCGGGAATCGCATTTGATGGTTCCATATAAATATAAAGCCGGAACAAGTCCATTCCGGTAACTAAGATGACATCGTGACCCGTTAAGCGTTCTTTTATGCCCGGAGCCCATGGGGGCAGTCCCTGAGCATTCAACGGATGGTCAGACCGCATCGGTAATCGACCATGTGTTGTTCCAGGTTCGATATAGACCGGTGCACCAATTGTTTCTGCAAAGGCCGCTAATTCAGCCTCTGCCTTAAGCTCAACCACTCTGCTCCCTGCAATAATGGCTGGATTTTCCGCTGAAGCCAACAAATGTATCGCGTGTGATATGGAATCCTCCGGTGCTCGTGTATAGACATTAGGTATAGTCACATCAGGTATCGACGTTAAATCGGTTAGTTCCATCTGCAGATCTACCGGCAGGCTTAAAAAAACCGGACCTGTCGGCGGTGTCAGAGCCGCTTGAATAGCTCTTTTGATTGCGATGGGTAGATCTTCAATGCGGTTTACCTCAATGCCACACTTTGTCCATGGCTTTGTTACAGCCAACATATCACCGCCGAGAATCGGTTCATCAAGCCTTAGACGCCTATCCTGCTGGCCTGCCGTGACTAATAGTGGTGTACCTTCGCGATAGGCGTTGTAAAGCATGCCCATCGCATTACCAAGACCGGGACAAATATGAAGATTAACAACCCCCAGCCGGCCGCCAGCCATGCTGTAACCATCAGCCATACTCACAACCGGAACTTCTTGCAGTCCAAGTATGTATCGAAACCGACGGTCACCAACCAACGCATCATTAAGTGGTAATTCAGTCGACCCTGGATTGCCGAAGAGCGTGACAACTCCGGCAGCAGCCAGCAAGTCCAGAAGAATATGAACGCCCGATGAAGCCATGCCGCAGTTGGTTCTCTTAAAAAAAACGGCGGTAAACACTAACGGCAAATGCTAGA
>CAZPZZ010000224.1:0-5287 GCA_964591245.1 uncultured Vicinamibacteraceae bacterium | reverse complement strand
CCCTGTCCCGACGTGCACACTTCGATTGTCGTCACCATTCCAGGATTCAACGCATTGTACGCGGCAACCACGGACCGGCGCCCCGGGCAGAGGTCACACGCCACTGCAATTCGTCGACATTGTGGAACCATTTTCGCGCAGGCCCACCCCGTTCGCCATGTCTCCGTTCACGATCGCTCTGGATTTCCAGACAGAAGGCGTGGCAAGCTCTTACCAATGAGCACGGTCATTTCGGTCACACTTGGGGTGCTGGGCGTGTGTCTCGGGGGGCTCTCGTTTTCCACCCTGATCGGGCTCGGTGTGCACCGAGAAGGACTGCCCTGGGCAATCACCGTCGCAGCCGTTCTCATTTCGACGCTCCCGATCATCGGTATCGCGGGGCTCTTCCGACTTCGCCCGGAGGGCTGGGCAATCGGCTTGAGCGTGTGGCCGATCCTCGTTCTGACCGGAGTGCCTCTGTACTTCCCGGGGGAACGCAGTGACGCGATCACTACCGGCGTCGCCTTTCTCGCCTCCTCGTGGGGAGAGGAACGCGTCCAACACTGGGCCAGCTTTGGGGAACGGGCCGGTGCCTTACTTGGCCCCGAATTCTTGGCCGGACGCCCCCCCGCGCCAACCACCCTTCCTGTGACCCAGGACACCGACAACCAGGCCGACTTCTACAGCCCGACGATTGGAGGCGACATCGCCCTTCCCTACGAGGGCGCAGGACGGAGCTTGCGCGTGCCCGTGAGCTTCGATGGCGCGCATACCGAAGACCTCTGGATGCTCTTTGATACCGGCGCCACGTACACAACGCTCAATGCTGCGGCGCTCGCCGCACTCGGCGTACCGGTCCCCGATGACAGTCCGGTCGTCACCCTCAGCACCGCCAACGGAGAGATCGAAGCCCCAGTCGTCCTGATCGAACGGCTCTGGCTTGCTGGACTACCCGTCGAGGGCGTAACGATCGCCGTCTGTGAGACCTGTGTGAGCAATCAGGTCGAAGGCATGCTCGGGCTCAACGTGTCGCAGCAGTTCGCGGTCACGGTGGATCCAGGCCGTCAGCTATTGCTCCTTGATCCCCTCGAGGACCCCGATCGCCAGACCGATATTGCTCACTGGGTCGAAATCAGTGCGAGGGCCACCGTGTGGAGCGATGGTCGCGTCGTCGTCGAGATCGACGCCGACAGTCGAAGCCCCAGGCCCATCGTGTCACTACGGGTCGCAGTTCAGTGCACCGACGCTGTCTTTCAGGGTGATCTATTTAATCTCGCGGCGTTCGGACGCTCGAGCGAGCGCCTCTCCCTGCCACGTGGAACGAACTGCGACCGCTACAACATTAGCCTAGATACAGCACGCTGGTAGCCCTCAAGGCGGTTGATCCACAATATAGCTTTGCTGGTCGGGCTGTGACCCGCCCCAATCCTGATGCAGACGTCGCGGTTCTACTGCGGCGAAACATCCATGGGTTGGGGCACGTAGAGTCGCGCAGGCCACGTCTGCCCGCGACCAAGGTATCCTTATGGTAGCCGCACGGTACCGCGGCGCATTGTCGCAGACCTTTTTGGGAGAGAGGGACACGAGCCGGTCATGGAGTTGTTGTTGGCAAACCCGCGTTGCTACTGCGCTGGCGTCGATCGCGCGATCCAGATCGTCGAGTTGGCCCTAGAGCGCTTCGGGGCGCCGGTATACGTACGTAAAGAGATTGTCCATAACCAGCACGTCGTCGGATGGTTACGTAATCGAGGTGCGGTGTTCGTCAATGAACTCGTCGAGGTCCCAGAAGGCGCCCTCGTCGTGTTCAGCGCCCACGGTGTCAGCCCCTCGGTGCACAAGGAGGCCGAGCAGCGTTCGCTCCGCGTCATCGATGCTACGTGCCCACTGGTCAGCAAGGTCCATGTGGAGGTAGAACGGTTTGTCGCAGAGGGCTACCACATCCTCCTGATCGGCCATGCTGGCCACGAGGAGGTCGAGGGCACAATGGGTCACTCCCCGGCTCACACGACGCTGATCGAAAATGTTGAACAGGCCCGCACGTCGTACATTCCTGAGCACAAAAACTTGATGGTGTTGACACAGACCACGCTTAGTATGGACGATACACAGCACGTCATCGATGCGTTGCACGAGCGATTCTCGGACCTGCACCTCCCACCCGCCGACGACATCTGCTACGCCACACAGAACCGCCAAAACGCCGTCAAAGCCATGTGCGATCGCGGCATCGAACTGCTCCTGGTCGTAGGATCAGAAAACTCCAGCAACGCCGCCCGATTGGTTGAGATTGGAGCCGTGCGCGGCATCCACAGCCACCTCATTAATAGCCACGCGGACGTCAGCACCGGCTGGCTGCACGGCGTCACCAAGATCGGCGTCACCGGCGGCGCGAGCACCCCGAGCTCGGTCGTGCGTGAGGTCGTGACACACCTGGAACAGCTTGGTGTCTCACACGTCGAACCGTGCGTAACGGCTGAAGAGAGCACGGTATTCCAGCTGCCAATGGTGCTGCAGCGCTAGGCGACATGAACGTGCACGCCAAGCCTTCGCTCGTTTCTGTGCCTTCGACCCGAGAATCGGTCCTTGGCTGGTGGACACCAGATGGAGTCCATACGCCCGACCTGGGCGGGGACGCTGTGGCCCGAGCGATCCATCACGTGGCCTCGCCGGTCCGGCTTATTGACGTCGATGGCTCGATCGGCGTCGTTCAGGGTGGCACAATCACCCTTGAATCTGCCGGCATGACGCCCCCCGGGGCGCGCCAGCTCGTGGGGTATGCCCCGGCGCTCTGTCCGGATCAACTCGGAGATTCCAATTTCTGCGCCACCCATGGCCTGACCTACCCGTATGTGGCCGGCGCGATGGCCAACGGTGTCGGCTCGGAAGCAATTGTCGAGGCGATGGCCCGTGGCGGCATGGTCGGATTTTTCGGTGCCGCCGGTCTTTCGCCGGAACGCGTAGAAGCCGCTATCGATCGAATCCAACGGGAGGTTGGCGACCGCCCCTACGGTTTCAACCTCATTCACACGCCAGCCGAACCACAGGGCGAAGAGGCGATCGTCGCACTCTACCTGCGTCGTGGCGTACGTCTCGTCAGTGCCGCGGCGTATATCGAACTTACCCTCCCGCTCATCCGATACCGCGTCGCTGGCATCCACCGCGATGCCGACGGGAAGATTGTCACGCCGAACAAGATCATCGCCAAGGTTTCCCGGGTCGAGGTTGCCAGAAAATTCTTCGCCCCACCGCCGCGCGATCTCTTGACGGCTCTCGTAGAGGAGGGACACATTTCTCCAAGCCAGGCCGCGATGGCCGCCGAGATTCCTGTTGCACAGGACCTCACGGCAGAAGCTGATTCTGGGGGACATACCGACAACCGCCCCGCGATCTCCCTGGTCCCCACCATGCTCGCCCTGGCCGACGAGATGCAGACCCAGCACGGTTATTCTGATGCGCTACGTGTCGGCGCGGCCGGCGGAATCGCAACGCCCGAATCGGCCGTTGCCGCCTTCTCGATGGGGGCGGCATTCGTGCTGACAGGGACGATCAATCAATCTTGCGTGGAAGCTGGCACGTCACCGGTGGTGCGCGAGATGCTGGCGCGGTCGAGCCAGGCCGATGTCACCATGGCTCCCGCCGCGGACATGTTCGAGATGGGTGTGCAGGTTCAGGTCCTCAAGTGGGGTACGATGTTTGCAGTTCGTGCTCGCAATCTGTACCGTTTATATCGTGCCCATGCTTCTCTGGATGAGATCCCGGCCACGACCAGGCAGACGCTCGAACGCGATTACTTCCGCTCAACATTGAGCGAGGCATGGGCGAGCACGCGGGCCTACTTTGCCGTTCGTGATCCCGAGCAAGTCGCACGGGCAGAGCGAGATGCCAAGCACCGCATGGCGCTGGTCTTTCGATCCTATCTCGGCCAGGCGTCACGCTGGGCGAATGCTGGTGAGGCATCCAGAAAGGGTGACTACCAGATCTGGTGTGGACCCGCGATCGGCGCGTTCAACGAATGGGTCCGAGGATCGTTCCTTGAATCCTCAGACCGACGGGACGTCGTAACGATAGGAATGAACCTACTCGTGGGCGCGGCGGCGCTCGCGCGGGCAGGGTGGCTTCGGGCGCAAGGCGTCTCGTTGCCTCGCGCAGCACGGCGGTTCGTACCACGCGACCGGGCGGACCTTGCCGCCCTCGTTGCGCAAGGATGAGGAAGACCGGATTTGGCGCCATCGGGAGACAACGAAACGGTTACGCAGAGTCCCATAGCCATCGTCGGTATGGGGTGCCTGTTTCCCAGTGCTCCAGGGCTTCGGGAGTACTGGCGCCTACTCCGTACATCGAAGGATGGTGTGACCGACGTCCCCCCCACGCACTGGTCACTTGACGACTACTTCGACCCGGATCCGGGTCAGGCCGACCTGACCTACTGCCGGCGCGGTGCATTTCTCGCCCCGACCGGATTCGATCCCACTGAATTTGGAATCCCTCCGACCGTTCTCGAAGCAACCGACACGGCACAATTGCTTGGTCTCGTCGTGGCCAAAGCGGCACTCGAAGACGCGGGGTATGGCGCAGGCCGCGACTTCGACCGCACGCGCACGAGTGTCATCCTGGGCGTTACTGGCACCCTAGAACTGGTGATTCCACTGGGCGCTCGACTCGGCCACCCAAAATGGCGTCAGGCCATGCGCGACGCCGGCGTACCGAGCGATGTTATAGCAGCAGTCGTCGACCGAATCGCCAACGACTACGTGGGGTGGCAGGAGAACTCGTTTCCCGGCCTCCTTGGAAACGTCGTAGCGGGACGCATTGCCAATCGACTTGACCTCAAAGGCACGAACTGCGTCGTCGATGCGGCCTGCGCCAGCTCACTCAGTGCGATTCACCTCGCGATGCTCGAGCTAGCGAGCGGACGGACGGACATGGTCTTGTCTGGCGGCGTCGACGCCCTCAACGACATCTTCATGTTCATGTGCTTCAGCAAGACCCAAGCACTCTCCTCGACAGGTGACTCCAGGCCATTCTCGAAGGATGCCGACGGCACCGTCATCGGCGAAGGTCTGGGTATGGTCGTGCTCAAGCGTCTCGCGGATGCAGAACGGGACGGCGACCGCATCTACTCGGTCATTCGAGGAATCGGCACGTCAAGCGACGGTCGCTCGCAGAGCATCTACGCCCCTCGCGCGACCGTGCAATCACGGGCGCTCCGCGATGCCTACTCCCTGAGTGGCGGCGACCCGGCAACGGTTGAACTCGTGGAAGCTCACGGAACGGGCACCAAGGTCGGTGACGCCGTTGAGTTCGACGC
>CAZPZZ010000223.1:0-5417 GCA_964591245.1 uncultured Vicinamibacteraceae bacterium | reverse complement strand
ACCCGTGGTTGGGGCCAGCGGTGAGCAGATGGATTCCGCATTACGGTCGCGGGTTGCGCGCGGAACTGGCCCGTCAGATGGAACGGAGTAACGTTGTTTTGTTCTTCTGCCGCTGGCGGTTGTCGGTGGCGTGACGGTGAGCGTCAGCGATGCAACTAGTCAAACTTGGAGCCAGAGGGGGGAGCTCCTTCCCGTTGACGACTTGACGAGTTTGGCTTGGCCAGGAATTGCTCAGCAAGCGTATGCGTGCATGCCAGAACGTCGTCAGAGGTGTCGGTACCGAATTTCTGTAGCAATGGTTCCATAGGGATCACCGCTTTCGCCATGGCTCTGTGTCCTCCGGCACTACCGATGTCCCCAAAATGTTGTTTGACGAATTCGCCGGCGTGACGTGAGTCTCCAAGATTCCGCACTGCGATAACCACGTCGTCGTGGACGATCCCGGAGACGATTGTCCAGGTGATCTCTTCCAGTTGCAGGAGGAAGTCGGCCACGTAGGTGATCAGATCCTCGCGTGGGACCCTGCCAAGGTGCGTTGTATACAGCGGTCCAGATATTTTCCTTTTGTTGACGGCTTTGGCTAGTTTCGCCAGTCGTTCGAGTGTAGTTTCTGCTCCTTCCATCTTGCGCACCAACGCTGGGTTCGCAAGTGGATAGAGGAATCGAAACGCTTCGACGTCTGGTTCGTTGGTGTGTCGTGAGAGGAAGAGGGTGTCCGACTTGATGGCGTAGAGCATCGCTGTTGCCGTGCGTCCGGAGACATTGCCCTCTACGGCCCGGAGATGTTCGGTCAAGATCGTGCACGTAGAGCCGTAATCCGGTCGAATGTCCTTGAATGCAGCGGTGTACCCTGCGCGCGGTGGATGGTGGTCGATGACGAGATCCACCCGATCGAGCAATCCCCAGAAATAGTGCGGTTGGACGTCGACAGTGGCGATGCGCTGGAAATTATTGAGTTTGTCCGCAGTTAGTGGTTCAACTTGGATGTTTAGCAGCTTTGCCATCCGGAGGTTTTCCGGACGCGTGACAGCCTCAAAGGTACCAAGGATGGCGGTTGCCCGCGTGCGGTGCAGAAGGTTTCGCAAGGCGAGGCCGCTGGCCATTGCGTCCGGGTCCGGGTCGTTATGGAGGAGAATCAGCACACGGTCGGCGTCTGACAGGTACCGCTGGTACTGCTGGACGCGGGCCCTCGTGAGTGAACGCTCGAGTTCGGTGCTCAATGAACCACGTAGAAGCTGGCTGAGCGCGAGGCGCCGGACTTCGGGCACCGGTATCGTTGTTCGTTGCTGTGCCGTGCGACGTTTGCTTTGGCGATATCCCACATCCAGCAGATAGACCAAGTTTCCGCCAGCGTTGTAGATGGCTTCTAGTGTGCGGCCGGGGCTTCGTCGGGTGATCTCTTGGACAACTACGCAGGTGGTCGGAGAGAGACCGGCCCGGAGATAGGTGTCAACTCGCCGAGGGTCACCCACATGGATCGGGACATCCAGGTTGTGAACACGTCGGGCCAGAGCCCGATCTTCGATGATGAATTCGATGTCGAGTGTGGTACTGAGCGCGTTCGCGAGGATGCGAATAATGAGTTCATCCTGGCAGACGGCGAGGCACTTCATGCGTTGATCCAGGCCGGGGGCTATTCGGGATCGAGCCACGCACCACAGCCGTTGCCTCTGATTATACGCTCGTCGTCGCGTCAATGAGGTGGACTGGATCGAATAAGATGCGAGACAGCTGACAAGTGGATGCAGGATGCTATGAAAAAACGTGGGTGTTATGGGTGCGTGGCGGCGCTGGTCATCGGGAGCGTTTCGCCCACGCTTGCGCAGCCAGTATTCAGAAGTGGTGTCGAGTTGGTGGAGTTCGGCGTCACCGTCGTCGACGAAGATGGTGAGGTGGTGAGGGGGTTGACGGCTGACGATTTCGTCATCACAGAAGAGGGGCAGCAGCAGCAGATCGCCTATTTCTCACAGGGTGTCGAGCGAGATCTCGAGACCATTCCTTTGCATGTAGGGGTGTTGTTCGATGCCAGTGGCAGCATGGACGACGACGCAGATTTTGCCACGACCGCGGCACTTCAGTTTCTCCGGAGCCTGGATTTTGCCGCCGACATAACGTTGGTGCAATTTGCCGAGGAAGTGCGGGTGAGCAGGTTCGGTCCCCTCGATTTTCCACGGCTGGTCGAGCGCCTTCGCGGTCGTGAAGGTGGTGGGATGACGGCGCTCTACGACGCGCTCGGGGTGTATCTCGATGGAGCTTTCGGTCAAGACGGTCGAAAAATCCTCTTGCTCTACACCGATGGGGATGACACACGCAGTCGTATTCGCTTCGATGAGCTACTCGATCTCGTTCGCGCGTCCGACGTAACTGCGTATGTCGTCGGGTTCAATAGATGGCGCCGCGCGGATGCAGGAATACGTGAGCGGGTGCGTCTGGAACAGATTGCTCGCCTGACGGGAGGGCGCGCGTATTTTCCCGATACTGCTGCTGATCTTGAGGAGATTTACGCTGAGATTCGAGACGAGTTGATCGCTCGTTATTCTCTAGGTTACATCTCGACTGATCCCGCTACAGATGGTGCGTGGCGTCGTGTCTCGATTACTCTCCGCGCCTCTCGTTCGGATCTTCAGGATTCAGAAATTCGGGTACGGGAGGGCTACTTTGCGCCGTACCTGGAATCAGCACTTGGTCGCTGAGGACTGATGTGGCCTCTACGTACGATCGTTTCAAGCTAGTGACGGACTTCGAACTGCGTGGGGACCAACCACGTGCAGTACAGGAGTTGACCGACGGGCTACTGCGCGAAGATCCGCGCCAGGTACTGCTGGGAGTGACCGGTTCCGGAAAGACATTCACGATGGCGAAGGTTATCGCGAACGTCAACCGCCCAGCGTTGGTGATGGTGCACAACAAGACATTGGCTGCACAGCTTTTTCTGGAGTTTAGACGGTTTTTCCCGGAAAACGCGGTCGAGTATTTTGTGAGTTATTACGACTATTACCAGCCGGAGGCCTACGTACCGTCGACGGATTCCTATATCGAAAAAGAAGCGACCATCAACGACGAGATTGACCGGATGCGCCTGTCGGCGACGCGTTCTCTCTTCGAGCGGCGAGATGTGGTCATTGTGGCTAGTGTGTCTTGCATCTATGGACTGGGTTCACCGGAAGCCTACTATGGGCTCATGCTTCCGCTTGAGCGGGGCCAGCGGGTTGAACGCGACTGGATTCTCCGCAAACTGGTTGAGATTCAGTATGAGAGGAATGACCAGGACTTTGCCCGTGGCACCTTCCGGGTGAGAGGTGACATTGTGGAGGTGCACCCATCCTATGAAAGTGTGGCGCTTCGTATTGAACTCTTCGGGGATGAGGTTGATGAGCTGACCACTTTTGATCCGGTGACCGGGCGAGCCATCCGCAAGCACGACAAGATCGCTGTTTATCCCAAGTCGCATTTTGTGACCCCGCGCTCTAAAACTTTAGAGGCCGTCGAGACGATCAAGGCGGAATTGACGGAGCGACGCGGAGACTTGGAGGGGATAGGCAAGCTCCTGGAAGCGCAGCGTTTGCACCAGCGCACGCTGTTCGATCTCGAGATGATGCGCGAGATCGGCTATTGCCATGGAATCGAGAATTACGCGCGGCATCTCTCGGGGCGAGCCGCTGGCGAGCCTCCGCCCACGTTGCTGGACTATTTGCCACCCGATGCGGTGACCATTGTTGACGAGAGTCACCAAACGGTACCTCAAGTGCGTGGCATGTATCGTGGAGATCGAGCGCGGAAAGAGGTGCTTGTTGAGCATGGGTTCCGACTTCCCTCGGCGCTGGACAATCGGCCCTTAACCTTTGATGAATGGAAATCCCGTCTGGGGAACGTGATCTTCGTATCTGCGACTCCGGGCCCTTATGAACTCGAACAGAGTGCAGGGGTGGTGGTGGAGCAGATCATTCGTCCTACAGGCCTTGTGGATCCCGTGGTGGTCGTTCGGCCTGTCAAGGGGCAGGTCGACGACCTGCTTCATGAGATACGGCAACGGGTTGCATGTCAGGAACGTGTGCTGGTGACGACTCTGACAAAGCGGATGGCGGAGGATCTTACCCAGTTTTATCAAGAACTGGGAGTTCGAGTGCGGTACCTGCACTCGGAGGTGGAGACGCTTGAACGGATGCAGATTTTGCGGGACCTGCGTCGTGGTGCCTTTGATGTGCTGGTTGGCATTAACTTGCTCCGAGAGGGCCTCGATCTTCCGGAGGTGTCATTAGTCGCAATTCTGGACGCGGACAAGGAGGGGTTTCTTCGTTCGTCGGGGGCGTTGATCCAGACCTCGGGGCGAGCTGCTCGTAATGTCCATGGTCAGGTGCTCATGTATGCCGATGTTGTGACCAAATCCATGCGAGCAGCACTGGATGAGATGGCGCGCCGGCGCGTGCTCCAGGAGGCGTACAACCACGAGCATGGGTTAACGCCGGAGTCGATCGTGAAGGAGATCGATGATGGAGTCTTGGGGATGTACGATCGGGACTATGTCACCGTCCCCGTTGCCCAGGAGGAAAAAAAGACGTTCGCCACTCAGGCGGAGCTCGACACTCACCTGCGTTCGCTTGAGACGGACATGCGAGCTGCTGCTGCAAATTTGGATTTCGAGCGAGCTGCCACGTTGCGTGATCAGATCCGCGCTCTACAGAGCCCTGGTTATGCCATTTCCTAGCTCGTGCGATACACTAAAGTCCTGCTCGCTCTGAGTGGGCGCTTGGCTCAGTGGTAGAGCATCGCCTTCACACGGCGGGGGTCAGTGGTTCGAATCCACTAGCGCCCACCATTTTTGAACCCCTCCGCGCGAATAACTTGCTTGAGTGTCTCAGGCCGACGATTTCCCCAACCGCTGCGTGGTCTACGGTACGCACCAATGCCACAGTGCCAAGAGCCAGTAGAGTTGTTCTCAGCAGACAAATTACACGCTCGGGTTCGCGAGCTCGCCGTGGAGATTAATGCAGACTATGCCCCAGAAAGCTCTTTGCACTTAGATGCAGTGTTGAAAGGTGGTTTAGTTTTCCTTGTGGATTTGATGAGAGCCTTGGCGAGACCAGCCACCATCGATTTTGTTGCTATGAAGAGCTACGGGTCTGAGACATGTTCGCAGTATATTCCGAGAATGGTCAAGGATCTTGAGGAGGAGATCACAGGCCGTGATGTGTTGGTAATTGAAGATATAGTAGACACTGGCCAGACCTTGTCCAGGCTGCTCGAAAAGCTCAGTGAACGGAACCCTCGCTCGTTGCGCACAGTGGCACTCTTGAATAAGCCATCGTGACGACTGGTTTCGCTTGAGCTCGACTATGTTGGGTTCTCCATTGATAATCAGTTTGTCGTAGGCTACGGTCTAGATTATGACGAAATAGGAAGGAATTTAGCAGATGTAT
>CAZPZZ010000222.1:0-5426 GCA_964591245.1 uncultured Vicinamibacteraceae bacterium | reverse complement strand
TCGGATTTAGCCGAGCCGCCCGTCTTGTCGACATGATGGAAGCCGATGGGCTCGTATCCGCCGGAACCGGAGGCAAAGCCCGCGAGGTACTCGTTGGCACTGACTACTTTGAACAGGTAGACGTGCAGCTCCGCTGATTTTCCAGCGTGAACGCTGGCGCGAACGTGCACATTCCGGCAACAAAGATTGACGGAATGTAATCCTCGCCAACCGACGTCGCGTCTGGGCTCACTACAATGCCCCTAGTCTGCTCACGCATCTGCCGACCTCACGGCCAGCATTCCCGCCGAGCTCATTCGCGAGCCCACTAGATCTGACTAGGCGTACCACGAAGAAGCAAAGGGGAGCATCGCAAGTGTGCGAACACCGACACCACTCGCGCCTTTGACGTGAAACGGCTTGCTGTCCTCAAACCAGGCAGTACCAGCGACATCCAGGTGGGCCCACGGCAACCCGCCCGTAAACGCGTGGAGAAACATACCGGCAGTAATAGCCCCAGCGGCGCGCCCACCGATATTCGCGAGATCGGCCGTGTCGCTCTTGAGTTGTTCGGCGTAATCCTCGTATGCCGGAAGAGGCCACAATCGCTCGCCGGCGCGATCGCCTGCGGCGCGTACCGTCTCGACCCACGCCGGTGGAGTTCCCACCAGTCCGCTGGCATGGTGGCCAAGCGCCACGACACACGCCCCGGTCAACGTCGCAATGTCGACCAAGTGGGTAACTCCGCGACGCCGAGCAACGACCATCGCATCAGCGAGAATCAGCCGCCCTTCCGCGTCGGTATTCAAAACTTCTACCGTCTTGCCATCCGCGGCGGTCAGTACATCTCCGGGTCTGATCGCTCCTCCGCCAGGCATATTTTCGACCGCGGGCACGATGCCGAAGACACGGACCGGCGGACGCAGTCGTTCGATGGCCCGCATGGCACACACGACGGCAGCCCCACCAGCCATGTCGCGTTTCATCCGATCCATAGCCTCTGATGGCTTAATCGAAATGCCCCCAGTATCGAACGTCACGCCTTTCCCCACCAATCCCAATACCGGTCCATCGACCGGCTCCTCCGGCTCGTACTTCATGATGATGACGCGCGCCGGTTCCACACTTCCCTGAGCCACCCCTTGTAACAACCCCATGCCCTGGGACGCGATCGCCGTCTCGTCCATAATTTCCACGGTCGTACGTGATCCGCTCGCCAAGGCCATCGCCCTGTCCGCGAAGACCCGCGGCGTAAACAGATTGCCTGGTTCGTTGGAGAGTTCTCTCGCCCGATTCGTACACTCTCCCAGGACCGCACCACGCTCCGCCGCCGCCCGAGCGACAGACAGCCCCGCTGTACCCACCACCAATTCCACCCCGGTGACGAGTGTCGATTCCGCGTTCTCGCTCTTGAACCGCGTGTCTCGAAAACTGCCCAGAAGCACTCCTTCGGCGGAGGCCTGAACCATGGCCGAGCTCTCACCACGCTCGCGGCACACCAACGCGAGCCGTCCTGCGCCTCGCTCACGCGCGACCCCTCCAGCTGTTGCCGCCACCGTCGACGCTCGGCTTGTCGTATATCCGTCCGCTTTACCGGCTCCGACCAACAGGATTCGTCGGCACGACCACGTCGTATCCACGACATCGGTGAAGAATGACGAATGCAGCTTTCCCGTCAACTCCCCGGAGGCCCGAGCACGATTAATGCTGTGTCCAACCGCACTATCGAGCGCGCCCAAGGCGTCCGCAGGTTCATCTTCGAAGTAGGGAACGCAAATCAAATCCACAGAAAGCGACTCAAGCGCCTCCCCGGTACAGTGAACGGTCGGTGTTTCCTCGTGTAGCATCGGCAAATTATAGCGCGCACCTGAACCGGCTTCGGCCGTGACGAGACGTCAACCTGTCGAAGTCGCCCGGAGGCAAACGAGTCCCTTCTGGAATGGGATTAGCGCTCGCGCTACAATCCGCATATGGAGCAACAGCGCAAGCGATGGGAATCCTGGTTGATTGTCGGGACGGTGCTGCTTTCGATGATCGGATTCAACCCGACGGCGGTCGTGGCCGAGCAGGAAGAGGAGGAAGAACCAGAACTCACACTCCGCGCACGACGCAACCTCGGGTTTGCCCCTGTAGAAATCGGCTTTACCGGCCTGCTGCGCGGGGGCGCTGATGACAATGAACGATTCTATTGCTTAAGCGCGGAATGGGACTGGGACGACGGCACACGTTCCGAAAGTATCTTTGACTGCGATCCCTATGAACCTGGTGTCAGCGAAATTCGACGTCGATTCTCTCGACGCCATTCGTACGATATCGGCGGACGTTACGAGATTCGACTTATTCTCAAGAAGCGAGACGAAGTGATCGCAACGGCCCGTACGGCCGTTCGGGTGCAAGGCGGCCGATTTCCCGATTAGTGCTCGCCCGGACGTTCAGCGACGCTGCTTCCGAACATTGCTTCATCCAGCAACTCTCCTAGGCCCCTGCCCGGTCCGAGGAGTCGATCTCGCCCTCCACAACGTGGAGTTCGACCTCCACGAGCGAGCCCTCTATCAAGCGATAGGCCCGCGTCTCCGCCATGGCGGGCGAGACGATGAGATACCAGAATTCGGTATCGGCCGCCTCCTCCTCATCGGTGAGCGACGGTCTCGGGGAGGATTTCGGGTGCGAGTGGTAGGCCCCGACCACCGCACGCCCTTCGGCCCTCGCCAATCTGATCGCGGCGAAATGGTCGGCAGGATGCACTTGAAACCGCGTCTGGCTTCGAAACACGTTCCGCGCGGGATACGCTGTCTCGATGCGATTGGCGGCTCCGAGAAGAAGGCCGCAACATTCCTCCGGAACAGTCCGGCGCGCATGCTCGAGCACGTCACGAAGAACCGATGGGCCGATCTGCACCGGCTTCACGCCTTGTCGCGCGAAGCTCGCAGAGCCGCAAGCTGCGATCGCCAGCGTCCAGCCGAGTCAAACACCCGATCAATGTCGTCACTCGACTCCAACCCATCGCGTAGCGCTTGCAATTCACCAAGCAGCGCGTCCAAGGCTTCACCGATAACGTCGGCGTTCGAACGACAAATATCCCGCCAAATATCCGCTGGGCTCGATGCAAGCCTGGTGGCATCAAACAACCCCCGGCCCGTAAGTCTGAGCCCCTCTTCGCCCGCTTCCGTTCCCACAACATGCATCAGCGCACTCGCTGTGAGCTGCGGGAGGTGACTCACGTACGCGAGTAACCGATCATGCTCTACGGGATCGACGACATGAGGATTCGCACCCATGGTACGAACGAAGGTCGAGAGGCGCTCCAGCATTCCTGCCGCTTTGTCTCCATCGGGCGTGAAGATCCACGGACGGTCCACGAATAAATCCGGCCTGGCATATTCAATCCCACCTCGCGGCGCTCCTCCAAGCGGGTGTCCCCCGATGAAAGTGAACCGAGACGGGAGTTGCCTGGCGGCCTCAACGGTCGTCCTCTTCGTACTCCCCACGTCAGTCACCAGCGCTGGCGTTCTCACGTAGGTATCCAAGTCGGCCAGGCGCGCGATATTCTGCTCCACCGGAGCCGCAAGAATGACAAGATCGGCTTCGGCGATGACGCCAGGATCGTCAGCCGCGACGTCAATAGCATGAAGCACCATCGCCTTTTCAAGCACCTGCTTCCGGTCTAGACCAAGTACCAGGCAAGAAGGCCAATGCTGCCGGGCCGCTAGCGCTATCGAGCCACCGATCAACCCGAGGCCCACGATGGCCACCTTCTCGAACGGCGGCGGCGCCGCCGACGTAGATCCGGGCTGAATGACGGGTAACGTACGAGGCTGATCGGTCATCGGTCGATGTCACACTCCACACCCGCACGTAGCAACGGCACAACGCGAACCTCAAGCATCATGTCTCCACTCTCCGCGCCGGGGTCGGCAACGTGTTTCACAAGCTTCTACACCACAACGAGCAAGAGCACCGGCTACGTCGACGCCGTGCGCTCCCGGCGAGGCAGGCCTCTTACTTCGGGTGCTCTCTCCCCGAACCCGCTGTGCCCGGGCTCTCCCGCAAGATCTACTTATTCGAATCTTCCAATCGTCGCGCCTCGTCGATGATCCGCTCGAATAACCGAGTGATCGCCGCCCCGTCGAATGGCCCCGTGTTCACGGATCGAACGTGATTCAGAACCTGAACCTCCCGATCGGGTTGATACACCGCAAGCCCAACTGTCTCCTTGAGCTGCCCTATGGCACCAGCGCATCGCGCTCGTTCATTAAGAAGCGCTACCAACTCTGCATCCAGCTCATCCATTCGGAGTCGGATCTCCGTAATCCGGCGGTCTACTTCAGCTCTCATCGATTCATCGCCACTCTTCGCTGATGTCATACCAGGCTCGCGCCCTCCTTCCCCGCGGCATTGCCCTTGAGCCAGGCCACGTAGCGCTCCACCGTTTTCACCAAGTCTGGCGAATCCGCCTCCCGAGCAATGACATCCACCAATGCGCTGCCGACGACAGCCGCATCGGCGCACGCGCCGACCTCTCGAATATGTTCGGGCCGTGACAGACCGAAACCGAGTGCGATCGGCAGATCGGTCATGGCTCGAACTCGGTCTACGAGAACTTGCGCATCCGCGGCCACCTCGTCCTGCACCCCCGTCACTCCCAAGCGAGAGATCGCATAGAGAAAACCGCGCCCAAACTCCGCCGCCTGGCGGATACGAGAATCAATAGTTGTCGGACTCAGCAAGAAAATCGGGTCGACTCCCGCACCGACCACCATCTCCCGAAACGGCCCCGCCTCCTCGACAGGTAGATCCAACACCAGCACACCGTCGACACCCACTGCCGCCGCACGCGCGGCGAATTCGGCCTGCCCCATACGCAGGATCGGGTTTGCATAGCTAAAGATCACGATGGCCGCATCCACATCCGACCGGACGCTCTCAACAAGATCCAGAACCCCTGCCAGCGTCGTCCCGGCCGCCAGCGCACGCTCAGAGGCTTGCTGGATAACAGGTCCATCGGCGAGCGGGTCAGAGAATGGCACACCCACCTCAAGCACGTCTGCTCCCGCTCGGTCAAGCCCTCGAAGAATCTGCGCAGACCGTTCGAGATCTGGATCTCCACCGGTGACATACGTCACCAGACCCGTCTGATGCCGACTCCGGAGTTCCCGAAACACATGCTCTATCCTGGCGCTCACGCCCGCTCTCCCTGGCTGTCTGCGCCCCCCGTGACCGGGTCGCCCCCCAAACCGCGTGCTCGTACAATCTCGACGTCCTTATCACCCCGACCCGAAAGATTCACAAGTAACCTGTCCTCTGGACCATACTCCCCCGCAAGCGTAGCGACATGCGCCAACGCGTGGGAGGATTCCAGCGCGGGAAGAAGCCCCTCGAGACGAGCGACCGTTTGAAACGCCTCCAACGCCTGATCGTCCGTCACCCACGTATACTCTGCCCGCTCC
>CAZPZZ010000221.1:0-5464 GCA_964591245.1 uncultured Vicinamibacteraceae bacterium | reverse complement strand
GCCGTCGCTTTTCGACAAGCACCCTACGCAACAATTCCAATGGCGGCATCGCACTACGCTCCCTACTTCGCGCGCGTCGCGCCGCAGAAGCGGTACCGATTCATCGAACCTGGCGGAGGAATCATCGCCTTCGCCGCCAACCACTGCCGTTGGGTTGTATCGTCCTCTCAACAGCGCGCTGTACATCCCATCCGCCGTCAACTCCACCTGCCTATTGAGCACCCCGTCGAATGCACCCGATACTTCCAACGAGACCACGAATTCACTGATCCCTTCCAAGCGGCGTCCTAGCACCCCCATCGTTACCTCAATCGAGCCCGGGACGATATCTGGTCGCACCTCTGTCAACATGACATCGGAAGGAAGCGTTGCCTCAATTCGATTAAAAAAGTCCGTCCATGAAAACACGCGCTGGTCGATCAACGTATTCGCCTCTTGAGTCGCCGTCGTCAGATCATCCAACCCGTCTGGCTCCACGTGTTGCCGCATCCCCGCAATCTGCCCATTGAGATCTGCGCCCGCCCGGATCGCTGCCTCCGCACGTACCTCCAGTTCGCCATTTCGCCGAGATAGGTTCGCCATCAGGACGAGACTCGCAGCAAAAACCACCACACCGACGCCCGCAACCAATCCGAGCAACACATAGACGGCTCGCTCGTTATAGAACGGTCGGCTTGCGAGATTGACTCGGAGCATCTCCTTCACCTACACCTATCCAGGAACGTACGTCCACGCTGACGCGCACCACCTTCTCGCTGGCACCCACGAAGAGCACAATCCGTTCATTCCCCGTCCTCAGCATCATTCACTGGCGTCCGCTCTCGCCATAGCAACCCAAGAGACGGGGCCTGTCGATCGTCCAGTGACCGCGTTCCCTCGCCGGCTGTGACCACGTGTCCAAAGTCGATCGTTTCCATCGACGTACCCAGTCGCGATTCGAGTGACAGACGTAGGTTACCGGCTGACACCAAATCTTCCCCGAGGCCGGTCGCCACCAGCAACATCCGCGCAAATCCTTCCCCCTGCAGGCGATCCTCGTAGTACATCGTGGTCTGGTGGATAAAATCCACCAACTGGTCGAGATCGCTCGTTCGACGATTCCTGAACAGAATCAACTGCCCGCGGCGCATCACCAGCATCGAACTATCTCGACTCGTCACATGTACGAGCAGCCAATCGGACACATCCGTGGCGCCATCGGCCAAGACGGCATTGACCACACTGAAGCTCGCCAGATCGACTACCCCGGCATGGGTGTCGGCGCTAGCACATACACCTTCATACTCCCCAACGACATCCCTTCGCATGAGAGTTACGACAAACTCACAAGCACCGTCCGCTCTCCGTCTGCCGGGGACATAGGCAACCTGCGCGTCCTCCATCCGAAACGGAGACGTCTTGCGCAACTGCCAGCGAACGAGTTCATCCAGGTCTGCCGCGCGGGGCGGCACCTGCTCAAACGGTATTAGCGAGACCTTGGCCGCAGCATCGGGAAGAACGAGACCAATTCTCGTTGGCACTCCGGGCAAACGCTTAACCACTCGCGTCACGGCGCCAGCCACGACATCACGGTCGACCATGTTCACTGTATTCGGCGACGGCACCAAGACTCCCTCCGGAAGCGCCTCGGTCACCGTGGTGACCCCATGCCCTTCCCCAAAGGCCACACCCGTCACGCGATCAGCTGCGATCTCAAGCACGGCCGGGGGAGGGTCAGCAGCAAAGAATCGTAGAAGACCAACCACAGCGCTCACCCTACTTGACGAACGTCACCTTGTTAATCTCCCGCAACGTGGTCTCCCCGCCCAGCACCTTCTCAACGGCAGAGTCGCGCAAGAAACGCATCCCCTTTGCTCTCATCGCGTTCTTGATCTCCGACGCTGGCGCGCGAGCGAGAATCATCTCCCGCAGTTCATCGGTCAAATCCAGAATTTCGCACAACGCGGTCCGCCCCCGGTATCCCGTACCGCTGCAGTCAATACAACCGTTACCCTCAAAAAACTCGTGCGTCGCCGCAAGCGCGGGATCCATGGCTGCATCCCGCAGTTCATCCGCTGAGACCCGAACGGGAACCCGACATCCCGCACAGATTGTCCGCACTAGTCGTTGCGCCATCACGCAATTGAGAGACGAGACAAACTGGTAGGCCTCCACGCCCATATTCAAGAAGCGACCGAGCACGTCGAGCACATTATTCGCGTGCACTGTCGTGAACACGAGATGCCCGGTCAACGCAGATTGAATCGCGATCTGAGCCGTCTCGGCATCACGAATTTCACCGACCATAATTTTGTCCGGGTCATGACGGAGAATCGACCGCAGCCCCCGCGCAAACGTCAGGCCCTTCTTCTCATTAATGGGAATCTGAGTAATGCCGTGAAGCTGATATTCCACAGGATCTTCAATAGTGACAATCTTGTCCTCTGCGGAGTGAATCTCAGAGAGGGCCGCATACAACGTTGTCGTCTTTCCACTGCCAGTCGGCCCTGTCACAAGCACCATTCCGTATGGTTCCGCGATGGCCCGACGGAACCGATGCAACTCCTCCTCCGCAAACCCAAGAATATCCAGCCGAAGTTCTCGGAACTGCTCGCTAATGGTCTCCTTGTCAAGAATCCGAACGACCGCATCTTCGCCGTGCACCGTCGGCATGATGGACACACGGAAATCGATGGTCTTACCTGGCACCCGAACCTTGAACCGACCATCCTGCGGCACCCGTTTCTCCGCAATGTCGAGTTCGGCCATCACCTTCACGCGAGACAGAATGGCACTGTGAAACCGTTTATCGACGGGCCGCATGGCCGACTGAAGGGTTCCGTCAATTCGATATTTCACATGCACCGCATCGTCTTGCGTCTCGATGTGAATGTCGCTTGCACGGCGCTGGAGTGCGGTATAGATCATCGAGTCGACGAGCCGAATCACGGGACTAATGTCGCTCGTCAGACGCTCAACGGTAAGACTCTCCTCGCTGCCCTCCTCATCATGCAGAATTTGCAGCTCAAAGCTTTCCGTCGCTTCATCAAGTACGCGTTGCGAACCCTCGCTTTTCTTGAGAATCGACTCTATGGCAGAGGAGGTCCCGACGGTGACCTGGATTGCGGTATCCAGAAGCAACGCCAATTCATCGATCATCGGCAAGTCGGTCGGATCCGACACAACAATGATCAGCGTTTCCCCATCCTTGCGATGCGGAACGAAACCGTAGCGCAACATGAGGTCCGCCGGGATTGAACGAAACAGTTCCGCGTCAATCCTGAACTCGTCCATGTCCACGAACGCCAATCGATAGCGCTCCGCCAACCGACGGGCATGAGTCACCTCCGCGGCGCGATCAACCGCTGAGCCTTCCCCACCGGCATACAATTCGCCAGGCTCACTTGCGGCAACTTCAGAACCCGCGATATTCGAGGCGGAGACCTTTCGTGGTGCTGCTGTCATCGCACACTCCTGGCGTACGGACGAATCCAAGACATGACAAACATCACGAAAGTACCGTGCTCAGCTGCAGCAACGGCATATAGAGCGCAATAAGGAGTGCAGCGATAACTGTCCCCATAATCACAAGAAGCGCGGGTTCGATGATCGTCACAAACCGCCCAAGCTGTGTATCGATTTCTTCGTCGAAGAAATCGGCAACGCTGGTCAGCATTTCTCGAAGCGCGCCGGTCGACTCGCCGACCTCAACCATCTTGATCGCCACCGCCGGAAACACACGCCGAGAGGCAAGTGACTCGGCGAGCGAGCCCCCTTCACGCACCTGTTGCCCGACCGTGGTGAGTTGATCGGCATAGAACCGATTTCCGATAGCCCGCGAGGCAACGTCAATCGCATTCACCAACGGCATGCCTCCACTTAACAGTGTCGCCAGGGTGCGCGATAACTGGGACGTGGCGAACCGCCCCGCAATAGATCCCACAAAAGGAACACGCAGCAACCACCGGTCTAACAGCGTCCGCTGACGGGGATGTCGCAGCCAATACCAGAGCGCCATCGCAACGCCGACCACGCCACACACCAGCAAGAGGAAGAAATCTCGAACCGCTTCGGACACGGCCAAGATCACCGTTGTAATCAATGGCAAATCCGCATCAAATCCGCGATAAAAACCCTCGAACTCCGGCACGACCCGGAGCACGATGATGGCAACGACAATCAAAGAAAGCAGCAACAAAATTACGGGATACACGAGCGCAGACAATGTCTTTCGCTTCAAGGCCGCAACGACCTTGACGTGTTCAACATACCGGCGAATGACTTCTTCGAGCCCTCCACTCTTCTCACCCGCGAGCAACGATGCGGTGTACATCCCTGGAACAGTCTCACCCTGCGCCTCGAACGCCTCGGAGAGTGCCGCACCCGACCTCACACGATCATGGACATCATTGAGCGTGGCTTTGAAACCGGTATCCTCCACGCGCTGCCGCAAGATATCCAGCGACTGCACCAACGGCATCCCCGCTCGTAACAGCGTTGCGAGTTCCTGGTTAAACACTAAAAACTCGCGCGTCTTGATACGGCGGCTCGCTGTGAAAGACAGCATGGACGCCCTAAACATGCCGCGTCGACTCAAGGCGAGGACATACAGCCCTTTTGCTTCGAGCTCTTGCCTGAGCATCGCCTCACTCTCTGAGACGTACACACCCTCGATCACCTCGCCGGTCTCGGTACCGAGTCTGCAGCGGAATTCCATCTTCGCGGGGGGGCACCCTCAGCCTAGTGTGGGTCTTACCGAGTATACGAGAGTGTTTTGTACCCCCTAAATTATACCAGTGGTCCCTCGTGAATCTCTTCTCATCTCGGAGCGAAGCGAATACCTGGGCTCTCGGAATCCACCAGTTCCGAATCCATTAAGCCCGCTCGTGGGCCCTACGACCTCCCTGACCTCACGAACGGGCGCTGTCCTCAAATCACCGTAAAAACCGCATGTTTCGGTTGGACACGCGAAAATCTGTCGAGACGGGCCAGCGCAGCGAACGGTCTCAGAAAGCGGAAAACTCCACAAACCTCTTCGCAGACGCTACATTTGCGTAATGTTCGGCGAGTGCCGTGCCCATGCCAGAGCCCTCGATAAAAGGCAGGAAACGGCACACTCTACCGTTCATATCGGTGGGAGGGATAAAATCGTGGAGCGGTGCCTACTTCCATTCCTGGCCGGCATGAACACCATGAAGCCACTGCCCCCTCAGCCGGTCACGTCTCCTCACTAAACTTTCGGAGCCAATTGCGACCACAGTAGTCCGGCTACTGCGACTCGAGGAATGCGTAGTGAAGCTGGACACCGAGTTCTCGGCGATCACCGTTCTCGCCCCCACTGACTTCCGCCGGAACAAAGGTTCGGTCAACGTCAAAGACCAACTCGACCATCTCCTCGTCACCGAGGGTGTCGGTCGAGAGCTCGAAACTGTAGAAGGTCGATTCTTCTGACGCGAGCTCCAGCGTCGCGACGCTCGTGTCACCG